>CAZQYQ010000008.1:0-35253 GCA_964597625.1 uncultured bacterium
TTTCGTCCAGGCAGCCTTCAGGGTAATCTTGGCTCCACCATTGAATACGATCCCCGACGTGTAGGCGGGATCCGTATCGACCGTCAAGGTGACTCCGTCGACGTCGGCAAAGAGCGTGCCGACACCGGCAAGGATGAGCAGAACGGCAATCGCCGCCCAGCTTCCCTTAAGCAGATTGAAATGATTGGTGGATTTGTTTGTTTGCCTCATAGGTATCTCCTGTCGTTCTGGAACGTGGCACCGTGAACACAGAATTTCTCCCTAGAGATTTCGGCACGAAGTGCCCCAAACTTGACAGGGTATAGGCAATCTGTCAGAATTCTTTTGGATTTCTACACTATGCACACCGGCTCTGCAAGGAAGTTATGATGAATTTGAGCGTGCCCCAGAAATATTTTTCGGTGCAGAATCTTTTTGCGGTCTGTCTTTTCAGTGCACTGATTTTTCTGGCGGGGTGCGGTGGGGTGAACCCGACAAATGATGATTCAGACGGTGGTTTGCAGGGGATCACAGACCTCGAATCAGGCGGGATAAGCGGTGTGGTGACATCGAGTTCATCCGTGCCGATCGACCAGTCTCTCGTCGAAGCCGGAACTCATCAGGCCATTACAGCGAGTGATGGACGATTCCTCCTGCTGAACATGACCGCCGGCGATTACAAAGTGGTTGCCCGTGCATCGGGGTATACACCGTCTTACAGGGAGGGTGTGAGAATCCGGTCCGGGATTATCACCGAAAATGTGAATTTCACCATGACGGATTCGTCGGCGACGGCAACTCATGATTTCGAGGTCGTCTCTCTGTCTCCGGCATTCGGAACGGACGGAGACCGGATTTCCGTGATAGCCCGCGGAATTGGAACCACCCGCGGGAAAGTTACGGTTGACGGGAAGGAAGCATCCATTCTCGACTGGAACACAGGGAATAACGGTGTGATTGTCATTGTTCTGCCCGCCGAAGTGGAAACGGGTGAGGTCAAGGTGATCATCAACAGTGAGTATTCTCATGAAATTTCTCCTGTCATATTCACGGCAAAGCCGATTGCCAGAGAAGTGCAGCCGCCGACGTCCAAGCCGAATGGCATCGTAACGCTTTACGGACGGAATTTTCATCCGATTGCCGCGTCAAACAGGGTCAGGCTGAATGGACTTGACTGCACGATTCTCGGATATACCACGGCAGGGCAGGACCTTCGCATTCAGCTGCCGGGCAATGCCGAGACGGGGGTTCTCGAAGTTGCGATCATCAGCCCGGAGTATCAGATTGACGGGGTGTCGAGCGTTACGGTCACCATACAGCCTGAACTTGTGCACCTGACTCCGAGAAGATCCGTGCCCGGTAAGACCCTGACTCTCTACGGAAAGAATTTCGTGCCCGACAGCAGCGTTACGAAGGTGCACATCGGGGACTCGAAAATCGTGCAGGGAAACGAGATTCTCTCAATCTCGAAAACGAAGATCACATTCAAGGCACCGGCAGTGGACGTCGTGCCCGCCGGGCAGAGTGCGCCGGTACGAGTCGAGGTGAATGGATATCAGACGGACCCCATTCCCTGGACTTCATATGATACGACCCTCACGACGCTGAGCAGTTATGGAATCTATGATTACTTCGGATCGGGTGTTGCGAACGGCGGAGCACTGCACCTGGCATCCCTTGAACCCGGAGAAAAACTTGCATTCCTGTCCGTCACATCCGGTGATGGATCGAGCGCGCTCAATGGGAGTTATTCCTGGATATTCACCGGGATCATGGGTGGGCTGACAACGGATATTCCACAGCTTCCTGCATCGAAGCGCATTGCGACCAGACGTGCAAAACCGCTTCCAGCCAGTTCATTCGCCGATGTCGGACCGATGATCAGATCGTGGTATCCGGCCGATCGGGGACGATCATCGCGCCGGTCCGTGCGGGCCAGCGCGTTCGATACGCCGCCGGCATCGACCACCTTCTGGATGATCGATTTTGCAAGTGCCAATCCGGAGAGCGCGGCCAGCGACGTCCTGGCCACGGGGACCCTTGCCGCCACTGGAACATATTGTTTGGTATATATTGATGCGTCTCAGACGGTTCTGACCGCTTCGGATGCAGAAAATGTCGCGGTCTGGTTCGATGGGATCCGGGCGACCCTCGCTACGGCATGCTGGGATGGCGTTGCTGCCCATCAGGAGCATCCGGAAGGAAACATCGACAGTCAGCCGCGGGTTGTTCTTTTCCTGACTCCGCAGATAAACAAGGGCAATACGAGCGGACTTTATACGCTGGGGTATTTTAATCCGCGGGATACAAATGCCGCGCTGGAGCACTCTGCCGGTACGGAAATCATTTATCTCTGGGACCAGTGGGCCAAAGACAAGCCGGATGATTTCAAGGGCGTGCTGGCTCATGAGTTCCAGCATATGGTCTATGCCAATCAGAAAGGCGCTCAGAGCTCGACCTGGCTCAATGAAGGGCTGTCGGTCTGGGCCCAGCAGGTTGCGGGATATGGATTTACGCAGAAGATGTCGACTCCTGTAAGCCAGGTTGCGGCATACCTGAGACAGCCGAATACGGTTTCCCTGAATCACTGGCCAGACAGTTCAGGGCTCGAGAATTACGGCATGTCCTATCTGTTCGTTCAGTATCTCTACGAGCGGTGCGGAGGATACGCCGCCATCGCGGCGCTCGAAAAGAACAACAATGTGAGCGGGTTCACGGATATTTCGACGTTTCTGCTGAACAATGCCGTGCCGGCCACGACGGGAATGGAAGGCTTCTTCAACGAGTTCATCCTGGCGATGTACTGCGACGAGCTCGGGCTGTCGGCTTCGCTTCCCGGCTTTTCGGCTGAGGCGCACAGATTCCGCGACCTTCTGCTCAGAAATGATGTTTCCGGCATCGACGGCCTGCGGCGTCAGAGTTACAGTGAGGCGCCCGTCAATGCCATCGCACTCGGAATGCTGGGCTTCGGCGCCGATATCGTCGAATACGACGGAACGACATCGAATGGCGGAGATATAGAGGTTAGTATAACAGCCCCGGCCGGCGTGCCGGGTTACAAGGTGTGGGTGCTCTATTACAAACCGTAGCAGTCGCCAGCTTCAGGCTAATCCGTAATTTTTCATTTTGTATTGCAGCGTGCCCCGTTTGATTCCCAGGCGTTGCGCGGCCTGCGACTGGTTCCCCTCGGTGACGCGCAGAATGCGTGAGATCATTTCTTTTTCGATGTCCGCAACGATCTGATCGAGGGTGCGGCCTTTTTCTATTTCTGTAGCTATCCAATCGAGGCCCGACGTCGTCGACTCGGGTTCGAAGCCCAGTCTGACCTCTTCAGGGAGATTGTCGAGGTCGATCTGATCGCCTTTCGCAAAAACGGCCGCGCCCTCGATGATATTGGCCAGTTGTCGCACATTTCCGGGCCATTTGAAGTTCTTCATGGCGGTCATGGCGCGCGGAGTCATGGCCTTCAGAGACCGTCCGAGCTTCTGAGCGGCGATTCCGATAAAATGTTCAACCATCAGGGCGATATCTTCGGGGCGTTCCCGCAACGGGCTGAGCGCGATGTTCACGACGCTGATGCGGTAGAACAGGTCCTCACGGAACTGGCCCTGGCTGATCATGGCTTTCAGGTCTTTGTGCGTTGCCGCGATGATTCTCACATCGACTTTGACGCGGTCATTGCCGCCGAGCCGCTCGATCTCACGCTCCTGAATGACGCGCAGAACTTTGGCCTGGGTATTCAGGGACATGTCGCCGATTTCATCCAGGAAAATGGTGCCGCCATTCGCGACTTCGAATTTCCCGCGCTTTCTGCCGGCCGCACCTGTGAAGGCGCCTTTCTCGTAGCCGAACAGCTCGCTTTCGATGAGATTTTCCGGCAGGGCGGCGCAGTTGAGTTTCACGAACGGGCCGCTGGCACGCAGGCTCTGGCGCTGAATGGATTCAGCCACAAGTTCTTTGCCGGTGCCGGACTCTCCCTGAATCAGGACGGTGATATCGCTTTTCGCGACCTGTTCGATCCGTTCCTTGACCTGCTTCGTCTGGGCGGAAACGCCGATGATGCGGTCCGACTCGGGTTCGGTCAGGAAGCGTTCCTCGAGGTTTTTCTTCTGCCAGGCCAGGGTGAAGCGTTCGCAGGCTTTCGCGACGATGATGCGCATTTCATCGATATCGAAAGGTTTCGAAAAATAATCGTAAGCCCCTTCCTTCATCGCTTCGATCGCGAGTTTTTCACTTCCATAAGCCGTCATGAGAATGAACACGACTTCGGGGTCTATCTGCTTGACGCGTTTCAGCAGTTCGACGCCGTTCATGCCGGGCATATTGAAATCGGAAATGATAACCTGGAAGGTGCCCGGCTCGACGAGCTTTATCGCATCTTGCGGGCTTTCAGACGTGCGCACGGAGTAGCCTTCCTTGGCCAGTGCCGCCTTGAGGCTGAAAAGAATCGATTTTTCGTCATCGACGATCAGGATGCTGTTTGACTGGAATGCCATGGCTTACGCTTCCTTCCTTTCCTGGGGCAGATAGATGGTGAAGGTCGTGCCTGCACCTGATGTGCCGGCCATCCGGTGACTTTCGACTTCTATTCTGCCTCCGTGAAGATCGATTATTTTCTTTACGATAGCCAGGCCGAGACCCGTGCCACGCTGCTTTGTCGTGAAAAACGGTTCGAAAATGCGGGCGGCGATATCGGCCGCCATGCCGGTTCCGGTGTCGGTGACCTGAATGACGGACCACGGACTGTTCTCTTCGCGGCGTCCCGACACGGTGATGGTGCCGCCTTCCGACATTGCCTGGACTCCGTTAAAAATCAGGTTTAACAATACCTGTTTCATCTTTTCCGAGTCAACGAGGATCTGAAGCTCGGGAGAATACTCGGCGACAAGATTGACGCGGTGGCGGCCGGCTTCATGGTCTACCAGGGCCAGCACGGGGGTGATGATCTCGGCGAAGCTGATGCGCCGTATTTTCGACTCTTCCGGTTTGGCATATGTCAGAAGCTGTTCGATGACGCCGTTTAACCGGTTCACTTCCGTGACGATGACGTCGATGTATTCGCGGCGGCTGTCTTCCTGTGTCGTTTCCTCCTGGAGCAGCTGGCCGAGCGTCTTGATCGAGGCGAGCGGATTTTTGATCTCGTGAGCCACGCTGGCCGCCAGCTGGCCGATCGAGCTGAGCTTGTCGGCGTGGTAGAGCTGCTGCTCGATGATCCGGCGTTGCGTGATATCGTCGAGGGTCATGACCATTCCGTAGGGCTTCTGGTCGGCATCCCGGAGATACGTGAACCGGGTTTCCATGACCTTCATCCCCCGGCCCGGCCCCAGGTCAAACTGGACATCGAACGGAATGCCCTCCTCGCCGTGGTCCAGCAGCTTTCGCAGCGACCTGAGAAACGTGCGGCGCGAGTCGCGGCGAATGGCCCGAAGCAGCTGCATGAGGGGGAGGCCGGCGTCGGGAGAACAGACGGATGCAAGCTCCCGATACGCGGCCCCGTTCGCCGTTTCGACCCGGCCGCGTCGATCGAAGGTGATGACTGACGTGCTGAGACTTGACAGGATGTTCTGAATATAGGTTTTCAGGGCTTCGAGCCGATCTATCGTGTGCTGTATGTGATCGCGGTTGCTGAGAAGCGCCGAGCCCATTTCGTTGAACGAGAGCGCGAGGTCTCCGAGTTCGTCGTGGCCATGCTCGGGAAGGCGGCAGGAAAGATCACCCTGCGCCAGCTGCTGCGCACCGTCACGCACCTGGCGGATTCGTGCCAGAAGCACCTTTTCCGAAAAAAGGAACGAGATGAACATCGCGATGCCGAGGGCGAGAATCGTGATGTTCAGCGTCTGTCCGCGGGCCTGCGAAACCAGTGCCAGCATGCGCTCCTGGGACGTGGCGCAATAGATGCGGAACGTCTGCTTGTCACTGGTTTCGCCGAGCTCGACCTGGCCGATCGAGTTGAAAACGCCGGCCAGCCTGAGCGTGAAGATGCGCTCGGGCCTGTCGGGCTGCTGCGCAATGGCGGACGCGAGATCCTGGCGCGCCTGGCCGGTCATGGACGTGGCGAGGATACTGCCGCGAACGGCAATCGCTACACCCGCGAAGAGATTCCTCGCCATTTTCCGCATGCGGTTGTCGTCGAGCTCGCGTTGCAGGGAAATGAAACCGATGAACTCTTCCGTTTTGAATACCGGCACAATGGCGGTCAGGATCAACTTGTCCCCGACAATGGTTGTTTCGATGCGTGAAAGGGTCATGCGTGGGTCCGTAATGACGATGGGAGAAGCCTGCGCCGGCGGGTTGCGGGTAGAGAGAACCAGGCCGCTTTTGAGGCTCAGCTTGAGCTCGTAGAACCCCGAGGTTGAAAGCAGCCTGGCCATTTCTTTCTGGAGTAGGTTGGTGAGGCCGTATACCGAGTAGTTTACAAGCTTGTCCGACTCGGAATACAGCATCGCGGTCCGCAGAACCTGATTGCGCTCTGATTCCCAATACGATCTGATCGAGCTGAGCAGGGTGTCGACACGCTCCTGAAAGATCTCTTCGGTCTTTTCGACGATCAGGCGCGTGGCGCTTTCATTGAAGACGAAGCCCAGGGCTGCGATAACGAGAAACAGCACCGAGAGAATCTTGACGCGAAGGGAAAGATACATTTCTGCTCCAGTCAGGGTTCGCCTTCGATGAGGCGGTTGAAGAATCGCGAACTGTCGCGCCTGACCCAGAGGCGCTCAGCCGGAATGTTGCATGGCAGAAAGACGGCTTCCAGAAGATCCGGGGCCAGGGGAAAAGCCGGTTGATACGTGCGTGACCATCTCGAATCATCGCGGTCGGCCCACAGGCGCAGCGTGACATGGGGCACCGGGGTCGGCCCGCTCTCTCCGGGAAACGGCGAAAAGATGATTTTCCGGTCCAGCCGCCCGGGCATGGATGCGATGGCTTCCCCGGGAACCCAGAGTGAGGCAAAAACAGCGTCGCCGGCTTCGAATACTTCATAAGCCAGGCTTTCATCTGATTCGAGGGAAAACGGATTCAGCCATTTCCTGTCGAGCGCCAGCTGGAGAAGTTGTGCGGCGGAATCAGGCGAATCCCTTCGCAATGCTTGTTTGAGTCTGTACAATGTCATCGGCGATTCCAGAGACTCGAACCAGGGAAACCGTTCCGGATGGCGCTTCCCCAACTGTTCCAGAAGCACGTTGAATTCAGACATCGTGCGCGGCGGTGCGGAAGCCAGCGGTGAAAGCAGGTCAATCCTGGTTCCAAGCATCCAGAACAGATCGAGGGTGACCGGAGTGGGGCGGAGGCTGGAAGTCACGGATGCCAGATTCGTTCCCTCTTCGATCAGCAACAACGGGACGGAAGCGACATCTACGGGGCCGAGATCTGAAGCCACGGGGCGGAGATGAAGGGTTACTTCATGCGAGAGAGTCTTCTCTAACCTTTTCCGGAGCGAGTCGAGAATCCAGGAGGGGAGATTCAGTCTCGAGGGCATCAGGATCCGCAATGAATCTGAGAATGCCGCTGCAGATGAGAAGAGAAACAGGATGGAAAGCAGAACGGTCAGTTCAAATCTGCAGCCTGTCTTCATGAGCGTTTTAAAGCTCCATCGTTGAAGATGATGCCGACAACAGGGCGCGCGGCGGCTTCAAACTCCGCAAGAGCGTTTTTGAGCTGGTCCGGGCTGCCGGAATTTGCAACCAGGATGACTCCGTCGAGAGATGAGGCAAGCCGTCTGCCTGTTTCAATGGATTCAGAAGCGTTGCCGGCATCGACAAGCAGGAGAGAATCCGGCGAATTCGCCGGAAACGAGGAGAACCAGAGCGGCCATGGCGCCCCGGTTAAGGCATCTTCGGGAGACGGAGGCAGCGGGCCGGCGGCAATGACTCTGGCATGCGCGCTTCCTGAGCCTGGATCAGCCGAAATCGCGGCCGGTATGGACCCGGATGCAAGCCAGTTCGTTGTCCCCGTTGCCCACGGAATCCACCACAGCCGGTGCTGAGCCGGTCTGGCCCAGTGGAGATCCAGTAAGAGGATGTGCTTGGCATCGTTTGCGAGTGCCGCCGTTACGAGTGCGACGCAGGCGGATGTCCCGCAGCCTCCGTGCGTGCCGAAAAAAGCGAGCCGGCTGCATTCCCCTGCTTTTGCCGACAGGAAAAGGTCCATCGCGATTTTGCGGATGAGCAGGGCTTCCCTGGGCGCAGCCGATGCGAAAGAAGACGGATGCAGCATGGACTCAAGCGCTTCCGGCTGCAGAGGCGGAATGTATCCCAGAATCGGAATTTCGGTACCGGGGAACATGGACCGTGGAGTTTTTTCGTCTTTTCGAAAGAGAAACCAGACCAGAAGCGGCCCGATGACAAGCGCGAGAGGGCGCGCCAGGACGACGGCCCTCAGAAGTGCCGAAGGGAGCGTTCGTTCCTTCCGGGAGAAGTCGGGTTTCCCGTGTCCGGACTCGAATAACGCGGCAAGGAGACTGTTTTCTTTCTCAATCATCCCGAGCCTGGTTTCATAGCTCTGCCGGCGCTGGAGCGCGATTTCAAGGGCATGCTTCTTTTCGGCAAGCCCGGTTCTCTCCCTGTCGAGGCGTTCAAATTCGATCCGTGCCTGTGCAAGTCGCTGTTCGAGACGCGTTTGACGGAGATCCGCCCGGGATGTGCCGGGCTTCGCTTTCCGGAGTTTCCCTGATTTTGCCGTCTTTTTCCGATGCCGTGCATACCGGTTGATCGGCCCGGGATTTCGACGCTTTGAGACGGCAGCCCCGGCGGTGTGAGGTGAGAGTTCCTTTTCAAGTCCTTCCATCAGACTCCGTTGCTTCTGCCAGCGCAGATCGAGGTCTTTCTGCAGATCATCGGTGTGTGCCGTCTGCTGGGGTGACGACGTTCGTCTCGGCGGGATGGCGGACGATGCCAGGGCGTTTTCGAGAAATTCAGCTTCTGATGCGAGTTCTAGCCCAATTGCCGAGAACCGTTGCTGCCGGACCGGTTCGAGCATGGCGGGAAGTTGGACGGGAAACTGCTCGAATCGTTCCGTGATGGCTGCATCGAAGGGAGCCGCAAGAGAAATGGAAATTCCGGCCGCGGGGGAGGAAACGCCGACGATTTTCCAGTCGCGACCTGCGTTCGAACCTGTCGCAGACAGCTTCCCGCTGATGATTTCCGCATACCCGGTGGCGAACGACATGGAGGCGAGTTCCGGGTGCGTCTGCAGGGGAAAAGCGGATGCCGTTGTGTATATTGGAATATATATATGCCAGAGTGCGTCTGGAATGCAGGCGTTCCAGGCGAAGAACAGGGCTGCCGCAAAAATTGCTCCGACAGCGAGGCGCGTCGGTCGATTCACTTCTGATATCCCGGTTCGGACTTACTTTCTGGCTGCATTGCGCCGCATGCTTTCAAAACGTTCGGTACCGATGATGAAACCGGCAAGATTTTGTATCGTGGTGCCGTCTTTGGCTTTGATTTCCAGATCGGAATGATGTGACAGGAAGAGAGAGAATATCCGGTCGAACAGACTGATCCAGTCTTTTGCGCGGGATCTGGTCATCGATAATTCCCAGTATGCCTGTCTGCCGGCAAGCAGCAGCGGAGTATCGCCATCGTTATCCAGCGGGTCCGCCGGCGCGCCAGCTTCGAGAAGCAGCAGCACGCCCTCGGGCCAGAGGTTGTGCGCCGCCAGATGCAGCGGTGTGCGGCCCGTTCCGTTGACGGCGGACTTCGATGCTCCGGCTGAAAGAAAATATCCGGCGAGAACCGCCTGCCTGCCCTGAACCGCGGCGTGGAGAGCGGTTTCCCCGGAATCGTCGGCCTTGTTGATATCCGCCCCGGCGGATGCCAGAGCAAACACGGCTTTGATTCTGCCCTGGTGAACGGCTTCGATCAGAGGCGTCGCGCCGCCGCTTCCGGGAGCATCGATCGAGGCTCCGCGTGAAAGAAGGGTGCGTATGGTCGGAACGGATCCCGAGATTGCGGCAAGATGGAGCGGGGAGGCGCCGAACGAGTCCGTTGCATTGATGGTTGCGCCGTTGTCGAGAAGCAGTGCCGTCATGGATGCATGGCCGCGAAGGGCAGCCATGTGAAGCGGAGTCATGCCGCGCGATGTTTTTGAGCCAGGCAACGCCCCGCGTTTCAAAAGCAGTTCCGCGACATCGAGATGCCCCATGCGGGCTGCCCAGTGAAGCGGGGTCATCTGATACCCGTCAGGGGTCATCCCGTAGATGGTCTGAGAATTTGCTTCCTGCGGATTTCGCGCAAGAATATCCCTGATCCGGTTGAGGTCTGCGATTTTCGCGGCCTCGTGAATGTCGCCGGCGGAACTGATGCTGGGGCTGAGCATGCCGAGAAGCGACAGGAGGAGAAAGAGCTTTTTGATCAAGGCGTGCATGGATTTCTTCACTCTGGCATGTTCTCTTCGTGTGATTGCCAAACAGGCGTATCAAGCATACCATACACGCGTTTCTCATAAATGGAAGGCTGGCTGCCGATAGATTGACTGTCATGAGTAAGAACACATCTTATACAGCGCGTTTTGTCACCGTCTGTTCCCTTTTCTTCACGCTTCTCGGACAACCACCGGCAGGGGCCGTGCCCGCGGAAACGACACTGACCTTGCGACCCGGTGCGGCTTTGTCCGCGGCCTCCGATGCGGGTGATGCGATCGAGCCGGGTGTTCCGACAGAGGGGGGAAGCGTTTTTTATGACAGGCGCTTCATCGCTTCGACCATGGGGCGCAATCGGCAGGTTCTGCTGACATTCGATGACGGTCCGAATCCGAATACGACTCCATATATACTTGATACATTAAAAAGACATGGGCTGACGGCGATTTTCTTCGTTGTTGGAACAAATGTTCGAAAATATCCGGAAATCGTGCGCCGGATTCATGACGAAGGCCATGTGATCGGCAACCATACCGCTCATCATGCCAATCTTGCCCACGCATGCGCTGACAAGGCGCTTGATGAAATCCGGCAGCTGAATACCCTTGTCCAGCAGATTACGGGTGTCCGGCCCCGTGTCTTCAGACCGCCGTACGGTGCGCTGAATCACACCATTCTGCAGGCCGTGCAGCAGGAAGGCATGGATGTGATGCTCTGGTCCGTTGATCCTTACGACTGGCGCAACCGGAACATGGTGCGAACCTGCGAAAATGTAAAACGCCAGCTTCAACTTTCCAATGGCGGCCGCGGAGGCATCATTCTGATGCACGATACCCTGCCCAGCTCTGTTGCGGCTCTCGAACCGCTGCTCGTGGCTTTTGCGGAACATGATCTCATTCCGGCTTCGTATGGCGGTGCCGTGACCGGGCGCCACTACTGGGCCGTGAAAGCACCCGTTTCCCTGCCCTGGTTAACCGAGCCGCCGGCTCTCGACCTGAACAAACTTCAGCGCCCCCTCATGGCTGCCCTTTTCAAAGCCAGGCAGGATGATTTCTCGTGGTCGGCCATCTCACTTCTGAAAGCGCGCAAAACGGGAACCCTCTTCGAAACGATGGTCTGTCGCGCGTTTCCCTGAGACTGGGAGGAGATCGAAATTCTGGGCTCTGAAGCACACGGCGTTCAGGCGGCTGAGGTGGCTATCAGGCTGAGCCACTCGATGTGGCGGCCCGACGTGTCGAGATTACGGGTTTCTTCCAGCAGCCTGAAGCCGGCGGCTTCGATGGCGCGGCGGGCTGTTTCGGGGGAGTAAAACGTCCAGCGGCGGCCTTCCTCATCACGGTCTTCGCCGGAACCGAGTTTCAATGATACGGCAAGAACCCCTTCCGGCATGAGAATACGATGTATTTCGCTCAATACATGATGAGCCTGAGCCGCGGGTACATGCAGCAGCGATGCGCAGGCCCAGACCCCGCCGAAACAGCCTGGCCGGAACGGCAGCGCCGAAAACTCCCCGCGAAGAAGAAACCGGCCGCCGCGCGCTTTGTGAGCGGCAAGCAGGCCCGCCGAAGCGTCGAGGGCAACGGCTTGAAACCAACGCCGGGAAAGCGCTTCCGTGTCTCTGCCGGCGCCCGAGCCCAGGTCGAGCACGCGACATGCCGGTTTCAGACGATCACAGAACGGCCCCAGCAGAAATGTCAGATCCTGTTTCCAGGATGAATCGGCGTATGCGCCGGCGTTTCTGTCGTAATACGAAATCGTCTGGCTGTCAGGATTCATCAGTCGAGAAGAAGCTGCATCACTGTCTTGAGATCCGAGAGATCGTCGAGAGTCCAGGCTGCACCTGCCGCTTCGAGTTCATCGCGGGATGCCGAGCCCGTCGCAACGCCCAGGCATCTGACTCCCCACGGGCGGCAGGAGATGACGTCATGGATCGTATCGCCTATCACGATGACGGTTTCCGGATCGAACGGGTGGCCCGCCCGCTCCGCGGCGCGGCGTAAGGCAAGCCCGACCAGTTCGGCGCGCGCCGGGTGCTCGCAGCCGAACGCCCCGAACGGGAAATACCTGCTGATGCCGAATCTCTCCAGCTTGATATGCGCGCCCTCGCGGATGTTTCCCGTCACCAGGCCGAGGCTGGCGCGGCCGGATGAGGAAAGAGCTTCGAGAAGAGGCTCTACTCCTGGCTTTAAATGGCCCTTTCCGGCGATTTCCCGACGCAGGATTCCGGTGTAATGATCCTTGAATTTTGCAATGGATTCCTGATCCGGAAATGGCCTTCCGTCTCGCTCACAAACCTGTTTTATCGCATTTAGATCGGTGTTTCCGTCAAGCCGGATTCCCTCGAGACCGCGTTCGGCCCCGAGAACTTCGATCATCGAACGCTCAATCGCGTGATATCCGCTTCGATCGGCGGAAAGAAGCGTTCCGTCGATATCGAAAAGAAGCAGGCGGTCATGTGGGTGTGTCATCAGTGCCTCCGGATGGGGGGTGTTCGGGCGAGGGGGGTGAAAGCCGGCTTCGCATGCTGACTATGCCGGGCGTCGCCGGTTTCGCCCGGATCAACCCCAGGATTTCATAGACGCGGACCCGGCCTTCGAGTCCTCTGATCGAGATGTTGTCATGCGGCGTGGCGCGAACATCTTTCGATATCTGTTCGAATGTATTCTCATCGACCAGGAGCGTCGTTTTCAGCTCTTTATTGAGAGATTCCAGGCGTGACGCCAGATTGACGGTCGTACCCATGACCGTGAACTCCTGGCGGCGTTCAGATCCGATATTGCCGGCCAGAACCGGCCCGGTGGCGATCCCTATGCGGATTTTAAAGCACTCCTTGTTCTGCTGCGCCCATGTGGCCTGAAGGAGCTGCAGCCGATCGAGCATGCCCAGAGCGGCCTCAACGGCGGCCATCCCCGATGACGGAAGATCGCCCAGAACACCGAAACGCGCCATGACGGCATCGCCGATGAATTTGTCGATTTCGCCGTTGTGCTCCAGGACGACATCCGTCATTGCCGAAAGATACTCGTTCATCGATGCCACGACCTGAGCCGGGGTCATGCCGGCACTGAAGCGGGTGAATCCGACGATATCCGAGAAAAGAATCGTCGCGTTCTTTTCGACGCCGCCCAGATGCAGCGAACCGGGATTTGCAATCAGTGTTTCCACGAGTTCCGCCGAGGTATACTTCGAGAACATGTCCTTCAGCTTTTTCTTTTCGGCGATTTCCCGCTCACTCAGCTGTTTTGTGGATGTCAGTTCCGTCCGGGTCTGCAGGAAAACGTTCGCGTTGGCAATGGCCATGCCCATGAACGAACCGAGCGAGGACATGAAGCGAAGGTCGGCCTCGTCGACTTCCCGGTGGTTGTCTTCGAAAGATTCGATGTGGACGACACCGAACGACTCTCCCGGAATCGTGATCGGAAGAGCCACGAGCGTGTCGGGAAGCGGATTCTTGTCGACAAGACCGCGCGTTTCCGGATCCTCGAGCGCCGCATCCCGGTAGATAAGCTGACGCCGGGCAAATGCCCAGGTGATGAAATGGTCGGGCTTTTCTACAGGCAGGATGAGCGATTCGCGGATTTCGTCTTTGAATCCCGCCCATCGGAACGGATACAACTCGTTCTTTTCGCGATCATACAGGAAAAGAATATAGCGTGCGACACGCAGTTCCTGGACCAGCATTTCCGTAATCGCATCGAAAACTTTTGCCGGATCAAGCGTCGTCGTCAGATTTTTCACCTTGCTGAAAAGCATGGAGGCCTGGCGTCGAACCTGATGAATCCTCGATGTGAGTTCATCGGTTTTCTTCTGGTAATCGTCTCTCAGACGGTCAGCATATCCCTTTTCAAGCTGCTGACGGGTTTCATCCTTCAATTTGATGCGCCGGTCCCCGAAAACAATTCTGACGACCATGACGAACAGGCCCATCAACAGCAATACAGCGGCGATCGAAAATGATAAAAGCGTCCATGGAAGCGGGTTCGCGGGTAACGTGAACTCGACGTTGCCGGCTGCGGATGCAGCGGCTGGAAACGCCATGAAAAAGAGTGCCGGGAGCAAAGAGCGCATCATGCGGGGCACCGGCTGTGAATTTTACTGAACATGTGCATAAGAGGATCGTGTGAGTATATCTTACCCGTTTTCGGAAAAATCTTATACTTCGTTCAGGGCAGCCGTTGTGCGGCTATCGCGAGCCTGAATTTTCCGTTGAGAGGCAGATGGCCTGCCGGAATCGAAGAGCCGGGCGGCGGGGCGAGAACCACGAATAGTTCAGCGACACTGCCGATGACGGGGTCTGACGGCGAGCCGGTTCCATCATCAAAATATTCGCGAAACTCGTTCCCCTCGCGTACTTTGATCAGCGTGCACTTGATATCGAAGGAATCGATGTCGTCGATCATCGTCCGGTCGCTCATGACCTGAAACCCGGCTGGAGCAGAGCCGGAAACAACCGCCGCGGTCATGCAGAGGCGTCTGTCGATGATTTTCAGCTGATAGGAAAGTCTGTAGTCCAAATCCCCTGTCGCGGTGAGATGATCCGTCATCCAGGACAGGACGACCGTGTTCGCGGGAGACCGGGCCGGGCGCCACTGCACCGGTCTCGGGTCGGATCTGACCGTCCAGTCCGGCCCCGCCCCGTCCCGTCCCAGGCTGTTCGTCGCCTCTTCAAGCGACTTCCGGAGGATATTCCAGAACAGTTCAACCTGCCTGGTGCGATCCTGCCGCCAAGACGTGGCCTGGTAGGCGTTCATGCTCTGCCGGTATGCATAGAACAGGCTGCCCGTGAAGATCCCCACGATCAGCAGAACGACCATGGTCTCGACAAAGGTCATGCCGGAGCGGTTCAATGCGTTATCTCGACTTCCAGAAGGGTTTCCAGCGAACGCTTGATTCCGTTGTAGCTTCCCCAGCTTTCGATGCGCAGAAAATCGCGCGTATACCCTTTCCCGGCCCGCGTAACTAGGGAAAACGAGGCAATGCCGAGCTGATACGCATTGCCGTCGCCGGTGCCGAGTGACCTCGACAGCTTTGCCGCCGGCGAATCCTTTTCGTTCGGGTCGAAATCGCGCATCCAGGCGGATGAAAAACTTGCCACTTCGGCCGGAGAGCCGGTTCTGCGCTTGCTTTCGACCGTGTAGAACTCGGAAGGGAGCATGCGAAATTTATACTGTGCGAGCTGCATTGCCGCGCGTGCGGCCAGGAGCGCTTTGGTCTGCTCGGCAAGGCGCGAATGCGTGGTCGTCTGCGAACGCGTGTTGAAATACAGCGTCGCGGCGAGAATGAATATAATAACGCTTACTATTAATACGCTGAAAAGCGCAAAGCCGCTTTCCGAGCGCTTTCTGAAAATCGCCTTCATTGGCGGAGATCCGCGCGAAACGTCGCGAGAGACACCGGAACGCCCCGCTGGCCATACTCGACATTCACCTGGATCCGTATGAAGGGGTCGGGACAGGCATATGAAGCGAGTCCGGGAGTCGGCGAAACCGGGTCCATGAAGCCGAAAACGAGTGCGGTCGAAGCCTGGGGCGGCCCCCGGTATTCCGGTTCCAGCGCGATGCTGATCAGAAAATCCGTCCGGCCGATGCGGACGCTGCCGGTTCCGTTCGCGCCGTCGATCAGAAGCTGAGTCGGCAGCGTTCCCGAACCGGTTTGCACTTCAAAAGGGATTGCCTTGGGGCCGGGGGTGCCATTGACGACCTCGAAAGGCACCGCCAGGAGCGTATTCACGGCTGATTCCCCGATCTTGATGGCGATTTCCTGATCGGCCTGTCTGCCAGCAAGGCCGAATGACTGCGGCAGCGATTTCATGATCGGAAGAATGATCATCGTGATCAGAAAGAGAGCCACCAGAACCTCGACAAGCGACAAGCCCCTGCATGACGGCTCAGTCACGCAGGTGTTTCTGCTCGAGAACGCGAATCTTTGTTTTTTCATCCGTTACAAGAAAGTATACCTTGAGAGTGCGTGTCAGCCCCGCATAATCCGTAACTGATGCCTCGACAGAGGGATACTTCCCCGACTTGAGGGCTTCATACGTGAGACTGTCAGGATTCTGCTGGGGAGTCGGTTCACGGAATATGACCGGAAGCGGCTTGGAGCTGAACGTCTCCGGGCCCATCGCGATCGAACCCGTCATGGGAGGATACACGTTTTCGATCGAATACGAGAGAGTCGCCCTGGCGATGCCGGTATAGGGTGCCGGAATGGACGTGACCGGCAGCCCCAGCAGGTTTTCCCTGTCATTCAGCCATTTTACATTGTCTTCGGCCCACAGGCTGAGGTCATACTGGACATCCTCGACGGCGGGAACCATGCACAGGATAACCGCCGATCTGCCAAACCCGTTCCGCTTCCCGAACGTGGCTTCCGTGTTGTCGATCGGCTCTGCATCCGTGTCGTTATCCGACTGACTGTACTCCTCGAGCCTGAAATTCTGGTACCAGAATTTGAGCGGAAATGGGGCGCTGAAATCGGAAGGCTGGGGGCCGACATTGAATTTCCATTTCCATGACTTTTCCTGCGGGGCACAGTTGTCCAGATCGATATCCAGCATCTTTATGTAGGCGAGCCCGCCATCTGGCGCGGCGGAGATTTCTTCAAAGGTCTTGAACGAGTTCTGAATGAAATCACTGTAGGAAGGGTCAAAGGTCGACATCCCTTGTGCGGGCGGCGGGAAGATCATGACGCTGTTGGGCCTGCCCTCATCACGCTTCGAAACGAGCCTGATCATGAGGTTGGGCAGATCATTGTCATCAATCCATATTCTGCCTTCCCCGTCAGCATACCGTTGCGCGGGGTCCAGCGGCTTCGCGGGATCGTAGGTATGGGGAAACGGTTTTGCGCTGTTCGGATCGCGGCTGAGATCGCCTTCGTTCATGCCATACGTGGTCTCGGGTGAGTTTTCAATGATGTTCGGGCAGCCGGGATTGAGGATGCCGTTTTTATCCCAGACGAAGACGGAATATTTCATTTCCCCGAGGCAGTCATTGGGAAGAAAAACATGCTTTGCGAGCGGCTTCCCGCTGATGGATTGGGCGGCATCCCCGATCCATTGCCATTCTTCTGTCGGCGCCCAGACCGAAGAGGCGTCCACCGGGCCGTTCATGCGGCCGATGGCGAACCTCGAAGAGAGAATTCCACCGTCATTATCATCCGCCGTCAGATCGCAGGGCTTGAAGAAATCGCCTGTCGTGGCTTTTCGGGCTGTTGAGGGTGATCCCGGCTTGCGACCGAGATACGGAAATCTTCCGATGTCATTTCCGTTGACGCCAGTGATGCGCGGTGGTGTCCGGTCCTTCCAGACAATCCTGAACGTCTCGGTTCCTTCGGGCTCTTTCTTTTTTCCCTCTTTTCCGGTCTCGATGCCTGATTTGATGACTGTATTATCGTAACAGATATTCTCGGCCGCACGCTTGTGATTCGTTTCGGTTCTGGTATGCGCCGGATCTTCGGGTGTCGGATCAGGAACGGTATCATCGCTGCAGACATTGCCCGGGCAACCGCGTTTGTGACAGTCGCAGGTAAAGTGCGGTTCCGGCCAGGATGGTGGGGGATCGACGTAGCGCCAGCCTCCGTTGATGCTGGCGATGTATTCGATCGAATCGGGACTGTCGTGGGGCGGTTCATCGAGGGAATTGCCTCCCCAGCTCATCTGCTGGTTGTAGTGCCAGGCCCCGGCCGTATGGATGTGGCCGGGTTTATCGCAGCCGGGGCATGGACCACGCACAAGAAACGCGTATTTCCGATAAAACTGGTCGACATCCTCTGCCCCGGTCGGTCCCCCGAGGAGGACCTTGGGGGCATTCAGCATCGACTGGAGGGTCCCCAGAGTCTTGTGGTCGAAATGGTTCGAAAGGAGATTCATCAGTCGCGACCAGCTGACGAAAAGCATATTCACATCAGGAACGACGATGCGGATGTTTCTGATGGCATCGACATCCTCGAACGTGTCGACGGGTGAGTCCCCTGCATCAGATGTAATCGTGATGAAGCCTTTTGCCACGAGCGAGTGTTCGAGCTGCCCACGGACAGGTAAAGATAACGTTAAAAATATAAACGCAAGTACAAGACCTGCCTGAAATCGGAGTGATCCTGTCATGAGAAACCTCCCTGGGACGGTATCAGGAACCTGGCCGGTTGAAGAGGAACTCCTGAGCGGCCTGGTGTGCAAGGCTTTCAGTGTCGTTTCGCCGTTTCGCGTCTGCCGGGACAAATCTGGTAACCAGCTCGCTCTCGATGCCGGTGAGGAACGATGGCAGATAGGGCGCGTCCATTCTCCGGAAAGCGGCAAGCAGGCATTGCTCGAGATCATGCGCTGCGATCGGCTGGCCGAGCTTTTTACGCAGGTTCCCCAGAAAATAATACGCGCGCGGGGCAAGAGCGGGCGATTCAAGGGCTTTTTGCAGAGGCTCCTGCGCGGATTCAAGATTGCCCTGGCGAAGCAGAAGCAGGCCGGTGACATACTGCAGCCAGGGATGGTGCAGCTGCCTGGAAAGGGCCTTCCAGGAATCCGTCTGACGGTCGTCGAGATCCGAGGTGTATGCCTGCAGGAGCAGTCGCGCAAGGGCGGTGAACCGGCCCGGAGCATGCCTCTCAAAAAGACGATCGATCTGGACCCACGCCCAGCTTGCTGCCGCGAGGACTGCGAAGCAGCCGAGAAGCAGGAAGGCGGCGGAGACGGGAAAGGCTTTCGAGATCAGCAGCAGGCGCTGGTGAAACGGCTTGACCGGCGAACCATCAACCGGACCTGCGGCTATTGCCGCGGCCTGGTGGAATTTTCCCGCCGCCGCATAGGCGTCTGAGAGGAGCGGCAGGATCTGCGAGCGCAGCGTTTCCGTCGCGAGCAGCGGTTCAAAGTCGAGAATGGCATCTTCCGGGCGGTTTGTGCGAAGAAGAGCTTTGCCGCGCTTCAGAAGAAGATCCGGTCGGCCCGGATACTCCTTGAGAAGGCCATCCAGCGCGGTTACGGCCGAAAAGTAATTTCCCGTGCCGAACTCGGTGTCGACGGAGGCGAGGAGCGAACCGATGTGGCGGATCTGGCGTATTTTTTCGCGAAGAGCCAGGGCCTGGTCGTTCGCGGGGTCTTTTTCGAGAATGTCAGCGACGAATTTCATCGACGTATCGAGGTCGCCACGATCGAAAGCCGCCCGGGCGCGAAGCCAGGCAGCCGCGGCCGAATAGGCTTCGACATCGAAGCTGCGCCCGGTTGACGGGGCGATGCTGATGCCGCTCTCCTTGTACTTTTCGACGGTGTCCTTCCGTTGCTGGATTTCCCTCAGGGCCTGCTGAGCGGCTTTGTTTCCCGGGTCAACCGACAGGACGTCCCGATACGATTTTTCGGCTTCCACAATATTATTCGCAGTATAATAAAACTGGGCGGCGCGAAGAGCCGTTTCGACCCGTTTCTCCCTGACGGCATCAAGCAACCGGAGCAGCTCGAGGACCTCCGGATCGTCGGGCGCCACCGCTCTGGCCTGATCGATCTGGGTTTGCGCGGCTTTGATGTTCCCGCCCCTGTAAAAGTATCGCGCTTTTTCGAGCCATTGTTTTACCGCCTGAGGCGATGCGCCGCATGGGGGAAGCTGCGTTGAAAAGAAAAAAAGGAGAGTGCAGGCGGCAACCACCGCGACCATGCTGGCGCATGGCCGATTGGCCCGGACTGGCAGTTCCGTTGTCGGCTTCACCGTCTTCTCTCTCTTTTCCTTCATGATACCCGAAACACCTCTCTTTTGATAATGCAGGTGGATGCTTTGACATTTCCCCGGCCCTTTGCTAGATTGCAGCCATACGGTCGGGCCGCGTCTTCACGCTGCCTAAGCCCGTTTCAGAAGATCCCGTTCCAATCCGGGGCGTTTCGCCCCAGCAATGACGAGGAGGCTTAACAAAATGCCGCTGGTCACAACCAAGGAACTCTTTGCCCGGGCACTCAAGGGGAGTTACGCTGTTGGTGCTTTTAACGTGAACAACATGGAAATCATCCAGGGGATTTTCGAGGCAGCGATTGCCGAGAAGTCGCCGCTGATCATCCAGGTTTCCGCCGGTGCCCGCAAATATGCGCGGCACGAGTATCTGGTTCATCTGATTCAGGCCTCGATCGAGATGGCGAAGAGCTCCGGAGTCGATATTCCGGTTTCGCTGCACCTCGACCACGGTGAAGATTTTGATATCTGCAAGAAGTGCATCGACGGCGGTTTCACCTCTGTCATGATCGACGGATCGAAGCACAGCTTCGAGGACAACATCAAGCTGACCAAAGAAGTCGTCGAATATGCGCACGCCCGTGGCGTCAGCGTGGAAGCCGAGCTTGGCAAGCTGGCCGGCGTGGAAGACGCGATATCGGTATCCGCAAAAGATGCGATTTACACGAATCCGCGCGAGGCGAAGGAGTTCGTCACCCGCTCCGGTTGCGACTCTCTCGCGGTTGCGATCGGTACCAGCCACGGCGCTTACAAGTTCAAGGGCGATGCAAAGCTCGATTTCGAGCGGCTTGCCGAGATCGAACAGGCCGTTCCGAATTATCCGCTGGTTCTTCACGGGGCCAGTTCCGTTCCCGAAGATCTCGTCGCCATCTGCAATAAATACGGCGGCAAGCTCCAGGATTCGAAGGGCGTTCCGGAAGACATGATCTCCAGGGCCGCCATGAAAAGCAACGTCTGCAAGATCAATGTCGATACCGACCTTCGCATCGCGATGACCGGCGCCATCCGCAAGGTGTTCGCCGAGAATCCGGGCGAGTTCGATCCCCGCAAGTATATGGGGCCTGCCCGGGACTCGATCCGTGAAGTGGTGCGCCGCAAGATGCGCCTGATGGGCTGTGCCGGCAAGGCCTGAGGTGTCCTCCGATAAACCTGAACGCGCCGGGGCGGGTGAAAATCCGCTCCGGCGCAGGGTTTGGGATCGCGGAATGATCGATGGACTGCGATCCGCGGGGCCGGCTGCCGGAAAGCTGCTGTTGATGCTCTGCCTCGTGGGGATGATCGTCGGCCTGTACGGTTGCGGTGGCGGGGGAGGCGGGGGAGACGGCGGTGATGCCGACCCCCTGGCTCCGGAGATCGGTGCTCAGGTTGACGGGTTTGTGAATGCGGTCAATGCCGGCAACGTGGTCGGCAATGATCCGTCCTGCGCAATGTATTATATCGATACGAATATCGATTATTATCGTACAGGCGGTGCTGCGGCCTCGAACTACTCGGGTTTCCGGGATTATCTGCAGGCCTTCGTGAATGCTTCCACCAATGTCAGATTCAGCATCGATGGAAGAGAATACACCTCGAACGGCGAAACCTGGGCTCTGTGCGCCGGTACTCTGAACTGCAGCTGGACGGACTCGCAGGGAAATGCGAAAACCCTGTCGGAGCCGGTTCAGATCGAGTGGCAGCTGGTTTCCCGATGGGGAATCCTGAAGTTCTCCAGGCATGACGTCACCGGTTTGCAGTTTCCGCCTTCCCCGTGATGGTTCAGGCGAACAGGATCAATGCCCGGCGAGGAGTTTGAACGGCGATGAGTGAGACGGTTTTTCAGATGATCGAGGGGGTTCCGGCCATCGTTTTCAGGCCGGCCGGCGGAGTCATGACCTGGCAGGAGTGGATGTGCCAGCCTGTCGCCGTGCTCGTGGAAAGCCCCGATAAACCTGACCGGGCCGTGCTGATCTCGTTTCAGTCCGGGATCGCCCTTGCCTCGATGCCGATTCCGTCTGAGCATCTCGAAGCCTGGAAAAAATCCGGACTCCATTTTCTGACCTGCGGGGATCTCCCTGAATCGCAGCGCTCAGATGCAGCGATCATCAAAAGAGAGCCGTTTGAATTCTCCGGTCATCTCTGCGAGGGCATCAAAAAACAGATGCGCGGCGAGCTTGAAGCCGCGATCAAGGCCTATCGCCAGGCGGAAGAAGAGATTCCGGCACTGCCCCGCGCCGCGAATCTCCGCGGATTGTGCCTCAAGCTTCTCGGCCGTCATGAAGAGGCTGAAGCCGCCTACAGGCGGGAACTGGACGTTTCTCCGGCGATGCCGGATGCGTTCGCGAATCTTGGAATTCTCTATGCCCGCACCGGCCGCGCGGCCGAAGCCCGCACCATGTTTGAAAAGGCTCTGGACCGCGACCAGTTCTACCTGAATGCCCTGCTCCATCTTGCCCGTCTGCTGGCTGCCGATGAACAGCGCAACTCGCGCCTGTTTTCCTCCCTGAATATGCGGCTGCTGGCTGCCTGGGCCGATCTGCCCCAGGTCCAGGAACATCTGCTGACGATGTCGGCGGCATGCGATACCAGGCCGGCGGAGTTCGCCGCGAAACTGAGAGCCGAATCCGGCTGGCTTGCCGATCCGTTGCTGCTTCAGACCATGAAGCGCTGTGAGATCCTGCGCCTGAACGGAGCATATCTCGCGACCCTCCGCGGATATGCGCTGCTGCTTGATCGATCAGCCGGGCTGCCGATCGCGCCGTTCTTTCAGAACTGGACCATGCGGCGCTGCACGCTCATCGAAAGAATGCTGGACGGGGCCTGCAGAAAAGCCTGGGATTCCCTCATCGGTGAAATACGGGGCCGCCATCCGGGCTGGCCTCCGACAATTGCCCGCGAAGCGCGGCATGAGTCCGGTCAGGGGGTGCGGGGTGAAAGCGGTGAGGCTCTGACCATTGAAGAATTTTATGCAATTGTATTGGCGGAAATAATACGTGACGGCCAGATTTCCAACCGCGAAACCGTGCTCATGGGCCGGCTCCGGACGGCACTGGGAATATCCGAGGAGCGACACTCCTCGATGCTCGAACGGGCCGTATCCACAGCCGTACGCAGTCCGATGACGGATGGAAGCGGAGAATTCAACGGCGAACGGCTTCTGCGCTGCCTGGCCGCGGCCATTCTCCGCGACGGCAGAATCGATGAGCGGGAGAAAAAATTCGTCATACTGGCCGCGCAGGCCCTTGAGGTGTCTGCGGATGCCGTGAAAACCGCATTTCGGGAGGTGACAAGATGAAACCGGAACAACCCGCGCACGCGCACAATGCTCCTCAGGCTTCAGCCTGGGAAATCGGCGTCATCAAGACCGTTGCCGGCTACCTGGCCGAGGAAGGATACCGGTTCCAGTATATTTCTGACGCCTGCCTCGAACTGTATCTGCAGGGCAAAAGCCTGACGATGCGGGTCATCCTGTATGCCCACAACCGACATCTTGTGGTGCGCGTCCCGGCGTTCATCCGCAACATGGAACTGCGGCGCATGGACCTGCTGCTCGTTCTCATGCAGATCATGGATGAATATTTCGATATCCGGTTCGAGCTGGCCAAAGACGGGCAAAGTCTTTCCGCGGCCTGCACCCACATCCTCGAAGACGGAGCCCTGACCAAGGCGCAATGCATGCAGACGATGATGGTCGTTGCGTATATCGTTGATGATTGTTATCCGAAACTGATGCATCTCATCTACGGCGGGGAAAAAGCCGAGACGATCGGCGATGCCGTGCCCGCCGCCGTGCCTGAGCCTGGTTCCGAGCCACCCGACGATGACGGGGATGATGATGATGGTTCCGACGAGCCGGAAGAGCCATCGGAAGAAGGATCATCCGGAAGTTCCGCCTCAGGCGGCAAACGCGTCCGGTCCACTCGTCATACCAAGATAAACTGATTCCGTATCCGAAAAGGAGCTTTCAATGCGTCTCATCCTGCGTGGTCTGATCGGTCTGGTTCTTGCCGGGTTGAACGTTGCGGCTCCTGCTTCAGCCGGGATGCCGGGACTGCCTTCCTGGTATAGGTTCAACGCGACTCTGTCTGAAGCGCCGAGAGTCGGCGTTCCGGTCGTGGTGCAGGCGACAGTCACCTCGCTGCTTGGCGATCTCGAAGGCATAAAGGTTTCGCTTCTCACCCCGCCGGGCTGGAGTCAGGCCACGCAGGCGGCACTGCTGGATCGTCTGGCTTCCGGCGCCAGCACCTGCTTCACCTTCTCTCTTACCCCAGGTGCGCCGATGCCGAACGGGTCCATCGGTTGCAAGCTCAGCGTGAAAACCCCGAAATCAGCTCTGATCGAGCAGGCCGGCCGCCTGTTCCCGCAGGAAGTAAATAAAATAAAATCAGCTCTATCAGGATGGCCGGACGTTCACGAAACCTTTACCGACATGCCATTCGCTCTTTACCCGGAAGAAGGGTTTTATCCTCTCGAATCCGACATGTGGCTTACCTATGACGACAGGCTCAAACCCGAGGGATTTACCCGCGGGCCGGCGCTGTACCGCGATGGAATGATCACCCCCTTCCAGGCACAGACGGATGTTGAAATGTATGATCGGCTTCAGGGGCTGATCAAAAGCGATCCGAAACTTGCCTCGACGCTGGAGGGGCAGGGGATCGACCTGAAAAAAAAGAAGTTCGATCAGTTGCTGGGTCTGTATGTTCTCGCCGTCGAGGCGTATCTGAAGGGCGACCAGCCGAATGCCGAGTCCCTGCTGAACCGCTTCGTCACCGAAAGCAGGGATGCGGCAGCCGTACCGGTCGAACTGGTTACGGCTGCGGAAAACCTGCGCGGACTCGCTGCATGGGCGTCGGGTGATCGCAGAACCGCTGAGCAGGCTCTTCAAAGGGCTTTCTACCGCAACCGGAAGCTTCCCATTCAGCGATATATATTGAGAAATATAGGGCTGCTGATGGTCGCCAGGGGAGATCGAGCGACGGCGCGGGAGATGCTTCGCCTGGCCTCTGAAATGAAGCCTGCCTATGTGCTTGCCGTTGACGAATATCGCCGGCTGAAGGAGCGCTGATTGTCGATTGATCCGGTTGCCGGGCTCCTCGAGGATCTGTCGTCACCAGATCTGACGATCAGGTTCTCGGTGCTTTCCCGCATTGAGGATGTCGAATGGACGCCCGAAACCCTTGCGGCGTTCAAACAACGCATGGCTGTCGAGACGGACCAGGGAACGCGCTTCCAGATGCAGAAACTGCTGGCGAGGGTCGAGCGAAAGACCGATGTCGGCAGGGGAGCTCCTTCCGGAGACGGAGTCGTTGCGGAGCTGGAAGCCCTGCTCAAGAATCCGGACCGAGATGATCTGAGCCTTGCCCTCATCATCGAGGGGATCCGCCGCGGTGATGCGCCGCTCGCGGCAATGGCTCTCCGGGAAGCGCAATGGTGGGATTTTCCGTCTGAACTGCTTCCGTCTGTCCTTCAGTTCTTTAAAAAGTACGGCTCGGTTGAGGATGTAGCGCAGATCGAGACGATGTGCCGGCATGCGGATCCGCGCGTGCTGACGACGGCGGTCGAGGCGCTCGAGAAGCTCAGCCCCGACAGCCTGAAAGAGTTGATCGTGCCGCTGCTCATGAACCCGATACACGGGATTCGATCGCGCGCCATCAGGCTGCTCTATCGCTGGGATCCCCAGGAAGCGATCCGGCACTTTGAGGCGGCTCTTTTTTCCGATGACCCGAATGATCGAAATGCCGCGCTTTTTCATGCCTTCTTTTTTCCCTTTCCGGAGATCGAGTCATTGATGCTCCGTTTCATCGCCATTGAGGACACGCCGGCCCTGCTGGAAAAAGCCGGCTTTCTCTTCCGCGCGAATCCTGCCCCGGAAGAGCCTCTCAAACTCATTGAAGTCAGAGAGAACTGCCGCGGTGAAAAGCGGCGGCTGGTCGGCGGCATTCTCACGGGTGTCATCAACTCGCTTTTCCAGGCCGGACTGATCAGGAAAACGCCCGAAGAACTGACGCTGGAACTGGAAGAGGTCTACCAGCGCCGCAAGGCGCGCCAGCTCATTGAAGGGTGCAGGCTTGCCCTGGTGTCGGACGATTCTGAAGTCAGGAGCCAGGCGGCGCTGCGGCTTTGCGACTTCGTGCGCCTGGAATACGCGGAAGCCCGGGCGATTCTGGACGGCTGGATGAAAACGGAGAAGGAACCGGCTATCCGCTCGGCCGTTCAGGCCAGGCTGGCGGCTTTTGACAGCAAGCTTGCCGCGGGAGTCGAGCTTGATCTTCAGAAAATGCCGCCGGAGCAGCGTGCAAGGCTTCTTGCGGGCCTCGATGCGGAGCGGCTGAAAAAACTTCGTCCGAAAATGCGTGAGTTCCTGCGCGGTTGCACGCCTGAAGAGCGTCTTCTTGCCGTACAGGCGCTTGGCCGGGTTGGAGAGAAAAGCGATACCGAGCTGATCACCGGATATCTGAACACCAGCGAGCCGGCCGTTCTTTCTGCGACGATCGAGGCTCTGGGAGCACTCGATCTCGATGTCCTCTCTCCCTATCTCCCGAAGCTGATTCAGCATCCGTCCGACGAGGTGCGGGCGGTTGCCCTCCGGATATTCTCGCTTTTCGACAAGAAACAGGCTCTTTCGCTGGTCGAGAAAATGTTCGGCTCGATACAGCCGAAACAACGCGCGCATGCCATTTCGTGCGCGGCTCAGTTCGATTTCCCATCCGTGCGGGAAATGCTTATTCTCTCGCTTCAGAGAGAGCAGGACCCTGAAAATATCAGTCAGTATATCGCAATTTTCAGGGAGAATATCGATGAAGAGCTCTGGATGAGCCTGTACCGAATCGTTGAAAACGTGCAGGGGACAAAACAGGATTTACTCCTGACATTCTGCAGAGAAGCGGCAGCAACGCTTGTTACTGAGGGGCATACGACGCATGGGAGTTTTGAATCGCTGAAAAATGCGGTGCGCTCCCGTATCGAGGCGGAAAAAGTAAGGAGCAGGTCCGCTCAGCCATTGTATGCCTTGTCGAATATTCAGAAAATGCGCAAGCAGCAGGCGCCGCCGCCTGAGCAGAAACTCGACCCGGGCCTCATTCAATTCTCGGTCATCGCGTTTTCGATCGGGGTGATCGTGACGGCGCTCATCTGGTTCCTCGTCCTGGCGCCTCCTTCGGCGCCTTCGAAAAAGGAACCCAAGGTCGTGCCTGGCCAGGAAAAACCGATCCAGGCGAAATTCGATAAAAGCTCGCGAAACATTTCCGGAAAGGTTACGGAAGTCTCTTCAGACCGGAAACGGTTCGTCCTGGTGACGGATGCGAACCCCGCGGAAACATTGAATATCGAAATCGGAACGGCGCTTTCGGCACCGCCTGCCGTCGGGGCTTTGTTTCAGGGCCAGGTAAAGCCCCTGTCGAAAGACGGCGATACGATAACGGCCCAGCTGATCATGGCATACTGAATCATCGGGCGAATTCCGGTTCTTGACAGCATCGCCCCGTGCCACGTATGATGCCCGCCATGAGCTCATTCACATGCACGGGGGAAGCCAGAGGAACGGCTTTTATCATCAGAAGTTCCGGATATCTCGATGAAAACGGCGGCGCAACGATGCGGAAGGCCGTCGAGGATTCCTTTCCAAAAGGATTCCGTCATTTCGTTCTCAATTTTACCAATTCCCCGGTTATAAACTCCCAGGGAATTGCGCAGTTGATCGAAATCACGGAGATCGTTGTCGATGAAAAAAAAGGCAAGCTCGCCTACGTCGGACTGAATGATCTGACCATGAATGTGTTTAAAATGGTCGGTCTGCTCAAAATGGGAACGGCGTTTCCAGGCGAGGATGCCGCGATAGCATCTTTTTGAGCCGGCAGTCGCTCGTCGACAATTCGCTGTTCTCCGGCTATATTTAGATCAGAGAGGCTTCTTCAGATCTGATCGATCCGCAGGCAAGAAGCCGCGAGGTGAGGCATATGGTCGAAAAAACATCGTTGATGACCGCCAACAGGCTGAACGAGCTTCATCGCTCCCAGGACAAAACCGTCCAGCGCATCGCATCCGGCAAGCAGATCATTGCAGCTTCCGATGACCCCGCAGGACTTGCCGTTTCCATGGCCATCGAGTCGCAGACGCGCGGCATGACAGGCGAGATTGCCAACAGGCAGGATGAAATTTCGCTGTTGCAGACCGCCGAAGGCGGTATGGCGGGCATTTCCGAGATGACGCAGCGCATGCGTGAACTTGCGGTACAGGCGGCGAATGGCACGCTGACCTCCGAAGACCGTCAGGCGATCCAGGATGAAATTTCCCAGCTCAACGCCGGAATCGATCAGACGGTGAACTCGACGACCTATAACACGAAGACGCTGCTTGATGGCAAGCTGAATCTGCAACTGCAGAACGGCAATCAGATGACCATCCCGGCTCTCGATTCCGCCACCCTCGGAACCTCCGCTATCGACGTAACCACCGTTGATGGAGCAAACAACGCGTTGACGACCGCGACTCGTGCCGGTGAAGCCATCGTTTCCGAACGTTCGCGCGTCGGGGCGGTAAGCAACGGCATTGCCAGTGAGACCTCGAGTCTCCAGCAGCAGCTGATCGATGCCCTTGCGGCTCAGTCGCGCATCAGCGACGTCGACATGGCGAAAGCCGTCATTGAGCTGACCGCAACGCAGCTTCAACAGCAGGCTTCGATGAGTGCATTCAAATTCGACGAAGCCAGCCGGACTCAGGTGCTGCAGCTGCTTTCCTGACGAACACCGTTTGACCGTTCACACAACGGGGCCGCGGCTCGATGCCTGCGGCCCCGTTTTCATGATGACCCCTCGGCCATGCATGCCGCCTATCTTCGCGGTGTCACGCGCCTGGTCGGAATCGCCGTGAACGGATCTTCCGGCCAGGGGTGGCGGGGATACTGGCCCCGCATCTCGCGGCGAAGCGCCGGGTAGGTGTTCACCCAGAAGCTGCGAAGATCCTGGGTGATCTGGAGCGGTCTGCCGGCCGGCGAGAGAAGATGCACCAGGACCGGTATTCTCCCGCCGAGAATTCTGGGCGACTCGGTAAGACCGAACAGCTCCTGGAGCTTCACGGCCAGAACGGGGGGGCCGTCAGCCCTGTATTCGAGGCGAATTCGGCTTCCCGAAGGGACCTGCAGCCTTTCAGGCGCAAGATTCTCGATGGCCTGCCGCTGGGCATGCGTGAGTCGTGACGCCACTTCTTTCTGCACGTCAAGCCGCCTCAGTTCGGCGAAGCTTCGTGCTCCGAAGGCGATCTCCGGAAGATGCTCGGTCCACCAGGCGGCATCAATGGCCGGGAAATGCTGTTCGGGAGCATTCCTGCGCAGCAGCTCGAGCCTGAGCAGAAACTGTTCGAACTCTTCAGGCCAGGCAAAGGCGTTCTCCGGGGCTTTTTCCGCCTCAGCTGCCAGAAGGCGGGAGGCGGTTTCCTGTTCTTCCTTCGAGATCGAGCAGACGGTTTCTTCGAGTACCAGATCTCTGTAAAGCCGGCGTTTGCGCGCAACAGCGGCTTCTTTCCCGGCATCGAAAAACACTTCGCGCTCGGTTCGGATGGCGTAGGGAAACAGCGAGGCAAGCCATTCCGCTTCGACCGCGGATGCCCACCGTATCGTCGCTTCATTCCCGACGCCACGGCCCCCCGAGGCATCGGCCGAGGGAACGGTGATCAGCTCCGCATCTCTCACCGAGCAGCCCGGGCCGAGAACAAGTCCGCGGCCGCCGACCATTCTGAACTGCACGCCGCTTTCCGGGCGTTTGCGCGCGACGCGATCGGGATACCCGGCCAGAATGGTCTGCATGAGCAGGTCTTCCCGGTCCGGGGAAGGCGACGATGCGGAGACAGGGGTTCGCGAGGTTATTCCCGCGGCAATCGACGCCAGCTGCTTTGCGACACGATCTGCCGAAGAAGCCGCCCGCAGATCGATCCGGTTGTTGGTGCCGCGAAACCCGGTTGATCGGGCTTCTTCGAGCATGTCCAGCCTCAGCAGCGGGTCGCTGCGACTGACCATCCGTGTTTCCCGATCATTTATTCTTATCAATATATCACGTTCGCTCAGAAGCGCCGCGAGGTCGGCGCCTTCCTTCAGGACCCCGTGCTCAGCTGCAAAAATCAGCATGCGCGCGAGTCTTGGGGCAATCGGGAGATCGGACATCCTGGATCCGAGAGGGGTGATGCAGCCCGTGCCGTCGACAGCTCCGAGAGTCTGCAGCAGTTCGGTGGCCGCCGCCATCGCCGGGGCCGGCGGGGGTTCGAACCAGCCGAACGCGGCCGGATCGGATTTTCCCCAGGCGGCGAGGATGAGAAAAAGGCCGGCTAAATCGACGCGCTGAATTTCGGGCGGGGTCGAGTCGGGAAGAAGATGATGATCAGGCTCTGCCCAAAGGCGAATCACGCGGCCCGGTCCGAGACGGCCTGCCCGGCCAGCGCGCTGTTCTGCGCTTGCCTTGCTGATGCGCTCGAGCTGGAGCTTTTCGAGGCCCGTCTGCGGGTCGAGTCGCAGCATGCGGCACCAGCCGCTGTCGATGACGGATGTCACCCCTTCGATGGTCAGGGATGTCTCTGCTATATTTGTAGATATAATAATTTTTCGTTTTTCTGACGGGCGCAGGGCTTCATCCTGCCTGTCGAGCGGCAGGCTGCCGTGCAGCGGAACCAGGGCGAAATCCCGCGTTGCGGGTGACTCTGAAAGAAGATCCTGTACGCGCGCGATTTCACCGGCACCCGGCAGAAACAGCAGCATGTCCCCTTTGAGGGGATCTCGTTCGAGCTCGCGCAAAGCCGCATCGACCGCCGTTCTGCAGATGTCCGGTCCGGGAGGGGTGGAGAGCCAGATCCGTTTGACGGGGTGCAGAAACCCTTTCCCTTCCAGAGCCGGACAGGGAAAAAGGAAACGTTGAATTGGAGCAGGATCGAGGGTTGCGGACATGACCAGGATGCGTATGTCGGGCCGCACGGTTTGTTGAATCTCGCGGGCCATGGCAAGGCCCAGGTCAGCCTGCAGACTGCGTTCGTGAAATTCATCGAAGATGACGAGGCCGATCCCGTCGAGAAACGGGTCCGTCTGCAGGCGCCTGGTGAGAAGGCCTTCCGTGAGCACTTCGAGTCTTGTCGCGGGGCCGATGCGCCTGTCGAACCGCACCTGATATCCAATTGTTTCCCCGAGCCGCGAGCCGTGAAGCGCGGCGAGCCGTCGCGCGGAAGACAGGGCCGCGACACGGCGGGGCTGCAGCATCAGCAGCCGTTTCCCGGCCAGCCACCCCTCATCGAGAAGCGCAAGCGGAACGATCGTGGTTTTGCCGGCTCCGGGGGCGGCCGTGAGAACGAGATTCCGCCCGTCGGCCATGGCCTGACGAATGGCCGGAAGCGAATCGGTTATCGGAAGTTGTGGAAGTTCCCGGATCGTCATGCCGGTTCCGGCCCGCTTTCAGTGGCAGGTTTGGATGAACGGCGGGCCAGGACCAGCAGGGTAATGTCATCCTGCTGGTCCGAGTCTGACGTCAGGCCGCGATGCCACTCGAAAATGCGCTTGCAGCTTTTTCCCGCATCGTCGCAGAGGAGGGAGGCAAGTTCTTCGCTCATCCGCTGGTAGCCGATCTCTCTGCCACCCATCTTGGCTTCGACGATTCCATCCGTGTAAAAGACGATGCGATCACCCGGCTTCATCCCGGTTTCTGCAAGTTTCAAAACATTTTTTTTCATGCTGCCCAGCGGCATACCGCTCAGTTCCAGAAACAACGGGGCTTCGCCGGCGCTGTATTTCACCGGGTAATTGTGGCCCGCATTGGCAAAAAGCAGCTTGTGCGTGGTCGTATCCAGAATTCCAAGGAAGCAGGTCATCATGCGCTTCCGTTTCAGGGTTCTGAAAAAGACACGGTGGATAACATCAAGGATAACATCGGGGGTCGATGACAGTTCGCTTTCTCTTTCCACGAGAGCTTTTGCCATGGCCATGACAAGCGCGGCGGGTACCCCGTGGCCCGAGACATCGCCGACGAGCACGAGAACCCGATCGTCACTGAGCTTCTGCAGGTCGAAATAATCGCCGCCGAGAGCCGTCATCGTGTGAGACTCACCGTAAATGCTGTATTCGCCGGCCTTTACCTCATTCGCCGGGAACAGGCTTTCCTGAACGATCTTCGCGACTTCGAGATCGGCAAGGCCTTCCATGACCCCGTTGAATGTGTGGGCAAGGTCGCCAAGCTCGTCCTGCCCCTCTTCCGGAACCCGGTGAGCGAAGCGGCGCTGTCTGATGGCATCGACGCCGGTAGTCAGCTCGCCGATCGGCTTCAGAAACCGTTGCGACAGATGGATGCCGAGAAAGACGCTCATCACGACGATCATGCCGGCGAACATCCAGATCCGTTGCTCGAGCAGCTTCATCTCTGCGTTGATCGGGGCTTTCGGCAGCAGACCCACCAGCAGGTGATGCGCAAGTTCCTTGGGCTTGATGCCGGTCGCAAGCCATGTTTCATTGAACCCGGTAATCTGCGAGATGGTTGTCGACTGCCGAAGGTTGAGATCGGACAGCAGGGTTACCAGACGGGGCGCGAGAGGAAAGGCTGCCGGGGTGTTTTTGCCGCTTCTATTCCAGCCATACAGGCGCAGTCCCGGCAAAGCGCGCTGAGATGGAATTAAATATTTCGATAAATATACAAGCTCCAGATCGAATTTTCTCCAGTATGCAAGCATGACATGGGTGACACGGCCGGCCGATGTCCTGACGGGAAGCATCAGCATCCAGGTCTCGTTGCCTGCCATCGAAAGATTGAGCATGCGACCGATCTCTCGTGTCAGATTGCTCGCGAAATTTTCACCCTGCGCGATCGTTTCGATGATGAGAGACGCGGCGTCGATCTTGCCGGAGTATTTTTCATGATTCAGATTGGCAATCACCTGGGCGCCGACAAGCCCCAGCATCTTCCGGACTTTGACCGACTCCTCCCCGGACGCGTCCGTTTTCAGGTCTATGGCGACGTTGCCCTCGGCATCATAAAGAATCATGTTGTTTGTCAGATACCGTTTGTTGAAGTGCTCCATCACTTTGCGGACGCGAACAAGATTGTTTCCGTCGCTGCGACAGGTGCTTACGAGCTTGCTGCACGTACTCTCCATCATGCCGCGCATCTGCGGAAAGCCGGCATCGAAAGCCCGTAAGGATCGTTCCCCTTCATCGTGGGTCTGGCGAATGCGCGTCTTGTACTTCTCGTTGAGATAATCCATCCCTGCAAAAATGACGACGGCGAGAGGAATTCCGCTTGCGAAGCCGAAAAGAACAACGAGACGCCATCTGATCGGAAATTGAAACCGAACTCCCCGGACCATGACGAGGTAACTGAGGACCGTGCAGGCTCCGAAAAGCAGCGTCGCAACGGCGGTAAACAGAAGCCGGGAATGCGTGAAGTCGATGGCAACACTCCTGGGGCGGCTTGCCCAGAGTCGCGAGGATGCGGTGAAGGGCATGATGGTAAACAGCGTATCGCCGATCAGATGATGTTCGCGCGTAGATCGCTGATACTCGCCCAGGGCCAGGGCCAGATCGGGAGAAACGGGTTCCTGGGAGCTGAGATCCTGGAGGCCGATGGCGATTCCGAGGCGTTTGGCGTGAGTCTTCATGAAGCGGGCCATCAAATCGCGGGTGGCCAGCAGAGGCCAGTCATGCAGATGATTCGCATGCACGAAAACGCCACCCTTCGACGAGGTGCTGTACCCGAACCATCTCCCCTCTTCCAGGTAGGAGGCTTCGAACAGGCCACGACGGTAAAGATCCATGTGAGTCAGCTTGGATTCACGACCGATGAATGTCTGAAGCATCGTCCACATATGCGCTATCTTTTTGCGCATGGCATCATCGTCCCGGCTTCCAGCAGCGCTCTCAGGTTCCCGGAAAAGAGCCTCATACAGTTTTTTGACGAGCGCTTTTGAAGGCGCCCCGGCCGTTAACTCCGGAATGATTTCCCCGTTCGAGTCGGTAATCGTGAAGCGGAGAACGCCTGGAAACCGCTTTTCAAGAGCCGTAATGCCCCGCTGAAGCGTTCGGGTTCTGCTCTCGGATGTGTCCGCGACTTCGCGAAGCTTGAAAACAAGACGGGTAAGGAGATCGGGGGTGCTTTCATGCCTGCGGAACACCAGAAGAACGGCATCAAGCAGACGGTATGACTCTTCGATCGAGGCCTGCTCGATGGTATTCCAGCGGATTCCGAGGCCGTATGCAACGAGCATCAGCGGCAGCGCGAAAAAGACCAGACATGTCGCGATCCACCTCAGCCGAAGCTGCCAGCGTTCCATGGATTACGCAATTCCTCTCTGAAACAAGGTTTCATGCAACTATATCATGCCTGAAATCGAGCCGTTTCCCCGGGAAGGAGACGGAGGATTCTTCTCCGCGCATGACGCGCAGATGGAGAAGAAGCGGCATCCGGTTCGGAAACAGCAGGACAGGCTTGCTGCTCTATAAATAGCTAATAGAATATATTCTGTTTCAGAGGGGTGGATCTCCTGCGACAAAAAAAGAGGCCCGCATGCGGGCCTCCGGAGAATTGACGGCGCGATCGAGTTCAATGGTGACGCCGTTGTAGGGATCGACCTTGATCCAGTCGGGAAGTTCATTCCCGATTTTCATTTCACCCCTCCATATGCATTTTGGACTCTGTTTTTGAGCATATCACCTGTCTTCATCACGATCTGCCGCCGGTGGTTTCCGGTGGTGGCACGCGAATGATCCCTCGTTCGCACTTCAGCACGTCGATGTGAACGGGGTTCAAAAAGCTGCACTGATGATGCAGATCTCTTGAGAGAATGCGCGGTCGATGTCTGTACCGTGTCAGGGCTTATCTGTTTTTTCCGGATACTGTATTTTGAGATGCAGCTCGCGAAGCTGCTTCTCGGTGGCTTCGCAGGGGGCGCCCATCAGCAGGTCCAGGGCGTTCTGGTTCATCGGGAAGCTGATGACTTCGCGAATATTCGGCTCGTTCGCGAGCAGCATGACGATACGGTCGATGCCGGGCGCGATGCCTCCGTGGGGCGGGGCGCCGAAGGTGAAGGCGCGGATCATACCGCCGAACTTGGCGTCGACCTGCTCTTTTGAGTATCCGGCGATCTCGAATGCCTTGTACATGATATCTGGCCGATGGTTTCTGATGGCGCCGCTCGACAGCTCGACCCCATTGCATACAATATCATACTGGTAAGCATTGATCGTCAGCGGGTCTTTCGTGAGAAGCGCTTCGAGGC
>CAZQYQ010000009.1:0-34119 GCA_964597625.1 uncultured bacterium
GTTGTACATCCCGGACGGCTCCATTATCTTCTCCTCGACTCGCGAGCCGAAGTATTGCATGTGCAATGTCCATATCATGGCGAACCTGTTTCGCATGGACGCGGATGGATCAAACATCACCCAAATCGGCAAGAACACCCTCTTCGATTGTCACGATCGGAAGTCTCTGCTTGAGATGTTTTTCAAGCAGGTCCCGGTCGAGCGGTTTCACGAACCGTGCATTGACGACGGTCGCGTCGATTCCGGCCTGGGAAAGCGTTTCAGCGGCTTCCAGCGCCGGGTGCAGGGTCGTGCCGATCGCCCATATGGCGAGATCAGCGCCCTGACGGCAGAGTTCGGCGCATCCGAGCCGTATCGGCTCCTGCGGAGTTTCCTGTTTTTCCCCAACGCCCGAACCGCGCGGATAGCGGATGCTTGTCGGGCCTTCAACCGTTGCGGCAAATCGCAGCATGGCTGCAAGCTCGATTTCATCCCGGGGGGCCATGACGACCAGATTCGGAACCGGTCGAAGCAGCGCGATATCGAACACACCGTGGTGCGTCTGGCCGTCCTCACCGACAAGACCGGCGCGGTCGAGACAGAACATCACGGGCAGTTTCATCAGCGCCACATCATGGATGACCTGGTCGATCGCGCGCTGCAGGAACGTCGAGTAGAGGGCAATGATGGGGCGTTTGCCGCCACGGGCGAGACCTGCGGAGAAGGTGACGGCATGCTCTTCTGCGATTCCAACGTCGAAAAATCGGTCCGGGAAATCGTGAGCGAAACCGGCAAGTCCGGTTCCTTCCTTCATTGCCGCCGTAATGGCAATCACGCGATCATCTTCGCAGGCCATTTCGAGCGCCGTCTGGCCAAAAACCGCCGTATAGGAAGCCGGCGATTTCACTTTTTTCACTTCACCGGTTGAGATCTCGAACGGCCCGACGCCGTGGAACAGCGGCGGCTGGTCGGCAGCCGGTTTATACCCGCGCCCTTTCTCGGTAAGAACGTGAACAAGCACCGGCCCGCGCCGATCGCGGGCCCAGGAGAGGGTGCGTTCAAGCTGTTCGAAATCATAGCCATCGATGGGGCCCATGTATTTGAACCCGAACTCCTCGAAAAGCATACCCGGCGTCAGCAGATACTTGAGACTGCCTTCGATACGTGAAAGCAGGCTGAAGATGCGCGAACCGATTCCCGGGATCTGCTTCACCACATAGGCCATGTATTCCTTGGGCGTGGTGTAGTAGGGCTCCATACGCAGGGAATGCAGATATCTCGACAATGCGCCTACGTTCGGTGAAATCGACATGGCATTATCATTGAGGATGACAACCATGTCCGGGTGCAGATGGCCGGTATGGTTCAGCGCCTCGAAGGCCATGCCACCCGTCATGGCGCCATCGCCGATGAGCGCGACCACTTTGTGCCGCTGCCCGCTCTGGTCGCGGGCGATTGCCATGCCGAGAGCCGCCGATATCGATGTCGAGCTGTGCCCGGTATCGAATGCGTCGTGCTCGCTCTCGTCGATTTTTGGAAAGCCGCTCAGGCCACCGAACATGCGCAATGTCGGGAACTGGCTGACACGGCCGGTCAACAGCTTGTGAACATACGACTGGTGCCCGACGTCGAAAATGATCTTGTCCTGAGGGGTATGAAAAACGCGATGTAAAGCCAGCGTCAGCTCAACGATGCCGAGATTGCTGGCAAGGTGTCCGCCGTTCCGGGAAACGACCTGGATGATCCGCTCCCGGATCTGGCCGCTCAGCTTCCGCAGCTGATCGTGGGATAACCCTTTCAGGTCCTCCGGGGAACGGATCTGATCGAGATCCATGCCTGCCTCCGCGTTGACGATGACAAATGAATGGCTTTTCGAGTGAAGCAGGATTATAACACAACTCTCGAAGAATTACTCCCTGTTGAGAGCTTCGAGGAGTTTTTCAATCTCAATGCCGTGCGCTTCGGCAGCCTGGCCGAGACTTTCGCCGGCCGCAACCGAACAGCCCAGACAGTGCATGCCGAACTGCATGAGGATATTGCCTGCGTCAGGTTTCTTTCTGAGAATGTCGCCGATCAGCATGTCGGAGGTAATCGCGTCAGTCATTATCGCACTCCAATAGTCTATTTTTCACGTCGTCCCCATTACGGTTCCGAATCCGGGGGGGTCGACATCTTATCCATCGAGTGGTGCTTGTCTTCAAGAGCTTTTGCCTGCCCCGAAACGAAAAGCAGGACCCATATCGTCTGAAAAACAATCTTGATATCGAGAATTATACTATATTGATCGAGATAATAGTAATCGTAGCTTACCTTGTCGGTCAGGCGCAGGTAGTAGCGCGCATTCACGGCGGCAAGCCCGGTAACGCCCGGTCTCACCGAAAGACGCCGGCCCTGGAACTCCAGGTGCTGGTTCACGAAAAACGGGCGTTCGGGGCGCGGCCCGACGACCGACATATCTCCCGTGAGTACGAGAAAAAATTGAGGAAGCTCATCCAACCCGACTCTGCGGATGAACCGCCCCAGCCGGGTGACGCGCGGATCGTCCGCCGTCGAAATCTGAGGGCCTTTTCCGGCTTCGGCGCCGGCACGCATCGACCGGAATTTGATGACATCATACTCACGCCCGTATCGTCCAACCCGCTTCTGCCGGTAAAAAACCGGCCCCGGCGAATCGAGCCTCATGAGCACCGCCGTCAGGATCATGAGCGGGGAAGCGACGACAAGGGCAAATAACGCGAAACAGGTATCAAACGCTCTCTTGATCAGGCGCTGCGCGGTTGTGAGGGGAAGTGACGAAACGCTGATGAGAGGCAGGTCTTCCAGACTTATCAGTCCCGCGGTGCCGGCCGCCGTGGTGGGATCGCACGCGATTCTGACCATGAACGGATGGGGTTCCACCTTGCGGTTATAAAAGATTTCGGCCCAGAAGGCATCGAGACGGATATGGGGATCGGTCACGAGAATTTCCTGAACATGCCGGAAAACCACTTCAGAAGCAAGCTCCCGAACCTGGTCAGGCCTGAACGTATCCAGAAGTCGGTATCGCACCCCGCCGCGGCGATGAACATGCCTGATAATGCGCTTGCCTTCCTCCTCATCGCCGATGATGACGGCGCGTTTCAGGAGAGTGTGCGGCTTGAACCAGCGCGTCAGAAGAACCCGCGTGGTAAAGATCAACGCTATCCCGAGAACCGTCGTAAACAGAATGACCGGCCGCGGAAACATATAGGCAAGAGTGGCCATCGGCCGGTACATGGAAATCAGCAGATTGAACGCGACGAACGTCGAAAGCAGCGTGGCTGCGACATGCGAGAAGATATCCGAAGCCGCCGTAAGGGATCTGATGCGAAAAACGTCAAACATCAGACCGAAGCTTACGAACATGGCGAAGAGATACCAACGCACGTCGAAATATGCATTGATATATATTATCCGCCCCGCCACTTCATAAAGCCAGTATTTGAAGACGCCGCGGAAAAGCAGATTCAGCAAAACCGCGTCGAAAACGGCCAGGGCGATTCCAAAAAGCCACTCTCCGCCCGGCGAAAGCCGCATCACGAAAGACCGGAGCGACCGCCTGTTCCCGCTCATCGCGCTTTGCCGGCAATCACGCCGCAGATACGCGCCAGCTGTCCTTTTTCCGACCTGATAAGCTCGGCAAGCGCTTTTCGCGACGCAAGAGACGGCGGCATCACATCATAAATCTCATGCAGCAGCAGAATCGCGTCCTTCTCATACGTCACCGCCAGCATCAACGCCTCTGCTTCAGTGCGCATGCTCACCCCGTTCACTCCGGCTTCGTCCGGCGAACCGCGCCCCTCATGCATGACTTCAAGATACGCCAGCAGTTCCGGCGAGGCATATCCGTCGGGTATTTCGAAGGGCATTGCCAGGGATTCCTCGGTGATGCGCTCAAACTCCCGCCCGTGAGCAGCCTCTTCACGCGCCAGCCGCTCGAACAACTGCCGTGATCGGGGCGTCGGAGCCTCATGGCTCATCAATTCGTAGAACCGCCGGCCGCGCTCCTCGATCCGGTTGGCCAACTCAAACAGATCGCCGGGCTGGAACATTAAGACCATTCAAACGGCTCCATTCGCGATCTACTGGCGCAACGCCAGTTCAATCTCATTGGCGATATCCGGCAGCGCGAGAATCCTGGTCACGGCACCCTGTTCGAGAGCCGCACGGGGCATTCCATAGACAACCGATGTGGCACGGTCCTGGCCGATGGTGAGCCCGCCGACCAGCTTGAGGTTTTTCAATCCCCTGACGCCGTCTTCCCCCATCCCTGTCAGGATAATACCAAGCGCTTTTCTTCCAAAACTTTCCGCAGCCGAGAAAAAAGTCACATCGATGCAGGGCGCATATCTTTCCTTCTCGGTTTCATTCGGCGTAATGACAAACTGGTATCGGCCATCTTCGCGGCGGCGGAATCGAGTCTGCGCATCGCCCGGGCAGATATACGCCACCGAGCGCTGCAGAATTTCACCATCGGTCGCTTCCTTGATGCGGATATTGCAGAGCAGATTCAATCTTTGCGCGAATGCGCCGGTGAAACTCCCCGGCATGTGCTGGGCAATGATGAGCGGGGCGGGCAGATTCGCGGAGAGGCTGCTCAGGATCTGCTGAATCGCCGGCGGCCCGCCGGTCGATGACCCGATGACAACAGCCCAGTCAATGAGCGTATTGCCTTCGATCTGGCCTGCCTGGCGCTTGGGAAGCACTTCGACGATCGTAAGCCGCGGCTGGCGCGGCAAACTGTCCGCGGCAGCCCGGACTTTCGCCAGCAGATCCTGCTTCAGCATGAGAATATTCGAGGTGAAACCGGAGCCGGGTTTTCCGACATAATCAAACGCGCCCAGATCGAGCGCATCGAGCGTCACCTTGGCGCCGGCCTGGGTCATCGAGCTGACCATGATGACCGGGACCGGGTACATGCGCATGATTTCTCTGAGCGCATGCAGACCATCCATGATCGGCATCTCGATATCCATCGTCACGACGTTCGGTCGCAGGCGCTGCACCTTTTCGATCGCTTCCTGGCCGTTTGAGGCGGAGCCCACAATTTCGAGCAGCGGGTCTTCCTTCAGCATGCGCTCAATAGCCGTGCGCATGAATGCCGAATCATCGACAATCAGCACACGTATCTTCTTGTCCGCGCTCATGCCTTCACTCCTATGATCCGGTCGTGATCTTCATGTAACCGTATGCCCCGTTACAGTTTTTCAACTCAAACACCCCCGGCATCGGCGGCAGGCTCTCGGTTTCTCCGAGAAACAGCATGCCACCGGTGTTCAGGAGACCATGAAATGTCCTGACAAGCCGCTGACGAAATTCCTCGTCAAAGTAAATCAGCACATTTCGGCACATGATGATATCCGAGCCGGCATGGCATTTCAACCCGCCCAGATCCTTGAGGTTCTGGATCTGGAACCGTACAAGCCGCTTTATTCCATCAGAGACCCTGAACGGTTCATTTTCGCCATCATCCGTCGGAATTGGCAGTTCAAACTCGTCCCGGATCTCCCGTGACTGGCGACGAAAAGACCGGCCGCGATACTCCGCAATCCGGGCATGCTCCAGCAGACGCTGATTAATATCGGTTGCAACGACTTCCAGCTGCACTCCCCCATCCCGGCGTTTGAACCAGTCCGCGATATAGGCAAGGGAGTATGCTTCTTCCCCGGTAGCGCAGGCGGCGCTCCAGCTGCGTATCACATTCAGACCCAGCCGCTTCTTCTCCCGCCAGATGGCGGGAAGCAGCGTCTGCGCCAGAAACCTGAACTGCCCCGGGTTCCGGAAGAAGAAGCTCTCGCCGACGGTAATGCGCGACATCAATTCGTCGAGGGCGCGCGCACCGATCCTGCTGGTGATGAGAGCCAGATAATCTTCCATGCTGTGGAGTCCGAGTTCTTCGGCATGTTTGTCTATCTTTTCATCGAGTCCGTGCGGGGAAACACGGGACAGCAGAATTCCGGCATAATCGCGGATGAACTCCGCCAGCGTATTCCGATGTTGCGGTGTAATGCGGATCATGCCTTGTGATACGGCTCCCCGGCAAGGATGCTCAACCCCCGGTACAGCTGTTCCGCCAGCACAAGCAGGGCAAGCTGATGATTCAGCGTGAAGGGCGACAGTGCCAGTTTATCATGAGCCGCCGCTTTGATGTCGGCGGCAAGGCCGGCGGATGGACCCAGACAGAAGGTCATCCTGTTGAGACCCGACCTCAGCGTATCTGAAAGCCAACCCGCGAACTTCATCGAATCGAGCACGCGACCGTGCTCATCAAGCGCCACGACCCGCTCCGCACCTTCGATCCGGCGCCGCATTTCGGCCTCATCCCGGCAATGCACGACGGTTGCCGCCAGGCGGCCTCTGCATCTTCCGAGGTATTCATCGACGAGAGTCTGATAGGGCTTATTCGTGTATTTCCCGACCATCAGGATCTCGACGCGCATCTCAGCCTCCGATGCTCGCCGTGTCGGCAAAATCGAACCTTTTCTGAGCAGGGGAAGCCGTCTTGGCTCCCGTCTGGGAAGCGACTGCGCGGGGCATCGGCGCCTCCATGCACCGGCATCGTCCGGTGGGCACATCCTGACTCGCGACACACAGCTTTGTATTGATCAGATGCGGAGACGTCAGCAGAGGCGCCACGTTGGCCTGGACGATTTGAGGCGTGTTCGCCTCCTGGCTGACATGCACGAGTATCAGGTGCTGCAACGGTTTCTGCAACCTCGTCAGAACGCCTCGAACGCCGGTGTTGGGCAGATGCCCGCTGCGGCTTTTAATCCGACGCTTCAGCCAGTCCGGGTAGGAACAGCCGGCAAGCATCTCTTCATCATAATTGCTTTCAAGACAGAGGATATCCGAAGAGGTCAGATGAGCCATCACAACAGGAGTCACATGGCCCAGATCCGTGGCGACGGCCAGCGACCGGCTGCCGACCTCGAATCTGAATCCGATCGGTTCAACGGCGTCATGCGGGACAGGAAAAGCCCACACGCGCAGACCTGCAAATTCGAACTCCCTGTCGGTGGGAAGCCTCACCGCATGCTTGATATCCAGCCCCTTGCGCTCGATCGCAGCGAGGGTGCCACGGGTAGCGAAGATCGGCAGGTCATCCCGTTTGCCCAGGAGAACGCGAATTCCCTTTACGTGGTCCTCATGGTCGTGCGTGATGAACAGACCATCCAGGTCATCGAGCGTCACATCGAGGGCTTCAAGCCCCTGAACAATGCGCTTGCAGCTCAACCCGGCATCGAGCAGGAACCGTCGCCGGCCGAATTCGATCAGCGCGGCATTCCCCTGGCTTCCGGAACCGATGAACGTAACGGATATCATTCGCCATCTCCAGGGCACGGTCCGTGACTCGCATGCAATGACTGGTCTTTGTTCATATCAGCGGCAAGTATGCCCCGAATTCTCTTTTTTTTCCAGTGCTCCAGAAAAAACCACAGAGGGCACGGTGCACAGACAGTCAGGAGGCGCCGTTTCCGCCATCACCCCGCAGGCGCCTGAAACTGCCCGGAATCGCGTTTATGACGTCGCTGATGCTCATCGAATCAGCGCCGAGCGTGTTTCTGACGGTTTCCGCGGCGTCAGAGTGGAGGAAAACGCCGACGATCGCCGCGTGCAGAGCCGGAAGCCCCTGGGCAATCAGACCGCCGATAAGCCCTGCCAGGACATCCCCGGCGCCGCCTCTGGCAAGACCGGAGTTTGGACGGCTGCAAAGATAGATCTGGCCGTCAGGTGCCGCAACAACGGTCGTAGCCGATTTGAGCACCAGCACACAGGACATGCGCTCGGCAAATTCTCTTGCCACGCCAACCAGATCGTCCTGGACGGAGCTGATGCTCCGGCCGGTCATGCGCGCCATTTCTCCGATATGCGGCGTCAGAACCATATCAGGCCCGTGTGCCCGCAGCCCCACAAAATCCGCCGTCTCCGGAAGCGCATCCGCATCAAGCACGATACCGCCGGCCCAGGTATCGACAAGCGCCTTCATCGAGGCCCTTGCCGATGAAGTCCGCCCCCAGCCGGGACCGGCCACGACCGCCGCATACCGCCCGACAAAGCCCCGCACTTCCTCGGTTTCAAGGGCAAATCCGCCCTCACAGTCACCGAATGGACGCACGATCACCTCGGGCGGAATCGGGCAGGTAACCTGTCTTGCGATTCCGGCCGGAAGCCCGAGTGTCACCAGACCTGCTCCAGAGCGCAACCCGCCCTGTGCCGCCAGCACTCCGGCACCCTGGTAGGCGTCTGAGCCACCCAGGACCAGCAGATGTCCGAATGTACTCTTGTGGGCGGATTCACGCCTTGCCGGCATGAGGGCACCCGCCAGGTCAGAAGTAATAAGCCTGTGGCGGGCCGGAACGCTTTCGAATGACGCCTGGGGGAGTCCGATATCGGCGACCCAGACTTCACCGACGATATCGCGGCCCGGATACAGAAACATTCCCAGCTTCGGCGCCCCGAGCGTGATGGTCGAACCCGCACGGATCGCGGGATCTGAAATACGCCCCGTGGAGGCGTCGAGACCAGAGGGAACATCTATCGCGACACACCAGACACGGCTGTCATTGATCCTGCGCACGACTTCACGCATATAGCCATCAACATTTCCACTGAAGCCGGTTCCAAACATGGCGTCTATCACGACATCGGAAAAGCCGAGTGCAACGCGCAGCCGGTCGAGATCCTCCATGTCGGTCATCACGATCGGCTGTCCGCCTGAAGCCAGATAGATGGCGAGATTCGCAGCGGCGTCAGGGGCCATTTCATCAGCTCTGGCGGTCAGGAACACCTCAACGGACACGCCTGCGTTCAGCAGGTGACGTGCCACGACGAGACCGTCGCCGCCGTTGTTCCCACGGCCGCACACCACGGAGAACCGCTTTCCTCTAAGCCCTGACAGCACTTTTTCAAGCGTGAAAAGAACCTTGAGGCCGGCATTTTCCATCAGGACGAGGCTTGGAATCCCGATCTTCTCGATCGCGTGACGATCGATCTCCCGCATTTCAGACGCCGTGACAAGCCGCATCGCGCACCCTCCAGATATCTCAGGTGCGGAAAGTATATCACGAAGAAAAACCGCCGCCGTCTCGAACGACCGTTAAAAAATGGCTCCGAGGCCGAAAATGACAGGTTTCCAATCGTAGAAATCGGTATAGGAGCTTTCGCTCTGCACGGCCAGGTCGGCCCAGAAGCCGCGGTGGGACTTGTAGCGCCAGCCGAGCGAAAAAACATCGCCGTTGTAATCGACCAGAAAATGGCCGCGATACCCGCGTTCGCCGGCCTTTGAGGGCGGATAGTCCGCGCCGGCGAGAAGGCAGAGCGACTTGGGTTCACGGCGGCCGCGATCATAGGAGCCGTAATTTGCAACACCCGAACCAGCGTTGCCGCCGAAGTTCCAGCCCACTCCGAAGCCGCCGAACGTCAGATACATCGTATGATAATTATTCGGATTCGTGTCGAGAACCATTCCCACGGCGGTTTCCGAAAATTCGCCACTGCCGATGGCAGGCAGCCGGAATTTCAGATTCAGGGTCGCATCGGGATCGGCATCTCCGGTTCCGTTACGGGAATCCATGGCCTTCTGCACGCCCAGTTCAAAATCGCGGAGCGGGGAGAAGCCGAATGACAGATTCGTCAGCGCACGATCTTCATGCGTGCCGGGAACCTGGTACATCCGGGTGTGGGCCGACATTTCGACGCCGCCCCGTTGTATCGTCGTTCCGGAGGGCGCCTGGATGAAGCCTGAAGGCCCCTGCAGGGTCAGATCACCCGAAGCGACGGAGGAAACGAGCATGAACCCGGCCAGAGCGACCGCGGACAGGCCCGGGTAAGCGGTATGCAGGCGTGCAAACGGATTCACAGCGGCTGATCGCCTCCGTCATTCGGGTTTTCCTCAAGATAGCGTTTGTGGCATTCCCAGAAGTTCTGGCAGTAGGTGCAGCAGTTGCGTCGGTCCATACAGCGTTCGCCGCGATACCAGTTGATTTTGCAGGTCGGATAATACTTGCACCGCCAGCAGCAATGCCAGTTGATCTTGAGGAAGTTGCGTCTTTTGATTTCCTCGATGATCAGCGCCATCGAGATGACGTTCCGCTCGAGGGCGGGATTCTGCATCAACCGGTTGAATTCAGTGATTTCCTCATCGGTCCCATACAGGTTCACGATGAAGATTTCTTCGGCAAATACAGGCAGGTATTCTTCGCTCATATTTCCACACCATTATCGGCCGGGATTCAGTCATTTATGAGGAAAAAAAGCCGTATCAGCGAGGCAACGTGATTGTTCTTACCCCTTCCATGGTCACAACCACGGCCGCACCATTTGCAACGATCGGCTGCATCCCAAGAATGCGGGAGGAAAATGGCGTTCCAACGACAACAGGCGACCCGCCGCCGGATGGAATGCGGTGAATCGATGTTTCACCGGCAATCCAGAGGCCCTGGTCCCAGGTCAATGCCCTGATGCGGCCCTGAATCGAGCCTGCCGCAGCGATTTTTCGATCACCATACGAAAAGATGGAACCATTGGAAAGCCCCACATACAGGCGCCCGTCGCCGCCCATGGTCGATGCGGTCGCCTTGACGTCGGAACCGGACCCACCCGGATAAAATGTGACGGACCATCTTCCGGATTGTACCTGCTCAAGAATTCCCTGGTCGGCAACGACCAGCGGCCGTTCGCCGGATATCTGCACAAATCGCGCGCCATTGAAGAAGTCTTCGGGAATACGTCCCGCCGGCTCGAGTCCGCCATCCTTCACACGCATCAGCCGGCCACCCTTCAGAAGCAGCAGCATCTGACCGCCACCGCCGGCCGCCGACACGAGATCCGTCACCTGATCCGGTTTCAGCAGCTGGGTCGGACGACCGCCTTCCAGCGACATGATGCCGAGAATCCAGGAGTAGAGATACGATTTGCCGTCCAGACGCCAGAGAGCGACGACCTGATCATCGTTCAGAGCTCCATTTGAGCGTTTGAGACTGTTCCAGCGGCCATTTTCGAAATACCACAACCCATCATTCGTCGTTCCGATCCAGACACGCGTTCCGTCCCACAGGGCGCAGGAAGCCGAAGGCCCGCGAAGCGATGCGGGCAGGGGCACCATTCCGAAAACCGGATCCGAAGAGGCCGGAGCCGAAACGAAAGCCTGCGGCTGCGGTGTTTGAATCGGCTGCTGGGGGGACGCAGGCGGTTCAGAAGACGTCTGCGATGCTCCCGTCGCCTGCACCACGGCCGTGGTCGATGCCGGCACGGGGGCATCTGAAACGTACGTTCCAACGGAAGGGATGACCGGCTGAACCGGGGCGGCGGGCAAAAGAGGCTGCGGAGTTGCCGACGCCGCGATCTGAGCCGCGCCATCGGCCCGAACAGCGGGAATCGGCATCGCTGAACCAGAAACGGACGGAACATTCTGGAACGCATGCAGCATGACGCGCTTCGCGCCCACTGTCGCGACAAATTCAGAACTGACCGCAAGCGTGCGCTGGCCGACATCCCCGCTCAGTTTGTCGAAACGTCCATCGCGGTATCTGAAAAGCCCCTCTTCGGCGCAGACCAGCAGCGAGTCTCCGACAATCTTCACATCCCGGATGATCTTCGGTTCTCCCGGAGAAAGGGGCGTCCAGACCCAGTCCCGGCCGTTTTTAAAGCCGGCCACAAGACCGTCGTCGGTACCGACATAGATTGTTGAACGATCCGCCGCGAGAGCGCTGATCTTCCGCCCCGCGAGGACCTGCAGATACACGGGCGAAAAAGCCGTGCCATCGCCTTTGAGCAGCCCGCGTTCGTGCGCGATCCAGAGTTCCCCGTCGAGCCACTCAAATCCGTGGAGAGTCAGGCCCTGCGTTCCGAGAATCACGACGGCAATGCCATTTCGGCCTTTCAGCAGACCGTTTCCGACAGTTCCAAGAAGATGGCCGCCGTCACTGGTCGGGGCAACCCGGTTCACCAGATCGACCGGCAGCCCGGCGCCCTCGTAAACAGGGGTTACACCCGCCGAATCAAGCGCATACACCCCGCCGTACCCGGCAATCACAAGCCGGTCGCGATCGACAAGGATATGCCGCACAAAAAAATCAGCCGGCAGCCCGCGGACCGCGGTCGCAACGCCGGTCGCAGGATCAAGGCCCGCAACTCCGCCGTCACCGCCGATGTAAAGCCTGCCATTCCACCAGGCAGCGGTTGTCACGCTCGAAAATCCGGCAAGCTGATACTCGGCAGTCCTGGCGATGCCGCCGACAGCCCCGGCCGGTAAACCGGCGGTCTGAGTCCTGAGAGCCAGATCGGTACGCGGCTGAAGCAGCAGGATTCCGCCGATGAAGGCAATGACGATCGCCGCGAACAGGATCTCGGGAGTCATCGCCCAGCACCGCTTACGCAGCAGTTCTTCCCGGGTCACCAGATTGGCGATCTCGTCGGAAAGAGCCATCAGACGTTCGCGCGCTGAAGCGGAAAGGTCCGCTCCCTCCTTGAATTCGCCCGTCACTCCGAGAGCCTCGGCACGCCGACGCCTCAGAGATTTTATCTTCACGGTCAGTCTGCCGATCTCCCACCATCGAACCAGTTCATCGACACCCCACATCAGACCATCGACGACATGTCCAAAAAATCGGCCGGCCAGGGAGGAGTGCGAAATCGACCCCATCTCGAAAAGCGGTTCCCCGCAGTGTCTGCAGTATTCCGCGATAGGAAAATTCGCCTGCTGACAACGGGGGCAAACCTTCGGACGTTGTTCCATGTCGCCTCCTGCGGGGTCTACAGATACTCGGGGATGACCTGCGTCGAGGTCGAGCGCCTGTCTTCGACTTTGAGAATCGGCTTGCTCTGCCGGACCTCACGATACTTTGTGATCGTACCGAACGGCACCAGTTCCACGTCGGTTCGCTGCCCGAATTTTTCAGAAAGCTCTTTCTTCATTGTTTCACGTGGATCGTGTGAAGCATACTCCTCAACCGTCACTTTGATGACGGAATCATCGATCACGACGCGATAATCTCCAAACAGACCGTGTGAGAAAAGAGCATCCTCGAAGTGGCGCACCCCATACCGTTTGCCGTTCAGAACGACGGTAAGCTCCCATCTGCCGTGCGGCTCGATGCTGTTGCGGAATCCGAACGGGCAGGCGCTGTCAGAAACGGTCACGAAATCGTCCAGCAGATATCGAACCATCGGCGAACTTTTCTTCACCAGATTCGTATATGCAAACCGCCCTTCACCGTGGGTTCCGATCAACTTCAGATGTTCGTCGAAAATCTCGGTATGATAGATGGGAAGCACATGCTTCTCCCCGCACGGGCACGGCATCGAGAAAAACCCCTCGACACAGGCATAGACATCGATATGTTTTGCCCCGAATTCTCGGGAAATGGCATTGCTGCGGGAAGCGGAGCACAGTTCCGCCGTTGAAAGCATGATTTTGAGATGTTCCAGGAGCTTCGGATACTGATCGGGAGTATCTTCCTTCACAATGCGCATCCAGCACAGGATATCGATCGGCGTGCCGGTGAGGATGGAAGGGCGCAGTCTTCGTAACGCGCGTGCCATGCGTTCGGGAGGGGCTATGGTCGAGCGCGTGCCAATGTTTGCAACGACTCCGCCGAGGCTTTTGAGTAAATCCCCGAATGTCATTCCTGCGACCGTGAAGCCGAACGTGAGGCCATTCACGACGGCGCGGTTTTCCGAAAGAACCCGGTCCAGTTCGCCGATATACGGGGTAATCCTGGCAAGCACCCGGCCGCCATGAAACTCATTTTCCGTGAAGAACGAGGGAGTCGGATACCCGGAAGACCCCGTCGTCTCGCCGTACAGCGTCACCTTGTCGCGCATCGCGTCGGCCAGAACATCGTATGGATCAACGCTTCCAAGTTGTTTTTTCATCGTGAGGGGCAGGGATTCGAACTCCTGCGGCTGACGGCCGTAGAGGCGACGGTAGAAGGCTGTCTGCTCGAATGCGTATCTGGCCATTCCAAGCGGGCTTTTTGCCGTTACCGCCATGGCAATCAGATAAAAATCGCGGCGCAGCCGATTCCACAGACCGCCATATGTCGCCGTCATGGTGCCGCTCATCCCGCTATTCTCCCCTCCCGATGGGGCGCGAACCCCGAATCTGAATCTTCGTGCACCACCCGGGCACGCCGGGATACATCTTCCGCAACTCATGCAGGAGCTCGTATCAACGAACCCGGAGAAATCGCGCGAAACACCCATCGGACAGGCTTTTTCGCAGGCTCCGCAGCCGGTGCAGGAGGATCGCCTGTGTTCGATCCCGACAAGGCTGATTTTGTTGAACAGGCCCCAGAGACCACCCAGTGGGCACAGAACGCGGCAGAAAAACCGGCCCGAGATCAACACCATAGCAAGCAGCAGGGCCAGTGTCAAGGCAATCTGACCCGCTATTTCAGCTCCGGACCCCGCCATGTCAGCCATCCATCGGCTCACCGGGAAAAACGAGTCCGACCCGGTCGTCAGCCAGTAGGGCCACAGTCCGTAAAGTTTGCCTGATGCGCAGAACGTGCTGCAGAAAAAGTTGTGATCCGTGATTCCAGCGGAGACAAACGCAAGCGGAGCGATCACGACGATGGCGAGCACCCAGTAGCGCACATTCGCAAGACCTCGCGGCAGGCGCCAGATCCGTAGACAGAACCGATCCACGATGTCGCTGACGAAGCCGAACGGGCACAGCCAGCCGCAGATGCTCTTTCCGAGCACAAGGCCGAAAAGCAGGAGGGAACCGACCAGGTGAATCGGAATAACGGCCTTTGAAAGCAGGTTCTGAAGCAGGCCGACCGGGCACGCGCCGGTCGCCATCTCACACGCCTGGCAATTCAGGAACGGGAAGGTGCCGAGACAGGAGCGTCTCAGCGGCCAGATCCCTGAGACCCTGATCACGCCGAGACGGGCCGTGACAAAAGCGACCCACTGAGTCAGGATCCGTGTGCTGCCGTACAGCCAGAATTCCGTATTCCGCCAGAGCCCAAGCAGCAGCAGAATCGGGAAAATGCCACCGACCAGGAACAGCAGCGGATGCCAGTGGATGCTGTCGAAAGAGTAGATTTTCGCGCTGGCGTGATCCGGGATTCCCGGTTCGAGGCGGTTGACGAAACTTGTCAGACCCGGTTCGTCGAAGTTGCCATAGGTCATCTGAGGACCAACCAGATCGGGCTGGCCAAGAAAACTGCCGATCACGACCAGGATGACGGCAACGCCGAGCAGCCCAGCGAAAGAACGTGCGCCAATCATTCCTTACTCTCTTGCGCCAAGAATTCTGAGACGTCCCTCACGGCACTCGGCAAGCCGCACATCACGAGTATCGTTGCCCGTCACATCGAAAGCAATCTCACCGGTTGCCCCCTTCACGGGATGGATACGTACAAGTATTTTTTGAAGCTCGTTTCTAACCCCAGCCAGGTCCAGCTGTTCATCGACATGCAAGGCCGCGACGGCCGTTGCAATCAGCCGTATCGTATCATAGGCATGCGCGGCAAATGAATCGGCTTCCGTTCCGAATCTGGAGCGGTATGCCTCTCTGAAAGCCCTGTTTTCCGGCGTGTCCGCATCGGCATTGTATGGGCAGGTCACCACGATCCCTTCGATCGCCCGGCTGCCACATCCGTAAAACGCCGGGCTCGCAAGACCGTCGCCCCCCGCGATAATACCAGTAAAGCGGAGGCGATCGAGTTCCGCGGCGGCATGAAGGGCTTCCGGTGTCAGCATCCAGAGCACCACGGCCTGAGAGTGTCCGATCGTTCCCCTGTTCACGGCCTGGGAAGCCGATTCGGCTGTCGCCGACATGAAAACAGGGCCGACGATGGTTCCCCCTTTTTCCCGAAACCGCCTGGCGAAAATCAGCGCGCCCATGCGACCGTATCGTGACTCGCCTGCCAGCAGAGAAACGGTTTTCACTCCCCGCCCACGGAGCCAGTCGACAAGGGCTGCAGCCTGGCGGTCGTCATCAGCAAGGGTTCTGAAAGTCCACGGACTGCCGGCGCGTGTCAGAGAGGGATCCGTGGCAACGCTTGTCAGGTGCGGCACATGTGCTTTCACGGCCATCATTGCCGCAACGTGCGTGCATCCCGAGTCGACGCTGCCCAGGACCGCCAGCACGCCTTTCCGGTATATCAGGTCGGTCATGAGATCGCCGACACGTCCCATCTCACCGCGATCATCAGCTGAAACAAGCTCTACCGGTCTGCCGGCGATGCCGCCCGCAGCGTTTATCTCCTCGGCCGCAAGAGCAGCGCCCTGAAAATGCGGACGGCCATAGACGGTCTTCGGCCCGCTCAATGCCCCGATCACCCCGATGCGCCAAGGTGTCGCCGCCCAGGCCATGCCGGCAACCGAAATCAGCAAACCGGCAGTGATGATGGACCGCAGGAGTCCGGCCGAAAAACATCGTGGAGGTGTTCGATTCATCATGACCGCGCTTCAATCCGCGGCGTTCACAGGCCCGATATCGCGTTTCCAGACGGGCTCCAGAAACACGCGCTGAAGGGGGCGGCCGAGGAAGGCGCTTCCGATCGCCGTAAAATTCTCGGGGCTGTCCGAAACGTAAAACTCCTCGCTCCCCATGCGGTCGGGCGGGGCCTGCAGACGTCGGGCCAGAAGCAGTTCACCAACTTCGCGGGCCGTTTCCTGAGCCGAATCAATCAGCCGCACGCGGCCCTGGAAGTAATCCTCGATCAGGGGTTTCAGCAGCGGGTAATGCGTGCATGCGAGAATGAGGCCGTCGATTCCCGATTCGCGCCATTCCGACAGATACATATCTAGGGCCATCTTTGTAACCGGCGCATCAAGCAGGTTTTCCTCGACAAGCGGCACGAGAAGCGGGCACGGCTTGGCGAGAATCACATCCCGGGGCCGGAACCGGTGCAGCCGTGACTGGTAGGCCTCGGATCGAATTGTCGCGCTCGTGCCGATGACACCGATACGTCCGTTTTTTATCGCATTCACCGCGGCCCTGACGCCCGGTTCTATCACACCCACGATGGGCAGGTCCGTCTGGCGTTTGAGATAATCCAGGGCGAGCGCCGTCGCTGTGTTGCAGGCGATCACAAGCATTTTGACGCGCATGGACTCGAGAAACCGTGCTATCTCGAGGGAAAACCGGCGGATGACGGGGATGGACTTGTTTCCATACGGCACTCGCGCCGTGTCGCCGAAATAGACGATATCTTCGGCCGGAAGCAGGCTGCGAAGCTCTTTTACGACGGTCAGGCCGCCGACACCGGAATCAAAAACGCCAATCGGCCGTTCGTCCATCAGTTCCCCGCACGGCTGGCGATTTCGCCCGACGTCGTCGGCGAAGCGATTTCGGGAAGCGCTCCGTCAGAAAGCGGAAAAGCTTGCGTGCCCGGGTCGGTGTTGAGCCGGTCGGCCGCGATCTGACGGGAAAGATCGCCAAGCTCGTTGACAAGGGTTTCGCCCAGAAGCTGGCTGCTGAACTGGAACTCCGTCAGGGCGATCGCCCCATCGGATATGCCGTAGGTGCGTTTTACCCCTTTCTGATCAGCATCGGGCTGCGTTATGTTTTTAACGATATCTTCAACCACGAGATCGACTCGTTTGAGCATGCTCGTAAGGACCAGCCCCGGAGCCATGGAATCCTGATTGCGATCGACGCCGATGACGTTTTTGTGCATCTCGATGGCCGCCGAAATAACCCCAAGGCCGGAAGCACCGGCTGCATGGTAGATGACGTCGCAGCCCTGGGAATACATATCCATCGCGATATTTTTCGCCGTTTCAGGCTTGTTGAACCCGGAAAAATCGCGTGCCACAAACCGTTCGACGACCTGCGTATCGCTGGCGGCATAAGCGGCCCCGGCGCGATATCCGCGTCTGAAGCGGTCGATGACGGCAATATTGTGGCCGCCGATAAAGCCGATCTTGCGGCTTTTCGAGAAGCGTGACGCGAGATAGCCACACAGGAACGATCCTTCATACTCCCGGAAGGCGATTCCCTTGATATTCCCTTCGTCGACGTCGGAGTCGACCGCGAAGAATTTCAACTGGGGATGTTCGGCCGAAATTTTCTGGATGGCTTTCTGAAATGCCATACCGACAACGATTATTGCGTCGAACGGCTGGGCCGCGAAAAACCTGAGCGAAGCCTCGGGGTCTTTCATGGTGGCCGGCTCGATGATGACGGACTCGATGCCGTACTTCTTTTCGGCGGCCTTGATGCCGTCGTGCGCCTGGTCGTTGAACCCCTGATCATTGAGGCCCTGCGGGGTTATCATGAGGCCGATTCTGAGTTTGCGCGGCGCCGACGACGAGGTTTTCGGCCCTTCGCACCCGGCTGTCAGTACCAGCGCAATCAGCACGGCACACAGAACCAGCGTTAAAAATCCAGATCCGATGCGGGGGCGTTTTTCGCCGTTCCTCTCTCCCGACATGCGGTTGCCTCCTTCTCGTATGCTTCGGCCAGTTCCGGTCCTGTCTGCGCCAGAAAAGCCTGTCGCGCAACCTCGGCCGGGCTCTCGTATTGAACCTTGATCCGATCGGCGAACGGCCGCAACGCCGTCTTCAACCGGCCGAACCTCCGTCTCAACACATCAGGCGGACAAACCGGTTCGTTCTGCCATGCCGTGCCCCGTTTCGGGACAAAACCGGAGACCGTCGCCGAAAGGCTTTTGAAGGCGTTTTGCATCCTGTCCGTCACACCGCCGATGAAGGCTGCCGTGGCATCGAGATCCTCATCCGTTTCTCCCGGCAGGCCAGCCATGAAATACAGCTTCAGATGCTCGAAACCATGCTTGCGGACGCGTTCGAGCGTATCATAAAAGGCATCTTCCTGCAACGGTTTGCCCATGCCCGCGCGACGCGAGGCACTTCCGGTTTCGGGCGCCAGTGTCAGTCCGTGCACACCGCAGGCGCTGAGCCGTTTCAGAATATCGTCACTGAGCCGCTCCCACTTGACCGAAGAGTTGCGCAGCCGCACACCGCGCGCGGCAAGCAGATCAAGAATCCGTTCGATCTCCGGGTGATCGAACAGCGAAGGCGCGACAAGCCCCAGGTCGTGGCAATCAGGCCGTTCGTCGAGCCATGCCGCGAGACGTGCAGCCGGAACGGGACGTGGCGGGTGATAGATGACGCGGGCAAGGCAGAATGCGCATGTTCGCGGACAGCCGCGCATGGCCTCAAAAAGCGAAGCTCCCCCAAACACGTTGGCCGTCGTCACGATGTGAGACCAGGCCGGTTCCCTCGCCACGTCGTGTCTGCAGGCCACGGGCACAGGCTCCGCTCTCAGAGCGGGCGCCCAGACGCCGGGAAGGTCGCCGACGGATTCCGGGCCAAGCCCGTTTTCGAGAAAAGCCTTCAGCATCTGCGGCAGAACGGGTTCCGCCTCCCCCGGCACAAGAATATCGAAGATCCGGCTCAGTGCCGGCGCGTTGGCGGCGACGGCGGCGCCGCCGGCAAGAAGCAGCGGAAACCGCCCGCGGCGCCGGCGGGCGGCCTCCACGGGGAGTCCGAGCGGACCGAAGATGGCCGGTATACGATCAAAGTCCCCTTCGAAACTGAAGGAAAATGCCAGCAGGTCGAAATCTCCGAGGGGACGACGGGTTTCGAACGAGTAATACGGGGGTTTGACCGGCACTCCGGGCTCGAAGCCGAAAAAGAACCGCTCGACACCGATGTCCGGCACTTCCCCGGCAAGCCTGTGCACAGTCAGAAAACCAAGATTGCTCATTGCAAGGGCATATGGGCCCGGGAAACAGACGGCCATGTTGATTTTTCCGGCGACGCAGCTTCTGCGCTCATGGTGTTCGGTTGCCCTCAGCCGGTCGGCTGCCGACTCGACCTCGTGGCGATGTTTCAAGCCCATGTCAACTCAGTTCCTTTTGATGAAAAACCCACGGAGATCGCCGTGAATGGCGTCCCCGTGGGTTGTCGGCAGAGGTATCGCGGCGGATCAGCGATTGCGCTTGCGAAGGAAGGTCGGGATTTCGCGGTCATCGAGCGCCGAGGAAACCGGGGCGCCGGTGGTGCCGGTGGCAGCCAGAGGAACGGTGTTCATCTGGGGCTGCTCAATCGTGCGGCTGACGGTGCGCAGTTCTTCGATGATGCGTTTTTTGGGATCGAGCTCCTGTCGGACGGCTTCGCCGAAGCCGGTTGCGATAACGGTGAGCTTGATCTGGTCCTTCATGTTCTCATCGATGGCGGAGCCGACGATGATGTTGGCATCCTCGTCCACGCTCTCGGCGATGATGCTGGCGGCCTTGTTGAGTTCGTGGATGCCCAGGTCCGCGCCACCGGTGATATTGATGAGCACGCCGCGGGCGCCCTTGATCGAGGATTCGAGAAGCGGACTGTTGATGGCCATCTGAGCGGCGGTGACGGCACGGTTTTCGCCCGAGGCGATACCGATACCCATGAGAGCGGAGCCGGCCTGGGTCATGATCGTCTTCACATCGGCGAAGTCGGTGTTGATGAGACCGGGGTTGATGATGATGTCGGAGATGCCCTGAACGCCCTGGCGGAGCACTTCGTCGGCATACCGGAAGGCTTCGAGCATGGTGATGTTTTCTTTGGAGACTTCGAGCAGTTTGTCGTTCGGGATGACGATGATCGCGTCGACGCGCTCTTTGAGGTTCTTGATACCGAGGTCGGCAGCGTTGGTGCGGCGCTTGCCTTCGAATTTGAATGGCTTGGTGACGACGGCAACCGTGAGAGCGCCGACTTCGCGGGCAACTTCAGCGACGATAGGAGCAGCGCCGGTCCCGGTGCCGCCGCCCATGCCGGCAGTGATGAAAACCATATCAGCGCCATCAAGAGCCTCGGCGATGCGATCACGATCTTCTTCAGCGGCCTTCTTGCCGATTTCATAATTTGCGCCAGCGCCCAGCCCCTTGGTGAGTTTGTCCCCGAGCTGGATTTTGACCTTGGCATCGGAAAGTGCCAATGCCTGGGCATCGGTATTCGCCGTGATGAACTCAACGCCGGACAGACCGGAGGAGATCATCCGGTTTACCGCATTGGTTCCGCCTCCGCCCACACCGATAACCTTGATTTCCGCATTTTCCGCAGCCGCCTGATTGAAGTCGAACACTGAAAGCCTCCTTTTTCGCTGTGCCCCGCCGGCAAATAAATCTTCTGATATTCTTTAGAAAAAATCAGGAAAGATCAGTCACTGAAAAACCGTCTGAATAATGCTCTGAATTTATCGACGACACCACCAAGCACACCCGGCTCAGCCGGTTCCGCCTGGTAATGCTGTGAACCATATCGGATCAGCCCGACCGAAGTGGCGAATACAGGACTCTGCACACGCTCCTTGAGGCCGGTGATCGAGAGGGGAAATCCCCGCCTGACCGGGAGCCCGAGGCTTTCCTCCGCCAGTTCCGGGCATCCCATCATCAGGGAGGTTCCGCCCGTCAGCACGACTCCGGCCGGAATCATGTCAAGCGAAACCTGCTTCGTGATCTGTTCCTTCATCTCGTTGAAAATCTCTTCCATTCTGGGCTCGATAATCTCGGCCAGGTCTTTCTGAGAGCATTCACGTGTGCGATCGCTGCCGGCCACCGGCACCTGCATTTTGCACGACTGGTCGATGAAGGTGTTGAAAGCCACGCCATACTTTATTTTCAGGCTTTCCGCCGCGGCTGTAGAGGTTTTGAGGCCGACCGCGATATCATTGGTCACATACAGGCCACCCACCGGTGCACTATAGGAATGCACCACGTGACCATTCTGAAAGATAATCAGATCCGTTGTTCCACCGCCGATATCGATCAAGACGACGCCGAGCTTTTTTTCGTCTTCCGAAAGCACTGACATGCTCGATGCATACGGCTGCAGAACCACATCTTCGACCTTGAGTTTCGCCGTCTGGCAGCACTTGATGATGTTCTGCATGGCGGTGACGGCTCCGGTCACGATGTGAACCTGAGCTTCGAGACGGCTTCCGACCATGCCGATCGGGTTGCTGATCTCTTTCTGCTCATCGACGACGAACTCGCGCGGAAGAATATGGATAATCTCCTGGTGATGCGGAATCGAGATTGCTGTTTTCGCGTTTTCGACGGCCCGGTCTACATCTTCAGCAGTGATTTCATGATTCGTGCCCTTGATCGCCACGATACCCTGGCTGTTGAGGGAATTGATATGGGATCCGGCAATTCCAACGTAAACCCTCTCCACAACGACATCTGCAACTTTTTCAGCTTCCTCGACGGCATCCATGATCGCCTGGGTGACCTTCTCGATATCAACGATCGTGCCCTTCTTGACCCCATCACCCGTAACGGCGTGCCCCACTCCGATTACGTTGATAGAGCCGCCTTCGTGCATATCGCCGATCACGGCGCACACTTTGGTCGTCCCAATGTCGAGACCGACTATCAAATCATCCGCCAGCACGTGGTTTGGGGGTTCCTTCCATGGGGTTTCGGGCGCGTCGTGGTTTGACGACGATGTCATTTGGTGCCCTCATATCGAGGTACTCAGGTTCTACATTATTTTTTTTAAGGTTGTCAAGGAGTGCACGCAAAAAAGCGTGCCTTTCTTTGAAGTCTTCGAGACTCTTTGGAAGCACTTTTTCACCGGTAACGAGGAAGAGATACGGGTTCTGCACACTTGCAAAATTTAATTCGGAAATATCTGACAGCGTGCCCGATCCGAGTTGCGTGACCCAGGTCCTGGCTTCGACAAAACTGTCGTTCTCGGCCACCGAGTCGCCGACTTCCTTGTCACGCATGTCCAATCCTGTAACGATCGGCAGATCGCGTTCACCCATACCGGTATTGGAGAGGATTACGCCGTCCTCTGAAATTTCGAGAAACGAACTGCCCACTTTCACATACAGCATGGGGATCCGCTCATTGATCCGGAGGTTGACGGAACACAGGCCTTTCAGCTCGACGGCTGCATCCCTGATGAGGGGGTGCATCAAAAGCTGTCTACGCACGGCTTCCCGGTCGAGATTGATGACGTTGGTTCCCGGAGCAACGCCGGCAAGTCTGAGAACTTCATCGCGCGAGATGTTCGATGCCCCTTCGACGGCGATGTCACGAATTTCGAAATAGGATGTTCCGAAAAACAGGTATTTCAACTGAACGATGGCGAGGTAGGAAAGGGCGGCCATCAGAGCCAGGAACCCAAGCATCTTCAGCGGACGGGCCCATCTTCCGAGGCTCTGAAAGCGGACCCGGAAGCCACGGCTGCGCACCCGCTCCATGATCGAATCCGACATGGAGCTTCGCGGCGTCGGATAAAAGCTACGCCGCCGGGGGGGAGAGGACATATCGGGTGTAGGCTGGCTCATAGAAGTCAAAGTTGCAAAGATGACATCATATCATTCCTGATGACCGCACACAATACCGTGCACTGCACAACATCAGTTGGCAAGCAGGGGTTCGATCTCGGCAAGAATTCTTTTTTCGACATCGGCAGGACGGCTGGCACGCATTGCCGCAGCCATCCGGCATCTCACATCAAGGCTGATCAGGCCTTCAATTTCAGAAGCAAGCGAAGAGGATGTGAGATCCCTGTCCAGAATGAGCTTCGCCGCCCCAAGCTTTTCCAGGGCACGCGCATTTTTCTCCTGGTGATTGTCGGTTGCAAACGGAAAGGGCACGAGAACTGCGGGTTTCCCGCATACGGCAATCTCGGAGAGAATCGTGGCACCTGCGCGTGAAATGAGCAGATCAGCGACATCAAAGGCTTCCTTCATTTCATGAAGATAGGGGAGAAGTTCGTAATTGGGCAGGGCAAGGGCTTCCGTCTTCACCCGTTCATGATCACGCTCGCCGGCGATATGCACAAGATGGACATTCGGATGTTCCCGAAGCCATCGTTTCGTCAAGCCTATACAGGCATCATTCAGGCTGCGGGCCCCGCCCGATCCGCCTACGGCAAGAAGCCAGAATTCGCCGTCCTTTTTTGCAAAGCGCGAAGTTTCGGAGGCCTGTTGAAGGAATGCACGGCGGACGGGGTTTCCGGTAAGAATGACTCGTTCTGAAAGTTCCGGGACGGCTTCGGCATACGTTAAAAGCACCCGCCGCGCGGTTCCGGCGAAAATCCGGTTTACAACTCCCATCGCGGCATTCTGCTCGTGGATCACGAAGGGCACGCCGAGCAGGCGTGCGCAGGCCAGAACAGGAAAAGCCACATACCCGCCCGTCGTGACGACAAGATCGGGCTTGAACTCGCGCATTCTGATCATGGCATCCCAGAAACCGGCGGCATTGCGGAATGGAAATGTCAGCCACCTGGAGGAAAGAGTGCGGGGCATCCCCTGAGAGCGTACGGGGAGGAAGGGAAGCCCCTGAATTCTGCCTGCGATGCGAGCTTCCATGCCTTCACTCTGACCGGCATACGCCGTCTCGAGGTCAGGAAAGCGTTCCAGAAGCAGTTCCCTGATGGCCAGTGCCGGATAAATATGGCCGCCCGTTCCGCCACCGCTGAAGAGAACTTTTTTCATGCGCGGCGCCGGGTCCCGGACATCTGCCTGGCATTTTCAAGATGCCGAGAGGAGAACGGCATGCGTCGCATGTCGATGAGGGCGTTCTGGCTGGCGCCATGCCGGGAAATACTCAAGAGAATTCCCATGCCGGCAGCGAGGAAAACCAGGCTCGACCCGCCGTAGCTGACGAACGGCAGAGTTACGCCCGTGGTCGGCAGAACACTCAGGACGACGCCGATATTGATCATGGCCTGGAAGGCAATGATCCCCGTGATTCCGCTTGCGAGCAAAAACCCGAACATATCCGGAGCCCGCGTGGCTATATAGAATCCCCGCCAGATGAGGATGAGGAACAGCAGCACGACAGCCAACCCGCCAGCGAGGCCGATCTCTTCACATATTATGGCAAATATAAAATCCGTATGCCGTTCGGGAAGAATGAAAAATTTCTGTCTGCTCTGGCCGAGTCCGAGTCCCCAGACTCCGCCCGACCCGATGGCAACGAGAGACTGGATGATATGGTAACCCGATGTTTTCGCGTTTTCCCATGGGTCAATGAATGCCAGAAGCCGCTTCATGCGGTATTCTTTCTGGAATATCAGCGATATCCCGAGAATCATTCCGCTGCCGAGCATCCCGCCAATATGCGCCAATGATCCATTTCCCAGGAAGAGAAGCAGCCCGTATGAAAGCCCCACGATCCCGGCAGTCGAAAGATTCGGCTCTTTCAATATCAATAGGAATATAATTCCGGTTATCGCCAGATCCGGAAGAACGCCTTTCACAAGATCGTGTATGCGGTCCTGTTTTCTCGATATGGAATGCGCCATATATATCACTACGCATAATTTAGCGAGTTCCGACGGTTGGAACCCGAATTCGCCGAATCGAATCCACCGTCTGGCGCCGCTGATCTCTCGCGCAACGCCGGGAATCAGCACGACGATCAATCCCGTGACGGACAGAACGAGGAGCGGCACGGCATAATTCTGCAGTTTCCGGTAATCGAGTTGGGCAAATCCGAACATCGCAACGAGACTGAGTCCGACCCATACCAGTTGTTTCTTGAAATAGTACAGGCTGTCAGACATCTGGGCCATCGAGGTGATCGAACTGGCGGAATAGACCATTGTCAGGCCGATACCCATGAGGGCAATGACGATGAAAAACAGGACGTGATCGAAGGGATTCTGTTTCATCAAGCCGGCTCTGTCGCTATTCGGGAAGCGCCTTCACCAGATCCTTGAATCTGGCGCCGCGCACTTCGAAGTTCGGAAACAGATCGTAACTGCTGCATGCGGGAGAGAGAAGCACCGTATCTCCGGCTTTCGCCAGCTCGGCAGCCTTTCCGACCGCATCTTCAAGGGTTTGAACGGAACTCAGCGGAATAACCCCTTCCATTGCGGCCCGAAACCGCTCGCGGGCTTCGCCGTAGAGAATGACGCAGCGAACACGCTCACGCATCGCATCGACCCATTCGGAAAGATTCGTGCCCTTGTCCCGTCCGCCTGCGATAAGCACGACCGGAGGGGTGCAGGCCCTCAGGGCGATGATCGAAGCCGCGCAATTGGTGCCCTTCGAGTCGTTGATCCAGGTGACTCCGCGATGCGAACGAACCCACTCGACCCGATGTTCCACACCGGGAAAATCCGCTACAACCCGTTCAAGGCGTGACGGCTCAACCCCGGCAAGGAGAGCCGCAAGGGATGCAGCCATGATGTTCTCGCGATTATGCCTACCGATGATGCGCACGGATTTTTCACTGAACAGGTGCTTTTCAGTGCCATCTTCGCGGACATGAATGAACATTCCGTCGCGAATCGTGACACCGGGCCGCCGGCCGCCGAGATCCCAGCCGAACCACGCGATCCGGCATCTGATGCGCGCGGCCAGTTCGTGCATCGATTCCTGATCGGCGTTGAGAATCAGAACCTGATCCCCGGTCATATTGAGCGCGATGCGCTCTTTTGCCTGCCGGTAAGCTGCATAAGAAGGGTAGCGGTCGAGATGATTCTCGAAAAAGTTCGTGATCATCGCGATATCAGGCGTAAAGGTTGAAATCGTTTCAAGCTGAAAGCTGCTGACTTCAAGCACCTGCACAGCGTCATCCGTCGTCTGCGCGGCAAACTCCATCATCGGAATGCCGATATTGCCGCCCAGAAACACTTTCGGAAACTGGGCCTCGCAGAATTTCGCCAGAAGCGTCGTCGTGGTGGTTTTTCCGTTGCTGCCGGTCACGACAAGCCGACGGCCCTTCGAAAGCCGGTAGGCGATCTCGATCTCCGAGTGAATCGGAATTCCGCGGGCGGCAGCCTGCCGGAGAATCGGAATATCCGTCGGGACACCGGGGCTCAGAATGATGAAATCAGCATTCAGAATACGTTCAGAGTTGCCACCACCCTCAAATTCCACGGAATCAGGAACAGCAGCTTTCCTGAAAACATCGCGAAGCTTTTCAAGCGGCTGAAGATCTGAAACCAGAACCCGTGCACCAAGTGCCGAGAGTGTCTTTGCGGCTGCCAGCCCGCTTTTGGCGGCCCCGATGATACTGACCGGTCTTCCCTGAAGATTCATTGCACGTCCTCGCTTCACAAATGAGGGAACATCATATCATACGCGTCAAGAGCGTCCCGAAGCATGAAATTCAGGCCTGCGCAAGAATGCACACCGCATACAAGTGAATCTCCGTGCACACAGTATTGCCGGTTCAACTCGAAGACCGTCGGATCACGATCTTCAACATCGATGCACCCCGTTCACTCCCCGCCCCCGGGTTCGTCAGCTGCCGGCAGAGCGAAACCGGATCGACGTGCCCTTCGTGATGTGATCGCCAGAGATGCGATTGCGAGCAGAGCCGTCAGAGTCACCAGCAGGCCGCGGGTAAAGCCGGGCGGCGCATACCTGAAGATGATTTCATGCGTCCCCGAGGCAACCGCAACGGCACGGAAGGCATAATTGGCCTGCCTGATCGGCTGCGGAGTCTGATCGACGGTAACGCTCCAGCCACGTGCAAAGGTATCGTTCAGATAGAACCATCCATCGCGGGGAAGGGTTGCTGAAAAACGGATGCAATCAGGATTCTGGTCGACCACGCATATTTCCGGCTTTTCCTGGCCTGGCGTTGCATCGGCCTCAGACCGTCTCCCCCATGCCTTGTCAGGCGATGACGCCAGAATGTAGATGCCATCAGTCAGATAAGGATCCCGGGATCGAACCGCTGCAAGAATTTCCTCCGGGGAAGATGCAAACCTGGCGGAAGGATAAAATCTCGCGCGGGGCGGACAATCAGGGAAAGAACGAGTTTTCCCGGCTTCCTGTGCAAATTTCATGGAAACAAGATGCGCTGAAAAGGTATCGAATGGAACAGCGTACACGGGTTGATAGCCGGATGTCATTCCATTCAGTCCGGCATAAAGATTTGCAATCCGCATGGGAGGATTTGATTCATACCCCATGGGAGTCGAGAGATGGTCAAGCATCGCGGAATTGGGACTGCGAAAGGCGGGTGAAATCCCGATCCGATACCCCTCGCGCACGGCGTTCATATCGGCGTCAGAAAGAGGAGGCAATTTCAGAGCGGCAGTCTGCTGCCAGGGGAGAAATCCAGCAACGGCTCCCCCGAGGTCCAGGAGGGTTATTCCCATGAGCAACGGCGCAAACTTCGCATTTTTGAGGCAGAGAAAAAGAACAATCAGCGAAAGAATGCAAAACCATGCCAGCCGGATCATCTGCACATGAAAATGATGAATGATGTTCGCTCGTGCATCGGGGGCAACAATCGAGCCAGGAATACCCATATTCCCTGGTTCCATGATGTTTTTCCGCACGTGCAAAACCCAGTTTTCGGCATGATTTTCGGTCATGTGAAAAATCTGCAGGGAGGCGATACCCAGCAAAATGCCGCCAATACCAAAAAAAAGAAGCATCTCAGCTTTTTTTCCACGACGGCTCTCGTGGAGCAATCGCTCAAAGCCGAATGCGGCAAGCGCAGAAGCGCAAAAGAACACGGGAATCAGGAACTTGCACGAACCCCGGAACATATTGAACCAAGGCACATATGCATACAAATATGTAAAAAGCGGCGTGTATCCTCCAAGGGAAAGAACGAGAAAAACGATGGAACTGCCTACAAACGCCCGGGGCACGCCCCGACACGGAAGATCGAAAGCCCCGGGCAACGCATTTCCTGCCGACGCCCGTGAAAAAAGCTGAAGAAACTCCTTCAGGACATAATATATCGACAACAATAGCGGCAGTATTCCGACGAAAGCATTCATTTCCCAGGGGCACCATTTTCCCCAGTAGCCGAGATCCGGATGAATGAGGAAGTAATCCGGCATCAGGAATGTCCAGACATTGGCTGGATCCCAGGAAAAGGTGGCGCAAAAAGCTTCAGAAAGGGATTTTCTCGCGCTTTCACCCAGCATTTCCCCTGTTAAAGACAGCTGAACGGCGCTGAGACCAACTCCAAGAATGACGACCAGGGCGAAAGCCGCAATGCTGCTCATGGGCTTTTCAACGTTGGGTAATCTCAGCAGCGAGTAGACGAGGAGAAAAAGGGAAATATAGAAGACATACTGAAAATGTCCGGCAAGAATGAAAATGCCGAACAGCAGGGCGCCAAAAGCAATCCGCCTTCCGGAAACCCGTTGAAAAAGGAGTTCGATGGCAAGAATCAGCGCCGGAAGCCACGCCATGGTACAAATATTCGACAAATGCCCGGCAAAAACACGGGGAATGGTGTTGCCGCCGATCATGTATACCAGGCCGCCCAGAAAAGCAGGCCAGAATGAACAGCCCAGGAATCCAAGAAGTGTAAACGTGAAAATCCCGCAGAGAAACAGATGGGCAAGAATCGAAACAGTTATTCCGGCAGCGGGCTCGACCAGGAGAAACAACCAGTTCGGCGGATAGAACAGAGCGGTCTCCGGATTCGCTGCAAACGGCGTTCCGCATAAAACATACGGATTCCAGAAAAGGAGACTTCCTGCGCGAAGGGCCGAGAATCCGATGGTCCGCCAGGGAAAATACGAGGATCCCAGGTCATGGGCGGCTCCGCCGAGCAGATTCCCGGTTCCGGCCACATACCCCGGCATGAACAGAATGAAGAGCATCAGAGCCAGAAGAATACCGGCCTTAATATATTTCATTCTATTTATATTTCATTCATGATCCTCATGCGATGAGGCGGAAGACTGAATGTCCCTGAGAGAAATACCGGTTTCGATTGCCTTCCCGCGAAGCGATTCATACTCCGCCACGAAACGCGGTTTTCCATCCGGCCCGATGATTTTCTTCCCGGCGACAGTTCCGAAGGGCGTTTCGATATCGCACGTCTCGCGCCGGAGAATGGCACGCCTGACCGTCTGGCGCCTGATGCCGAGCGTCGGCAGCTCCCGGAAAAGAAGCGTTTGAGCCTGTTCCCCGAGATCAGGCGGCAGCATGACACGGAAGGCCGTGCCCGGCCGCCCCTTTTTCATGATCAGCGGTGTCATCGTCACATCAAGCGCGCCAAGCTCCCACAGCCGTTCTGCGACATACCCCATGATCTCTCCGGATGCGTTGTCGATGTTGGTCTCGAGAAGAAGAATTTCGTCATACGCGATGCCGCCCGAAGCAGGCCGGGATTTCCCGACAAAAGCTCTCAGCACATTCGGCACCGCGAATTTTCTGCTTCCGGCGCCGGTACCGATTCTGTCAGGCACGAATCCCGCAGGCATTCCGGGTTTCGCTCTCAGGCCCCGAAGAAGGGCCGCCCCCGTCGGCGTGGTCAGTTCACCCTCGATTTCCGGAAGGGAGTAGATTTCGAAACCCCGCAACAGCAGAGCCGTCGCCGGCGCCGGGACAGGCATTCTGCCATGACTGCAGTTGATGAAACCACGGCCTACGTGCACCGGCGAAACATGCACGGACGTGATACCCAGCTCATCAAGGCATAGAGCGGCACCGACGATGTCGGCAATGCTGTCGCGCGCGCCGACCTCGTGAAAATGCACCGTGTCCGGCGTCGCTCCGTGAATTTCGGCCTCGGCCTCTGCAAGCGCCGTAAAACAGGCAAGAGCCCGGTCGACGACCCCGGCCGGATACTTCGCAGCTTCGATCAGCTCGCGGATTTCCCGGAAGCCCCGTTCCGGCGAGAGAACATGTGAATGCCTGTGCTGATGCGGGTGTTCCTGGGAATGATGCTCGTCATCCAGTTTCAGGGGGGCATCATGCTCGTGCGGATGGGCGTGAGCATCGATGTGGTCATGGTCATGACAATGGGTGTGCCCATATTCCTGACGATTTCCCAGATCAAAGCCATGGTCATGACAATGCGTATGATCATGGGTATCGGGTTGCGGCAGAGTATGGTCGTGAAGCGGGTCTTCGTGTGCAGCCGCTTCATCATCATGGGTGTTGAAATATGTCGCTTTGATTCCGTCTTTGAGAACGGTTCGTATCGACAATCCAAGTCCGCCTTCCGGAAACGGCAGCTTTGCCAGTTCACTCCTGAGTCGTTCAGGGTCGGCACCAAGATCGAGAAGCGAGGCAACAGCCATGTTTCCGGCGATACCGGCGAAGCAGTCCCAGTAAAGCGTGCTCATGCTTTTCTCCCGTTGATCATCCGAATGGCCGCCACGGCAGCACCGAAACCATTGTCGATATTCACCACGGTCACCCCGGCTGCGCAGGAGTTGAGCATGCCGAGCAGCGCGGCGATACCGCCGAAACTGGCGCCATACCCGACCGATGTCGGCACTGCGATGACGGGAACGGCCACGAGACCGCCGACAACGCTCGGAAGCGCGCCTTCCATGCCAGCCACGACGATAACGGCATCGGCTTCGCGAATCGTGCCGACCCGCCCCAGAAGTCGATGAATGCCGGCCACTCCAACGTCGCTGCATCGGACGACGCCCACACCGGCGAACTCGAGCGTCACTGCCGCTTCATCGGCGACGGACAGGTCTGAAGTTCCGGCCGCAAGAACCGCGACGCACCCGCGCGGGGTCGGTTTGCGGGAAGGAAGGCTCATGGCCGTGCGGGATCGTTCGTCGATGCGAACGCCGCGCACCTTTTTCCTCAGCGCATCGAGCGTTTCAACCGGGCATCGTGTCGCAAGAGCCCGCCCGTTGGCTCTTTTCAGCGCCTGAAAAATCGCGACGGTCTGCTCCGGCGTTTTTCCGGCCGCATAAATGGCTTCGGGAAACCCTGACCGGGCCTCGCGATCCACATCCAGGAGGGCATCCGGAACGGCTACTTCACCGGGCATGAGCCGATGCAGCTCACGGAGTGCGGCAGCCGGCGTCAGGCGGCCCGCGCCGACGGCTTCAAGCATGCTTTTCATCGCTGTTTTAGGTGATTTCATGGCGGATAAAACTGTACTCGAACGGCCCCGTCATCGCAAGTCATCCATGCATTATTTCACCCACAGGTTTCCCGGACATCGCGATGGCATTTGAGATGCGTTACACGATCAAGGTCCCGGCCGCGAAAGCGGATCAGTCTGCTGCGCCGGGCAGCGGAGCGGCGGTATCGAGACGCAGATCGTCAGCACGGACACCTGCGGTGAAAACACAGAGGCCAAGCAGAATGGCGAACCAGAGTGTCACGGCACGGATCAGCAGCGTGGCCGTCACCGATGCATCGCCGGCAATTCCGGCCGAGACGAAGAAGAGGCTGAGCGTCCCCTCGGTCACGAGCAGGCCGCCCGGCAGGAACGAGAGCGCTCCGGTGATCGAGCCGAAGGCATGCGCAAAAAGAGAGAGGGCAAACAGCTCGGGGCGCTCGATGCCGAGACCTCCGAAGATCAGATACAGCGCGGCTCCTTCCCAGGCCCAGGAAAAAGCACTGAGCGGCACGGTCACAAGCAGCGCGGGCAGCGTCAGCAACGTCCTGGTGCTTTCCTCAAGCGCTCTGAGCGAGATCCTGAGGGCAGGCCGTCCGGGAAACACCCTGCCGGCCGCCTTGTCGATGAGGCGCCAGAACGCAGGTCTGGTCGCGGCAACCAGCCCGATGGCCAACAGAACCCCGCTCACGATCAGCGTTTTTCCACCCCAGGCAAACCGTGAAAACCCGAATGCTGCCAGACACATCAGGCCAAGCAGGTCCGTCAGCCGCTCGGCAAGAATGATCGGCGCAGTGCGGGAAATGGGGATCCCGTAGCGGTTGCGCAACAGCAGCGACTTGACGACCTCGCCGAGCTTGCCGGGACTCAGAACCATCACGAACGACGCAAAAAACATCCATAAACTGTCCCACAGGGCAATTTTCAGACCCAATCGGCGCAGAAAATACTCCCACTTCACAAAACGCAGCAGGTAGTTGAGGCTGACGAAAGCAAGAATCAGGAGAATCAGGCGATGGGGAAACGCCGCCAGCGCCCTCGCCACACGCCCCAGATCGGCAAGCAGGATGGCCAGGCCCGCGATGATCACCATCGCGACAAGCGCCCAGCCGCCGATGCCGCGTATCAGTTTTGCCGGATTCATGCTGCTGCATGATGTCAGATTCAGGGACTCAAGGCAATCTTTCCTGTGATACCATTGCCGGCATGACGGATACGCCTGACATCCGCTTTACGAGGGCTGAAGGCCGACGAAGGAAACTGGCCTGGGCCGCGGTGTTTTTCCTCGTTGCTTTTGTTTTACCTGCTGCAGGCCTGTGGCACCTGACATACAGATTCGATGCAGCGGCTGAAATTGCACGTGAAACCGAGTGCCGGGAAAAAGCGCGCGAGCTGCTGATGCGTTTGAGGAGCTCTCTCGACCGCACTGCCGTCATCACGGACGTGCTGGCCCGCTTCCGGCGGAACGTGATCACCGAACGGCACGGCCGGCAACTTGATGCGGAATCGGCAAAGAAGCATGACACCAGCCTGAAAAAATGCTTTCCCAAGGATACAAAGGTGATCTGGTTCGATGCGCATGGCCGCGTCATCACGCTGCCGGGCAACTCTGCTCCGATGGGCCAGCGCGCCTGGCAGGTGTTTTTGCGTGCACTCCGGGATGATCCGGCGCTCAGCACCGCCGAACAATCGCTTGCCACCGGAATTCTCAAAAAAACCTTCGGGAGCATCGCCACGTTCAGATATCTTCAGCGATGCCGCAAACAGGCTCTCGAAGTGCTTATCGAAGGAAAGGTACACTCGATCGCCGTCATGACCTTTAATTCCAAGCAGCCCATGAAGCAGCATCTGGGAAGCTGTCTGTTCATCACCCCCCTTTTCCGGGCCAGGCATGGGTGGGAAATCGAACGCGCGACCCGCCTTTTCACGACAGCCGAAACCTCGGTTGGCGGCATCTGGCAAACGACGGGCGACGGCCCCGCCGCCGAGCCGCTTTCGCCGGGCATGCTGCACGGGCTCTGGGAGAGGCTGCAGAAAGGCAAGGCCGTTTACTCGACCGCGGAATGGTACATGCAGTCGCAGGTATACGATCGAAATACGGATTTGATGCTTACTGTCGCCATACGCACGACGGACAATTCACGCATGGCCGGCAGCCTGACGGAAGCCTGCAGAATCGGCCTGGCCGCCTGCGTTTCGATTGCCGGAGGTTTCCTGTTCGCGCTGGTCTTCGGCTGGTGGCGCCCGAAGACAGGCCTTGAAGCAAAGTTCAAAATCGCGGCACTGGCGCTCACCCTGCCCCCTCTCTTCGCGATGCTGCTGCTGGGATTCGAACACCTGAACCGGCTTTCCCAGCGACAATCAGAGGGGTTGCTGAAACAGCTCGAAGGTG
>CAZQYQ010000010.1:0-32848 GCA_964597625.1 uncultured bacterium
CGATGACGGCAAGCGGCAGACCGTTTATAAAGACTACGATATCTGGCCGGCGCTTGTTCTGGCCCTCGACAACCGTATACTGGTTCACGATCAGCCAGTCGTTGTTCACCGGGTTCACAAAATCGACGAGCCGGACCCGGTCCCCCGCGATGCTCCCGTCGGGCCGTCGATACTCGACCTCGACACCGTCGCGCAGCATGGCGTGAAACCGGCGGTTGTTGACGATGAGCGACGGGCTGTCCTGTCGGAGCAGTTTCCGAATCGCCTCTTCACGGGCCTCGTCAGGAATCTTCGGGTTCAGCCGCTGAACCGCATCCTGGAGGCGACGCAGCAGAACGACATCGGTGAAGGAGTCCCGCTCCGCCTGCGGCTCGCCCGGAGCGATATTTGCACCAGGCACGACCGTGTAGCCCAGTTCCAGGAACCAGGTCAGCGCCGCTTCTTCGATGGTCGCTTCGTTGAATGTCATTCCGAGATCCCCGGGGTTGTTCGATATGCCTGCCGCTCATGGGTCGGATTCATCGGAAAGGCAAGAGCCAGCTTCCGTTCACGCACCAGCCTGGTCAGATACTGTTCCCGGAGGGTATCGGGTCTGCGCTTGACGAGTGCGGCAAGGCAGCGAAGCGTCACGAAATGATCCGTGCAAAGCAGGAGAATCACGGCGTTGAGGACCTCGCGAGCTACTTTTCCCTTGGCACGTGGTTCGACAGCGATTCCCTCGAGTCTTGTCCGGAACTCGGGTGTGAGTCGGACCAGATCGTCGACAACCGGCAGGGGGAGCTGGTCGGAAATGAGACAACCAGCGGAGTCCCGTTTTTCGTTCAAATTCGGGGAGCTCGCGTTCAAATTCGGGGAGCTCGCCTCCAAATTCGGGGAGCTCGCCCCCAAATTCGGGGAGCTGGACTCCAAAATTCGGCCAGGTGGTCCGAAAACGTCTTCCGGGGTCGGGAGAGGTTCACCGACGAGATAATAGATGGCACCGCGTCCGCCGGTTGACTCCATCATTCCCTGCTGGGTAAGACGCTGAAGAATCCGTGAGAGATCGACCGGATGTTCGGTCGTGAGCGTTTTCAAGCGGGCATGATTCACCGTTCCTTCACTGGCAGCCAACGCAAGTGCCACTCGTTCGACATAGTCGAGCTTTTCGAAGCGAGAGCCGAATTTCTGATTCAGCTTCAAAATCACTTCTTTCGGGAAAAGGTCGATCATCCGCAATTCAAGCAGGGTCTGATTGTAGGGCTCCGTTTTTTCACACAGCTTGGGAAGAACCCAATGCTGAGACTGCCAGCCGTGAAGGATCTTCGGAATCCCTGTCCCCCCTTGCTCGCCAAGACCTACGAACCGGAACATCTTGTGAAGAGTCCGGTTCCGACAATCCGACTCACCGCCATGAAGGGCTGTTTCGATCGGAATTCGCATCAATCCAGGATTTCGAAAGCCAAACAAATCTGGCCGTTTCACCACGAGGACGGATGCCCGATCAGAATAGTCCGCATGAACAAGCGAATTTACCAAAGCTTCGCGAAGAGCTTCATGCACGAGGGTCTCATCCTGTCGCTCGCCTTTTTCGAGCCGGAACGGCACTTTCAAGTCGGCTGTCAGCTTGGAATAGATCTTTCGGAAAAAATCATACAGATTGCCGGACCACGTTCCATCGAGAGTCACGCGATCGATCCAGCGATTCTCCGTCTTGGCTTCGGGCCGTTCCTGGTAGTCGAGCATATAGTAGGGAAGCACTTCCTGGATCGACGCCATCTGGCCGAACATCAACAGACCTGCAAGTGTCAGGCCGCCTCGGCCGGTTTCTCTGTCGACCTGCCATCCGCCTAATTGCCTGAGAAAGTTGCGATCATCAATAGAATTCCAGTGGTGGTTGGGAATACGAGAGGAAAACACCCGTCTGTAGGCACGAAACGAGGACAGATCGAGATCTTCGAGATCGTATCCCGTAAGAACCCGCGTGTCACGACTCTCCTCCAGCTGCTCGGCCAGAAGACGCTTCACTTCTTCATCAGAGAGGGCATGATCACCATCATTCTGCCGACGGAAGGAGTGTCGACCGAGAGGGTTGTTGGACAGATAGACAGGTCGTTGGGCGCGGGAAGCCCGGGGAATCTGAATCGCCAGAATTCTTTTTCCCTCCAGCTGATGCTCCTGGACATGAGCATCGGTAAGGAGATTCACGCTGACTTTCTGGCGATTGTTCAAGGCGGTGAAGAGTTCCTGGCGGATCTTTGCGGTATTGCCGATCCCTTCAACGATGAATGTCTCCTGCTGCTGTCGTATCCCAAGCAGGACAAGACCGCCCTGGGTATTTGCAAATGCGCTGTAGGTCGGCCAGAAGTCGTCCGGAAGGGTGCCTTTCCCGTCGCGACCGGCGGCAAGCTTGCACTCCAGGTCTACCGTCTCCTGAAGGAGTTCCAGGTCGGCGATCGACTCGATCTGGATCATGCGACAACCTCCCGGCCGCCCTTCCGGGGAACGTGCAAGGAATCCTTACACGTTGCCTCAGCAAGCTCGCGTTCGGCCGCCTCGACCCGCAACTCCCCGCTCAGCAGTTTCGGCAACAGCGTATCGCGCAAAGCGAGAAGGATACGGGATTCGTGAAGATTGAAATGAATCCGCCTAAAAAGAGGTGCAACCCGTTCGTCGAATAGTTGCAATAGGGAGTTTGGCGCCAGCAGGACATTCGTGGTTTCGAACGTGCTGGTTGTTATTGTATTAAATATTGAACCATGAGCGGCATGAACCATGCGATCAATAAAGTGCCTCGCATGGCAATACAGGGAAAATGGCGCACCTGCTTTTGATTGAAGGCCATAACAAGTCTGATTCATTGCGATATTATGACCAAACATCGTAAGACGCCCAGTAGTAGCGCCTCGTGCCACAACAACAGTTGCATGCGCAGGAATGACCTTCGTGGAACTCTCTTCGAGACCACGTTTCGTGATAGTTCTTTCAGTGGCGATAAGGAATGCCTCACAACATTGCGATACATCTTTCGCACTTGCCCACGGAATTTCACCGCTCCAGTAAGATTGAACGTCTGTTTTGGGCGTTCCACCACTCAGAAGATCAACCTGCCGAAGAATGGAGCCAACCTCCCACCCTTTTGGAATCAAACCAAGAGGCGACTCTTGAAACTCAGCGGGGAACAGGGCGGCGGTTTCGGCGTCCATTCCTGCGGGGTGGCGGCCGTCGAGTTTGGCGCGGACGGGGTCGAAATCGACGAACCAGCTCTGGAACAGCGCCCTCGCCATCCCCTCCAGCGTCTCATTCATCCGCCGGTTCAGTTCTATCTTATCATCTATAGTTCCAAGAACATGCGCGATGGCTTTCTGCTCGTCAAGAGGTGGTAGTCGAAGAGGAAATTTTGGAAATTCTATCAACGCAATTCGATCCACAGTGCTGCCATGAATTGTACGTTCTCTGATTACCTCCTGAAATTCAGGCCCGAGGTAATAGTATAGGAGAAATCGACTGTCCACCTGGTTGAGGTCTGGACGCATGAGAGCCATTCGACGACCAAGGCAACAGCGCAACCCGTCTGGGATGATTGCCGCTTCACCCAACTTTGTCTCGTAAGAAAAAACGACATCTCCGGCACGTGGAGTAGCACGGCGAGTCCACTTCACAAAGTCCTCTTCGGAAAGGTGTTCCACCCCCTCAAGGTCAATGCGTCCGCTATTGAGACTTGTTATACCAAGGAATATTGGTCCAACATCAGTTTTGGCAGGTGTGGCGTGAGGCCCGTCAAACACTTCGCAGACTTCTGCGACTGTCGTTTCGCAAAATTTATTCGCCATAGCCGAGCCCTTTCAGGTTCGCCCTGATGGCCTGTTCCAGCTTGGCGGATTCTTCGAACTGGGCCTGGAGGTCGGTGACGAGGCGCTTCATCTTCTGGTCGAAGGGCTCACCGTCGGATTCGACCTCTTCGGCGCCGACGTAGCGGCCGGGGGTGAGCACGTGGCCGTGGCCGGCGATCTCGTCCGTCGTGGCGGATTTGCAGAAACCGGCGACGTCCTCGTAGTTCCCGGCATCCTTCTCGCCCCTCCACGCATGGTAAGTGCCGACGATTTTCTGGATGTCGGCTTCGGTCAGTTCCCGGTGAACGCGGTCAACCAGCGTGCCAAGCTTGCGGGCGTCGATGAACAGGGTTTCACGGGTGCGCCTGCGAAACGCGCCGTTGGTCTTGCTCTTCGTCAGGAACCAGAGGCAGACGGGGATCTGCGTGCTGTAGAAGAGCTGGCCCGGCAGCGCGACCATACAGTCGACAATGTCAGCCTCGATAATAGCGCGACGTATATCACCTTCACTGGACTGGTTCGATGACATGCTGCCGTTTGCGAGAACGAACCCTGCTTGCCCGTCAGGGGCGAGATGATGGATGAAATGCTGGACCCAGGCGAAGTTCGCGTTGCCCTTGGGGGGTGTTCCGAACTTCCAGCGCACATCGTCGTCGACGCGGTGCCAGTCAGAGTCGTTGAACGGCGGATTCGCGAGGACGTAGTTCGCCCGGAGATCCTTGTGGAGGTCGCGCCGGAAGGTATCGGCGTGCTCGGGGCCGAAATCGGCGTCGATGCCGCGAATCGCGAGGTTCATGATCGCCAGGCGGCGGGTCGTGGCGTTGCTCTCCTGGCCGTAAACGCTGATATCGCCGAGCCTGCCGCCATGTTCGAGAACGAACTTCTCGGACTGGACGAACATCCCGCCCGAACCGCAACACGGGTCATAAATGCGGCCCTTGTATGGCCCGAGCATCCCGACGAGAAGCCTGACAATACACGATGGCGTATAGAATTGTCCGCCGTTCTTGCCCTCGGCGCTCGCGAACTGGTTCAGAAAGTATTCGTAGACCCTCCCGAGCACATCCTTCGAGCGGTTCGCGGCATCGCCCAGCCCGATCGTGCCGATCAGATCGATCAATTCGCCCAGACGATGCTTATCGAGCGCGGGCCGGGCGTAATCCTTCGGCAGAACACCCTTGAGACGCGGGTTGTCACGCTCGATCGCGACCATCGCGTCGTCGACCACCTTCCCGATGGCCGGCTGTTTCGCGTTCGCCTGAAGGTGTGCCCAGCGTGCCTCACGCGGAACCCAGAAGACATTCTCGGCCCGGTATTCATCGGCATCTTCCGGGTCGGCGCCGGTGTAGTCGCCGGAACCGGCAACCAGCCTGGCGCGCATTTCCTCGAACGAGTCGGAGATGTATTTCAGGAAGATCAGTCCCAGGACGACATGCTTGTACTCCGCCGCGTCCATGTTGTTGCGGAGCTTGTCAGCCGCAAGCCAGAGCTTCGACTCGAAACCCACGTTCGCCGTCGATTCGGCGTTCGAACCCGTCGCTTTCCTGCGCGCCATGCTGTTTTTCCTGATACCGTCGAGATTCAAAACCCGTCATTCCGTATGCATCCGTATCGGGTTCACACGCACCACTGTAAACCGTTCCGGCAGGCGTGTCAAAAGACCTCCAAAGCGGGGAACACCCTGCAGGATTCCGCCCTCAATGCCACTTTTCAATGAGACAAGGCATCGGCCCCCGACATGACAGTTCCCAGCATATATAGTTTATGCATTATATATGTTGCATGAGAGCTGTTTCCCGTATGCCCGGCGGATCCGTGTAATTTCAGATGGAATGGCACATGCGCGAAAGGCGCGAAAGCCGAATGAACGCAGAAGCTATATGCCGGAAATAAAAAAGCGCGCCCGAAGGGATTCGAACCCCTGGCCTTCTGCTCCGGAGGCAGACGCTCTATCCAGCTGAGCTACGGGCGCAGCGAAATCAGGGTATCACAGGCGGCGGCGCGGCGCAAGTCCAATCGGGGTGTTTGGAGCACGCGCATTTTCCCTCCCCTTCCTGGTTCTGCTGATCATCTTCGTCTTATAGCCCGGAATATTATCGAATGGTCTCGATCTCCCAGTATTCGTTCACCCTGCGGACGATCAGCGGCGCATCCTTCTGAAAAACTGACCCGCGTCTCAGGGCTGCGCGGCAAGGGTTTCCCAGACAGCAACGGCGGTGGAGCTGCCGCGGGCGTGGGAGATCGACAGGTGGATCCTCCACGGCCGGCGCCGATCGACGTGAGCTGCGTAGTGCGGGCCAAGCTCGGCGCGCGGGAACGCCCGGTCGCCGAACCGTTCGATGGAGCGTGCGAATCGGTCGTGCTCGATCAGGTCGATTCCCACCCCAAGAATCATCGTTTCATCGCGTGGGTTGCCCGTATTCTCAGTCGATGAGGACGCGCTTCTCGACCTTGCGTGCGAGGGTCGTCATCGCCGCCGAGGCGGTTTTCTGGCCGGTGAGGACGGCTTCCATCTCGGGGTTCACGAAGTCTTCGAGACGTTCATAGCTGGTGACGACGGGGTTGCTGACGGCGCTTTTCATCTGTTCCATGAACGTCATCAGGTGGGCGTCTTCGAATTTGACCAGATCATAGGCCTTCAGATTCACCGGCATCTGGTTCAGCTTCGAGCACCAGCGGGCCTGCACGTCAGGCGAGGTGAAGTAGGTCAGAAAATCGTAACAGGCTTTCGGGGATTTGCCGGTATTGAAGATGACGACGTTGGTTCCGCCGACGTTGGTCGATGTTCCGGCCGGTCCGGCGGGAATCAGGGTCACGCCGAAGTCGAGCTTCGAGTTCTTGAACTTGGGCAGATTCCAGGGGCCCATGAAGATCATGGCATATTTTCCGTTGATGAACCCCTGTTCGGGGGTAATCGAACCGGCACGCCAGGCACCCGCCTCGATCTTGTGATCGGCGAACAGCGCCCGCTTGAAATCGAGCGCGCGCACAGCCGGTTCCTGATCGAGAAGGCATTTCGTTCCATCTTCGGAAATCAGCGTCGCGCCGAAGGTGTTGAAGAACGGAAGGCTCCACCAGAGGGTGTTTTCGAAGCCACAGGCGAAGATTCCTTTTTCCGGGTTGGTGATCTTCTTGCCCATGTCGACGAACTCATCCCAGGTTTTGGGGGGCAGTTCGGGATCGAGGCCGGCATCGCGGAACAGCTGCTTATTGTAGAACATCGCGACGCAGGTCGTCTGGTCGGGCAGGCCGAGGTAGTGGCCGTCGATGAAATTCGTGCAAAGCGGCGCCTTCAGATAATTATCCTTGATCGCATCGAAGCCGAACTGTGCCAGATCGACCAGGGCATGCTTGCGGCCCAGTTCGCAGACGAATGACCAATCGACGCGGGCCATGTCGGGTCCGCGGCCGACCGTGAGAGCCGTCCGCAGCTTGGGCTTGTGGCCGTCGAAAGGAATACGCACCGCCCGCACGCTCCAGCTGGCGTTGTTCGCTTCCCAATCGGCAATGATCTTCTTGAGTTCGACCTCTTCATCGTCGTTGTAGGTATGCCAGAAGTTGAGAATGGCCCTTCCGTCGGCCGTATACTCGACCTGCCGTTCGTTACAGCCGGTGACGCCGGCCAAAAGGAAGAGGGCAAAAGCGGCGCAGGCGAGAACCAGCCACCGCTTGAACATTTTATCTGATATATATTTCACTATATTACTCCTTCACCGCACCCTGAGTCATGCCTTCGATGAAGTAGCGCTGGGCGAACAGGAACAGCACCACGATGGGCACGATCGAGAAGCAGGATGCCGACATGATCAGGCCCAGATCTGACGTGTACTGGCCGCGGAACAGGGCGAGACCGACCGGCAGCGTGACACTGAGCGGGTTTTCGAAATCCGTCACGATCAGCTGCCACAGGAAGTTCGACCAGTGGAAGAGGAATGTGAGCAAGAACAGGGTGAGGATGATCGGCATCGAGAGCGGGATGATGACGACGCGGAAGATCTGCCATTCGGATGCGCCGTCGATGCGGGCCGCTTCGATGAGCGAACTGGGGATCGTTTCCATGAACTGTTTCAGCATGAAGATGCCGAAGACCGACGCCAGATGAGGCAGAAACATGGCGAGTTTCGTTCCGAACAGACCCATGGTGCAGACCATGAAAAACTGCGGAACCATGTACATCATGCCTGGAATCATCATGGTGGCCAGCAGCACGCCGAACAGCTGGCTCTTGTAGGGCAGCTCCTTTTTCGCGAACACGTAGCCGCCCATCGAGGCGAACAGGGTTACGAAGAAGGCGGCCATGGTCGCAACGACCATGCTGTTCATGAAATAGGTCCCGAAATTTTTCTTCGCCTCGACCGGGTCGGCGCTCACGACGTCGAGCTTGAGCACTTTCGAAAAATTGGTGATGGTCGGCTCGGCCGGCACGATATCGAACGGATTCTTCGTGTTGATCAGCAGTTCGGTGCCGGACGGCTTGAACGAGGTGCAGAGCATCCAGAAGAAGGGGAACAGCACCACGACGACCCCGACGCTCAACGCGAGATACAGAAAAAACGTCCGCAGGAATGTTCCGCGCTGCTCGCTCCTGGTGGAGATCCAGTGGCGGATGGTCCAGGAAGCGAGCGCCAGGGCCGTTACGAGGGTCATGCCGTCGATCAGCCAGGCCATGTTCTTCATGATTTCGCCGGCTTTCGCCGGTTCTGCGCCTTTCGCCAGGAACGCGGCCGCGACCATCGTCAGGAATGCATAGATCTGTCCGGATATTCCGACGCACAGAACCAGCATCGCGACGAACAGAACGATAAAAATCACGACCCGGACAGGGGAACCGGCAGGCGGAGCGGAGATCTGACTTTCACTACTGGTTGAATTCGTGTTCATGGGTTTCTCCCGTCAGTGGCGCTCGCCGGCGAAAAAGCGCTGCTGCACCCAGGTGATGAACAGCGTGATCGCGAGCAGGACATAGGAAATCGCGGCGGCATATCCGAAGCGGCCGCCTTCGAATTGCTTGTACAGATAATATCCGGCGACCGAGGTCGAGCCGAGCGTTTCCTCGCCAATGACGATCTGCGGCCCACCCGCCGTCATGGCATAGATTTCGGTGAATGCGTTCAGCGAGCCGATGATGCCGGTTATCAGCATGAAAAAGATGATCGGCCGCAGGAGCGGCAGGGTGATGTACCAGAACTGCTGGGTTTTGCTCGCCCCGTCGATGTCGGCGGCTTCATAGACGGCTTCCGGGATGTTCTGCAGGGCCGCCAGAAACAGCACCATTCCAAACCCGGCGCCCTTGAGCACCATCGCGAATACGACGGCCGGCAGGGCCGTATAGGGGTTTGCAAGCGGGCCGACTTTGTTGAAAAACTGTTCGGGGCCAAAGAGAGCCGTCGTTATCTGAGCCAGCGCTCCATATTTCGGGGCATAGATAAGGGTCCAGATCACACCGACCACGAGCATGTCGAGAATATTGGGAAGAAAGAATGCGCTTCTGAAAAAGCCCTTGCCGTACAGCTTATTGTGCAGCAGAAGCGCGAGAAACAGCGCCGCGGCAATGCCGAGCGGGATACTGAGCCCGCCGTAGATGCCCGTAACGGCAAGCGACCACCAGAAAGACGGGTCGTTGAACTTCCAGGCCCCGCCTTCCCAGTGGACGCCGAGAATCTGCACATAGTTGGAAAATCCGACCCAGCGCAGATTTGAAAGGCCAAAACCCTGCGATGAATCGAAAAAGCTCAGATACAGCGAGTATAAAATCGGAAAAATCAGAAATACCGTGAACAGAATCAAAAAGGGGGAGAGAAACATCAGCGAACTGGTTGTTTCCCGGGAATTCTGCGGAGCACTCACTGTGACTCCTCCTCTCGATTCTGAACGTTCGCCGATTCTATCACAAAACACGGGAAATCAAGCTCGTTGAGCTTGTGCGCAAGCGATTCTGCCTCTGACTCCCTGTCGAAGGGCCCCATCAGCACCCGATACATTTCATACTGGTCGTCCGGGGCGGAACAGCTTGCCACATACCCCTTCGCCTTCAGCGCATCGATGGTCGAGCGGGCGGTTTCTTCATCACCGAATGCGCCGAGCTGCACATGAAACAGGGGTTTTGCCACGATGGGCACGGCGACACCGGCCGTCACTTTCACCAGCTGCGCCGCCGATGCCGATTCCGACAGGCGCGCAACACCCGTTTCCGCCGTGTCGGCGCCGGGCGAGTCCAGTTCATCGAGATTTTCCGTGCTTTTCTCCGAGGCGGCGCGCGGCATGTCAGGACCGGTATCGATCAGAAACCAGCCGACCATCGAGACCAGAACGGCGATCAGGGCATAGACCCCCCACTCGTTCAGCCCCTCGGAATGGCCGGTGGTCGGCGGTCCCCAGTCGAAAGACCGTCCGGAGGGGCCGGTGGTCTGGATTTCCGATTTTTGCAGCGTCTCTTCGATGATGTCAGGCATGTTCGGAACCTCGGATGGGCAGACGTGCGCCGCAGGAACAGACCGGGCCGCGCTGAAGGACTTCGACCCGGTATCCGGCACGGCGGATGACCGCCGCCCCGCATGCAGGGCAGAGGGTATCCTGACCGTGTTCGGTGGCCAGGTTGCCGATATAGACGTACCGCAGGCGCGAAGATGCCCGGCGGGCAAAATCGTCGAGCGTTTCTGCCGGCGTGGGGGGGGCGGTCTCGTGAAAGCGCGGGAAGTAGCGGGACAGGTGAAGCGGCAGTTCGGGCGAAAGGGCCGCGATCCAGTCGATCATCGCATCGAAGATCCCGGGGTCGTCATTGAGCCCCGGCACGACGAGATTCGTCAGTTCGACATGGACGCCCGCGCGCACGGCGGTCGTGATGTTTTCAAGCACGGGCTCAAGCGCGCCTTTGGTGATATCGCGGTAGAATTCCTTCGTAAACCCCTTCAGATCGATATTCATCGCGTCGGTCACGGCGCACAGCTTTTGCCAGGGTTCGGGTTCGAGATACCCGTTCGTGACCATGACGGTTTTCAGTCCCGCGCGGTGCAGCAGCGGCGCCGAATCGATGATGTATTCATACCAGATGCCGGGCTCATTGTAGGTGAAGGCCACTCCGACGTTGCCGGGCACTTCGCCCGCCCAGGCGGCGAGGCGTTCAGGAGAAATCGGCTCGGTCTTACATATCTGCTGCGATATTTCATGATTCTGACAGAATCTGCATGCCAGATTGCAGCCGTACGAGCCGATCGAAAAAATTGGCTGAGCCGGATAAAAATGGTAGAGCGGCTTTTTTTCGATCGGGTCGACATGCGCCGATGTGATCTGCCCGTAATTATGCAGAAATCCGCGGCCGTTTTCACGGCCACGCGCCAGGCATCTGCCGCGCCGCCCCTCGGCTATACGACAGTGGTTCGGGCACAGACGGCACTCGGTGAGCGTGCCTTCCTCTCGCATGAACTCAGGCGTTCGCATGTACCTTCACTTCTAGCATGGCGGGTTTCAGATCGTCAACCGACAATCGGATTTCAGGGATTCATACTTGTGTTCTTCAAACCACACGGCTTACAATCAGGAAAACAGAAAGAGCGTGCTTCGTTTTCGACACGCCTCATGAGAGGTGACCCCTGTGACCGCTTCCAGAAACGAATTCCTGCCGGCCATCCTCGCCGCTATATCTGAAGCTATAATAGCGGCTGACGCGGAAGGCCGGATCCTGCTTTTGAACGAGGCCGCAGAACGGTTCAGCGGCTGGTCTTCAGCCGAAGCGGAAGGCCGGAGTTTCACGGACGTGATCCATCTTGTCGGGGAACGAAGCGGCGATTCTCTCGGCAATCCGATTCCCCGGCTTCTTGCCGGAGAAGTCTTTCCGTCGGAAACGGAAGGTGCGCTGATGGTTTCCCGCAACGGGAGCCATCGGCTGGTAGCCATTTCCGGGGCGCTTCCGAAAGCGGAAAGCGCCATGAGCGACGGCATCGTCGTCGTCATCCGCGACATCACCGGCGAAGTCAGGCAGGCGGAGGAAGTGCAGAAGGCTCAGCGGCTCGACTCGCTGGCCCGTATGGCCGGCGGAATTGCGCATGATTTCAACAATCTGCTGACCGGCTTCTTCGGTTTTCTCGGTCTGGCTCAACTTGAGGTGGAGCCGGGCAGCCGCATCGCCGAGCGGCTCACCCAGGCCGGAAAAGGCCTCGAAAGGGCGCGCGAGCTGTCCACGAAGCTTCTCACGTTTTCCCGGGGCGGCGTGCTGTCGACATCTCGGCTGTCGCTTCCGGGTCTGATCCGGGAAGCCGTGCGGTTCGCGCTTTGCGGGAGCAGCATCACCGCCACGTTTGCGATTCCGGATGATCTCGCCCCGGTCAAAGCCGACGAGAAACTGCTGACGCAGATTCTTCATACGATCGCCCTCCATGCGGCCGGCGTGACCAGGGCCGGAGGAAGCATAAGCGTGAAGGCCGACACGAGGCAGATTACCCGCAAAAGCGGGTTGCCGTTGAACACCGGCTCCTATGTGTGCGTCACGATTCGTGACGAGGGACCGAACATTTCGCGTGAAACCCGGCAGCACCTTTTCGATCCTTTTTTCCACGTGCTGCCCGACAGCGGCGGGTTCAACCTGGCCTTCTGCTACACCCAGATGCGTCATCAGGGCGGGTTGCTGACAACTGACGCCGCTCCCGAAGGGGGATCCCTGTATCAGATCTGGCTTCCCGCCTCGACCTCATCAATCCTGCCCAGGCAGCATCTGAAGCAGGCTGTCGCCACCGGCGCGGGCGCAGCCGGCCCCCGGCGCCGCGTCCTCGTCCTGGACGACGAGACGCTCGTGCGCGACTCCCTGACGGCGATTCTCGAACGTCTCGGATACGAAACCGAGGGGGCGGCAACCGGGGAAGAAGCCGTTGCCAGGCTGCAGGCGGCGCAGGATTCCGGAAACTCATTCGCCCTCGCCTTCCTGGATTTGACGATTCAGGGCGGGAAGGGCGCCCGCGAAACGCTCCCGCATCTTCTCGAGATTGATCCGCGCCTGATCAGCGTCATTACCAGCGGCCACAGCGCAAGCCCGTTCGTTACCGACTGCCGCAGACACGGCTTTGCCGCAGCCCTCGTGAAGCCCTTCGACATCGATGCCGTCGAAAAGCTGATGGCGAAGCTGCTTCCACGCGGATGACGATCTTCTCAAGGTCTTTCGCTGAACTCTTGCGCGGGAGGCTTTGACCGGGTCTCCTCTTCCATGATAAGGTGTGGACTTTCTCATCTCTCCCGGAGGTCATCATGTTGGAAACCAAGGCCAGCGCCCAGGAACAGCAAGACGTAGCCGCCCTGTCCGATATCCGCAAGGCCCGCGAGCAGGTGCTCAAGGAGATCGGCAAGGTTTTCATAGGTCAGAACAAAGTCGTGGAAGAGGTGCTGTATGCGCTCTTCGCGCGCGGCCATGTGCTGCTGATCGGCGTGCCCGGCCTCGGCAAGACGCTTCTCGTCAACACGCTCGCCAGGCTTCTCGACCTGACCTTCCGGAGAATCCAGTTCACGCCTGACCTGATGCCGACCGACATCATCGGCACCGAGATTCTCGAAGAAGACCAGACAAGCCACGAGCGGCGGTTCCGGTTCGTCGAAGGGCCCCTGTTCACGCAGATTCTGCTGGCCGACGAGATCAACCGCACCCCGCCCAAAACGCAGGCAGCCCTGCTGCAGGCGATGCAGGAACGCGCGGTGACGAGCGGCAGTAAAACCTATCAGCTCGAAGCGCCGTTCTTCGTGCTCGCCACGCAGAATCCGATCGAACAGGAAGGCACGTATCCGCTTCCCGAAGCACAGCTCGACCGGTTCATGTTCAACGTGCGCATCGAGTATCCGCCGCTGGAAGAGGAAGTCGCGATGGTCAAGGCCACGACCGGCGGCGCCGAGCCCGAGCTGCGGCCGGTTTTGAGCCGCACGCGCATTCTCGAGCTTCAGGAAATGGTCCGCCGCGTCCCGGTCTCCGACCGCGTCATCAAATACGCCGTTTCGATCGCGGAAGCGACCCGGCCGAAAAAAGAAGGCGGCCTGCCGTTCGTGAACGATTTCGTCACCTGGGGCGCCGGACCGCGCGCGAGCCAGTATCTGGTGCTTGCCGGCAAAGCCCGGGCCGTGCTGCAGGGCCGCTCCTACGTCGCAACCGAAGATATACGGGCACTCGCCTACGCGGTTCTGCGCCACCGCGTCCTCCTGAACTTCAACGCCGAGGCCGAAGGCATCAACACCGATATCATCATCGAACGCATTCTCGCCGCTCTTCCCGAGCCCCGCGAATAATATCTGACAATATAATATTCAGAAATCTATGACTACCTCGCGTCTTTCACGCTTCCTCGATCCGAAGGTGCTCGCCTCGATGGCGGCACTCGAGATCAAGGCACGCAACGTCGTCGAGGGGTTCATCGAGGGCATGCACAAGAGCCCGTTCAAAGGCTTCAACGTCGAGTTCTCCGAGTACCGGCAGTATGTGCCGGGCGACCCGCTCAAGGATATCGACTGGAAGGTGTATGCGCGGACCGACAAGTATTATATCAAGGAGCACGAGGAGGAGACGAACCTTTCGGGCTACCTGATCATGGATACGAGCGGCTCGATGAGCTATCGGGGCGGAAACGCGCCTCTGAGCAAGCTGGAATACGCGGCGACGCTTGCCGCTTCTCTCGCCTATCTGATGCTTCGTCAGCAGGATTCGGTCGGCCTCGTCACGTTCGCCGACGGCGTCCGCAAGGTTCTCAGGCCGCGCACGGGAATGGCCCAGCTGAAAACGATCTGCCGCGAGCTGGAGCAGACGCAGCCGCAGGACCGCACCGACATCGGCGACACGCTCGACCGGGTCGCGGAAACGATGCGCAAGCGGGGCCTGCTGATCATTTTTTCGGACCTCATGGACAACACGGAGCTGATCATCAGCAAAGTCAGGCAGCTTCGCACCAGGCGCCACGAGGTGCTGCTGTTCCATATCCTCGACCATCATGAACTGACGTTTCCGTTCGAGGACACGACCCTGTTCCGTGACCTCGAGGATCACAGCGAGCTCGTGACGGATGCCTTCTCGCTGCGCCGCGAGTATCTGCGCCGCATGCAGCAGTTCGTCGGCGCATTTCAGTCGGCGCTCAGGAAATCCGGTATCGATTATCTCCTGGCCGACACGTCCCGCCCGGTCGAAGCGAGCCTCAAGAGTTTCTTCACGCGCCGCCAGTCCGTCGGCGCGCGTCTCGCCTGATATGCCGCTTTCATTCGGAAACCCGCTGTTTCTCGCCGGAGCCCTGTCGATCGCGGTGCCGCTCTGGCTGCACCTGTATTACAGACGCACGCCCGTCCTGCGGGATTTTCCGAGCCTCCGGCTGATCCGGCTTTCGCTCGCGGCGATGACGCGACGCATGCGGCTTCGACATCTGCTGCTCCTGGCGCTTCGCATAGCAGCGATTATCCTTCTCACGCTGGCATTCGCCAGGCCGTTCATCGGCGGCGGCGCGTTTTCGGCAGCCGGAAGCGGTGCTCCATCAGCGTTTGTCGTGATTCTGGACAACTCGCTCTCGATGGGCACGACCTTTCAGGGAATCTCGCTGTTCAACACCGCCCGCGCCCGCGCAATCGAGATCGTCGACCAGATGGGCCCATATGATAAAGCGTCAATTCTATTATGCAACGACCCCGGTACCGTCCTGTTTCCGCAGCTGACCTGGGACAAGGCGGAACTGAAGGAAGCCGTGCGAAACGCCCCTCTCAGCGCCGCCGGAACGAATCTCGCGGGCGCCCTGCAGCCAGCGCTCAAACTGCTCATGCCAATCCGCGCGTTCAAGCGGACCGTGTATCTCGTGACGGACATGACGAAGTCGTCCTGGGAACCGCTTCTTTCCGTATACGACCTGAAGAGGATAGACCCGTCCATAGATCTCGTGCTCGTTCAGGTCGGCGAGTCGGCCCCGCCCAACATGGCCGTGACGGAGCTCGGTATCGACGCGCCCATGGTGATGAAGGGCCGGCCGGTCCAGCTCAGGGCAACGGTGGTGAATCACTCGAACCAGGCTCAGAATTCGCGCATTTCATTTTTCATCGGCGATGACAAGAAAAGCGAGCAGACGCTCGATCTCGGCCCTCACAGTTCGAAACGTCTGGAAATTCCGATCACCTTCGGCGAAGAGGGGATGCAGCATGTCCGGGCGGTTCTGCCGGCCGATGCGCTCCCGCAGGATGATGTCCGCCATCTCGCCGTCCGGGTTCGCGCACCGCCGCGCGTTCTGATTCTGCGCCCGCCTCCCGAGCGCGACGGCACGTCGACACGCGAGGATATCTTCCTCCGCTACGCCCTGAACCCCCTCGGCCGCACCGAGGGAGCGCTGTTTCTGGTGGACAGCCGGACGCCCGAGGAGACAGGGGAACTGAACCTTTCGGAATACGCCGCCGTGTTCCTGATCAACCAGCGGTCTCTTGCGGAGCCCCTTGTGAAGGCTCTCTCGAAATACCTGATGTCCGGCGGAAGCCTGATCACGTTCTGCGGACCGCGGGTCGATCCGGCCTGGTACAATGCCTCTCTGATCGACGGCCTGGGCGGCGGATACCTGCTTCCGGCACGGCTTTTCAAACGCGTCGGGAATTCGGTCAGCAAATCCGTCGCCTACCAGCTTACAGACCTCGATGTCGGGCATCCGGCATTCAAGCCGTTCGGCGCAGATGGCGCCGGAGATCCCGGCCGCGCACCGATCTATGAGTTTTACCAGGTTCAGCCGAACCCGTCGGCCCTGGTCCTGGCGCGCATGAGTCACGGTCTTCCGGGCATCGTCGAGGAACGGCGTGGCCAGGGACGCTCCCTGCTGGTCACCTTCACGGCCGACACGGCCTGGACGACCTGGCCGCTGAAACCCACATTTCTCCCGTTCGTGCATTCTTCCGTCATGGGGATGCTGACACGCCAGGGGCTCAGCACCGATGCGGTTACACCGGGCACGCCGGTTTCTCTGACCGTCTCCGAAGAAGGGCTCAGGCGCGTCACCCTGACGCCGCCGACCGGCCCCGCCCAGGAAATACCGGTCAGGCGCGAAAATGCCGAAGGACTGCTGCATATCACGATTCCGCAAACCGATCAGGCCGGTTTGTACCGGCTGCGGCTCGAAGGATCGACGGTCCGCGAGGAAGCATTCGCCGTCAATCCTCCGGCGGTCGAAAGCGATCTCGAGCGGATTCCCGACAGGCGAATCGTCCGGTTCATCAGGCTGGAGCACCAGGCCGGTTCCAAGCAGAGTCTCGGCCAGAAGGTCGTCGCCGTGCGCGAAGGCCGTGATGTTTCGATGCCCCTGCTCTGGGCTCTGCTCCTGGTCATTCTTGCCGAATCGGTTCTCGCCAACCGGCCCATACGGATGGGCGGGAGGTCCCAGACATGAACCGGCTCCTGGGACTGCTCGGCTTTGATCCCGCTCCGATTCAGACGATCGAATCGGTCCGATTCACGCTCGGCTGGGGATGGGCCGGCCTCGTGCTCGCCATCCTGTTCGCCGTTCCGTGTTTTCTCCTGACCTACCGGGTTGAAGACAAACCCTGCCCGCGACCTCTCTTTCTCACGCTCACCGGGCTTCGCCTTCTCTTCGTCGTCGGGCTCCTGATGCTTCTGGCGGGCCTCAAATGCACCGTTTCGGGCTGGATCCCCCAGAAGAACAAGCTTGCCGTCCTTCTGGACACTTCCCGGAGCATGAGCATCCGCGAAGAGGGAATGACGCGTCTGGAACGCGTTCAGAAGGCAATTCAGAAGGGGCGCCTGATCGAACAGCTTGAAAAGAAAACCGGAATCACTCCCGCGCTGTTCTCGTTCGCAGGCTCGGTCGCCCCGCTCAGCCATGACGACGTCGCCTCGTTCGGCCTTTCCGCCGACGGCCCTCAGACGAATATCACCAGGGCCGTGACCGACATATCCAATCATCTCGGCGAGGGGAATCTGCTCGGCGTCGTTCTCCTCTCCGACGGCGCCCACAACACCGGCGACAATCCTCTCGATGCCCTCGCCCGCCTGCGCACGCCGCTCTACTTCCTCGGAACCGGCAAAACCGGTCAGACCCGCGATCTTGCCGTCTCGATCGAACGCCCGCCCGCCGTCGGATTCCTCAATTCGATGGTCCGACTGCGCGGGGAACTGCGCGTTCAGCGCATCGCATCAGCAACCATACCGGTCACGATATCCCGCGACGGCGTTCCCTTCACCTCCTTGAACCTGACGGTTCCGCCGGGTCAGATTCGCGTCCCATTCGCTTTGAATATTCCATGCGATACGGAAGGCGCGTTCACCTACGCCATTTCCGTTCCGAAACTCGACGGCGAGCTGACGCACGAGAACAACGAGACCGGCTTCCTGTTGAAAGTCGTGAAAGAGCGGCTCAAAATCCTGTTCCTGGCCGGCTCGCCCGCCTGGGATCAAACGTTCATCCGTTCGGCGGCGCGCAGCGATCCGAACACCCATGTCTACGGCTGGACCCGCATCAAGGATGACCGCTGGCTGCCCACGGTCGATTTCGAACTGAAAGCGGCCGTTCCCGCCCCGATTCTGGCGAACGACCTCGATGATGCGGATGTCGTGATCCTTGCAGGCGTTGCGGCATCGATTCTGGAACCGCATGCCGAACAGCTGCTCAAGAAACTGGAATCCGGGAAGATGGGCATGCTGATTCTGCCGGGCACGGCCGGATACGCCGACCTGGGGTATGCCGGCTCGAAACTGGCGCAGCTGTTTCCCGTCGAACTGGCAGGCGAGGCCTGGACCGGCACGCCCTGCAACCTCATTCTGCCCGCCCGCGACACACCATATACATTCCTGAGGCTCCTCGACGACCCCATCGAAAACCAGGAGTTTTTCGCATCACTGCCCAAGCTTGACGGTCTGTTCACGTACCCGGGCCGCAAGCGTGGGGCTGAAACGCTTCTTGCAAGCACGATCGAACGTGGCGGAACAGCCCAGCCGGCATTTCTGACCCACCGTGTCGGCCAGGGAAACGTCGCCATGCTGTGCGGCGGCCCCCTCTGGCCCATGGGATTCACGCAAGTCCCGACCGACCGCACGATTCGCCCCTATACGGCATTCCTCGTCAACACCCTGAAATGGCTCGCCAACAGGCGTGAAGACGCCCAGGTGACCCTCGAACTGCCGTCTTCGCGGGGCTTCGTCGGCCAGCCGGCGACGCTGCGCGTCTGGGTCAGCGATACGCGCCGGCAGCCGATCGACACGGCCCAGGTGACCGCGCAGCTCGATGCCGGGGAAACCGAACCGGTGTCGCTTTCCTGTACCAGTACGACCGAAAAAGGCTGTTACGAATCCTCTTTTATTCCGTCAAAGCGCGGTCTGCACACGATTTCCGTGAAAGCCGTCCTTCAGGGTTCGCTTCTCGGAGAAGCCCGCGGCCAGCTTCTGGTTGAAGTGCCGACGGTGGAATTCGACAATCCCGAAGTCCAGACCGAGCTCATGACCCGCCTCGCCTCCTCCACGGGCGGCGTCTACCGGCCAATCGAGGCTCAGGATGAACTGCTCGACTCGATCAGACCCACTCCCGGCCAGAAGCGCGAAACAAAGTCCTTCGACGCACGCGACAGCGGCATCCTGCTCGTGCTTCTGCTCATCCTGCCTCTCGCCGAGTGGGTCATCAGAAGAAGAAAGGGGTACAGCTGATGTCTTGTTCCAGAACGACGATCTCCCTTCGGCTGCTCGCCCTCTTCCTTTCCCTCTTCCTGTTCTCAGGCTTCCCCGCTCTTCATGCCGCCGAGTGGGGAAGCATCGCGATTCCGCGAATCCAGTACGGCGGAGGCGGCGACTGGTATACCGATCCGACGTCGATTCCGAACCTGCTGAAAGCAGCGGCTGAACGCTTCAACATGCCGACGCGGCCAGACAATATATCAATACGCATATCAGACCAGACGCTGTTTACATATCCGATGATTTATCTGACCGGCCACGGCAACGTCAAGTTCGAAGACCAGGAAGTGAACCGGCTCGTCACCTATCTCGACAACGGCGGCTTCCTCTGGGTCGATGACTGTTACGGCATCGACAGATCGATCAGGCGCGAGTTCCGGAAGCTGTATCCCGACAAGGAGCCCGCCCTGCTGCCGGCCGATCATCCGATCTACCGGGCCGCGTATGATCTCCCGAAGGGGCTTCCCAAGCTCCATGAACATGATGGAAAGCCTCCCCAGGGGTATGGTATCTTCAGCAAAGGCCGCCTGGTCATCTTCTATACGTTCGAGACCGACATCGGCGACGGCATCGAGGACGAGGGTGTCCACCCCGAAGATCCGCCCGAAAAGCGCGAGGAAGCCATGAAAATGGCCCTCAATATTCTCATCTACGCCCTTTCACAGTGAGCGACATGCAGACACATCAACCGAGCGATCTGCTGACAGCCTATCCGGAGAACAGCGTCAGGCTCGAAGCGCTTCTCCACCAGTACCGCCGGAAACGGCAGGCACGGGTGCTGCTGTCCTGCCTCGGCTGGTGCGCCGCGTCGTTTCTGGGCGTTCTGATGCTTTTCCTGCTCATGGAACGCACTCCGCTCCAGTCCGAAGGCATGCGGTGGCTCCATGTCTGCGCGGCGTGGGGCCTTTCCATCTTCTGGATGGTCCAGGCGGCGCGCGCGCTGGTCATACCGCCCGACGACGTGGAAATGGCGGTCGAGATCGAAGAAATAGACCCCGTCAGATTCAGATCGCTCATCACCAGCGCGGCCGAGTTCGTCAGGCCAAACGCCGATCACACCACCTCATCCGCGCTCCGGCGGCTTACCGTCTCTTCGGCGGCCATTTCCCTCACCGACCAGGATGTCGCGTCGGCTCTTCGGAAATTCTCGCGCCGCCGCGCCGCGCTGACGCTGGCGGCCATCGTGCTTCTCCTGTTCATCTGGGCCCTGGTCTCCCCCGCGGAAGTCCGGCGAGGGGCGCTGCGCATTCTCCACCCGTTCGCCAGCCTCCCGTCCTGGTCGCTGCTCGAGTTGAATGTCCGACCGGGCAATAAAATTCTGGCGCATGGCGAAAGTCTCGAAATATCCGTCGTTCCCAGCCAGCCGATCGACCAGGAGCCGGTTTTGACCCTGTTCAAACCGAAAGCGGCCGAAGGCACCGCCACGGAAATGTATCCCGATGAGACCGCATCTCATTCACACTACGTCTACACGCTGACCGGCCTGCAGGAGTCGACGGATTATCAGGTCAGCATCGGCCAGGTCAAATCGGATCGTTTTTCGATCACCGTCATGCCACGGCCCGAGGTATCGAGCCTGCGCCTGACACTCCACCACCCCGCATACCTCGCGACCCAGCCGGAAACGCTTGCCGAGGGTGTCGGCGATGCGGCGATTCTTGCCGGTTCGCGCATCGAAATCCGCGGTCGGGCAAGCCAGCGGCTGAAAAGCGCCATCATCAGCACCGTTCCCGGCGCGACCCTCACGACCGAGCTTTCGCATGGCGACACGTTCGCGGCAGAGCTTTCCATAGCAACTGATACGCGATGGTCGGTGCAGCTCACGAACGAGTTCGGACTTTCGAACGACAACCCGGTCAGATTCAAGATCACGGCGCTTCACGATGCATCGCCGACGGTGACGATCCTCAAACCTGCCGCGAATATCGAGTTTCCAACGTCGAAGCGCCTCGATCTGAAGGTCGAATCAACCGATGATTTCGGCGTCGTGACGACGGTCCTCTGGTATGCCGTCGGGAACCGTCAGGACTGGATTCCGCTGAATCTCAAGGCCGATTTTTCCCCGAAGAAACGGTTCGAGGTCGAGTTTCCCTGGATGCTCGACACGCTTGCGATCGAGCCGGGCACGAAAGTGTCGTATTTCGTCAAGGCCGAAGACGGCCTGAAGCCTCAGCCCAACATCGCCACCTCTCCGACGTATCATTTGAACATGCCGTCGATGTACGACGTGTACAAGGGCGGTGAAAAGGCTCACGAAGACGTGACGACGCAGCTCAGGGAGCTGATGGACGCCCAGAAAATGCGCAGACAGGCGCTCGAACAGACATACGAGCAGATCAAGCACGAGGGCCGCATGGACGAAGCGACCGAGCGCAAGCTGCGAGAGTCGCTCCAGGAAGGCGAACAGCGCCAGAAACAGGCCGAAGAGATCATCACCAAATTCCAGACCATGCAGGAGAACGCGAAGGAAAATCCGTTCTCCTCTCCCGAGGCTCTCGAAAAGATGCAGAAGGTGAACGAGCTGATGAACGACGTTCTCGATGATGAAGCAAAACGTCTGATGAAGCAGCTTCGAGAGTCGCTCACCACCATGAAGCTCGACCCGAAGGACCTCGAAAAGTTCGAAGAAGCCTTCAAAATGGACAATTACCTCAAGAATCTCGATCGCACGATCGAGCTGCTCAAGCAGCTCAAGGACGGGCAGAAGCTGAATTCGCTCGGTCAGGCCGTCGAAGACCTCCTGAAGCGCCAGCAGCGGATGGCATCAGAAACGGCCGGGCTCGAAGAGAAGCAGAAGCAGGGCACTCTTGCCCCCGAAGAGGAGTCAAAGCTCAAAGACCTGGCTGCCCAGCAGGAGAAGCTGCGTCAGGAGCTCGAACAGCTTCAGAAGCAGGCACAGGAGCTGGCCGCGCAGAAGCCGAAGCCCGGCGAGCCCGAGAATCCCGCCGCCGAAGACGTGAAGAACATGCACGACAAGATGAAACAGGAAGATTTCAACAAGACAGCCGAGGAGATCAAGAAGAACCTCGATCAGAAGAATCTGAGCGGCGCACGCGAACAGCAGCAGAAGATGCTCAAGTTCCTCGAATCGCTCTCCAAGGACGGCCAGAAGATCTGCAACACCTGCTCGGGCGGCCAGCAGAAGCAGCTCGACCTGTCGAGGTTCATCAGGCGGACGCTCAACGTCGCCCGAGACCAGGAAACCCTGCTGCTCCAGCTCAACGGTCTGCCGAACCAGTTCATGCGCGGCCAGAAGCCGGCCATCGAAGGCATCATCGACGAGATATCCGTCCTGCAGATGCTCGTCAAACAGCAGGCAGCCGATCTCGAAGACGCGCTCGAGACGCTTGTCCGGTCGAGTTTCACCCTGGATCCGACCGTGCTTCAGCCGCTTCAGGGCGTGCAGGAGGCGTTCGGAGAAATCATCAAGAATCTCGAAGACCGCGCGATCGGAAGAGCCCGCAGCGATCAGCGTGAGGTCATCCGCCGTTTCAATCTTCTCGCGATGGAGCTCCTCAAAGCCCAGGACCAGAGCCAGAGCAAAAACAATCAGAACGCCGCGGGCTCGATGCAGCAGTTCAAGGACCTCACCCGTCGCCAGCTCAGCCTGTACCAGCAGACCATGCAGCAACAGCGGTCGCCGGTCGACCAGCGCATGATGGAAGACATGCGCAGAATGGCCATGGAACAGCGCAAGATTCGTGAAGCGCTCGAACAGCTGATGCGCGAAGGCAAGCAGCAGATGCAGACGCTGGGCCGGCTCGACGATGTCGTCAAGGAGATGCAGGATCTCGAGACCAAGACGCTCGATCCGCGCCTGCGGCGCGAGGTCGCGGAAAAACAGAAAGCGATTTACGAACGCATGCTCAAGGCCCAGAAGTCGATCAAAAACCGCGAAGAGGAAAGCGATGAGCGCAAGGCCGCCAAGGCGCGCGAAATCGTCCAGACCGCCCCCGACGGGCCGCTTCCGGAAATCGGCACCGACAGCCGCGACCTGTCGCGGGACTTTCTGGGGGAAAGCCGCGAAGAGTATCCGAAAAACTACGAGCCTCTGCTGCGCGAATATTACAAATCGTTGAGCCTTTCCGGAGAAAAATTGTGAGAACTGCCATCAGACGCGTGGTATCGGCGGCTCTGCTCGCGACGGTTGCCGCCTCGGTCCTGATCGGCGACGCTTCCGCGCAGGCGCAGGCGCCGACGCCCGGCGGTTCGCCGGCCACGCAGGCCACGGAAGCCCGTGTTCCCCGCAACCCGAATGATGCGGTGCTTCTGTATCACGAGGCGATGAACGAGTATAGCCTGCGTCATCTCAAGGCCGCCCGCGAGAATCTGAACAAGCTCGTCAAAGAGTGGCCCGACCATCCGCTGAACCGTCGCGCCCGGATCGAGCTGGCACGCGTCTGCATCGATCTTCGCGAGTACGAGCGTGCGATCGAACTTTTATCCGGAGCCGCGGATGGTCCGCCGAACGACGGTGATGCCTCGACGGCGCTCGAGATGCTCGTCGATCTGTTTTTCAGCCTGCAACGGTTCAAACCCGGTATCGATCTGCTGGAAAACAAGTGGCAGGCGAACCCGAACGATGTCGAGCTCGGAAGAAATCTCGCGAAGTTCTATCTGCAGGCAGGCCGTTCCGATGAAGCGCAGCTGCTTCTGGAAGGCTTGCTGGAGCGCACGTCGCGGCGGGATGTCTTTGCTGATCTTCTGATGCTGGCCACCAAGACAGGAACGGTGGAACGGCTCATGTCGACGATTCAGCAGCGAAGCACCCGATACCGGGCCGCCGATTATATCGAGTTCGTCTCGGACTGCCTGATCACGCTCAAAAAGACCGGGGATGCGGCGAAGCTGCTGCGGGAGTCGCCGGAGACAAGCACCGACATCGGCCTGCTGCGCAAGCTCATCAGGCTCGACATGTCGTTGGACAACCCCGCCGCGGCCCTTCAGTCGCTGAGACAGCTGGACCAGCTGCTTCCGAACGACTGGGAAACGGCAAAAACGGCGGGCCACTGCCTGTTTCTCCTGGGCAAGCCGCAGGAAGCGCTCGCCGAGTGGAGACGTCATCTCAGCTCGCAGAGCGTGCCGAGACCCGACGGCTACCAGCTTTTCACCGAGGTCCTGATCGAGCACAAGATGTATGCGGAGGCGCTTGAAGCCTTTGCTCAGGCCCGCCAGACGCTCGGCAACCCGACCCAGTTCGCCGAGGAGCGTGCCGGGGTGCTCGAAGCGATGGGCCGCCACGAAGAAGCGCTTGAAGAGTATCTGATGGCGATGGCGAACGGCCTGTTCAAGGTCGATATATTTGATAAGTTATATAGCAGCCAGTCGCCGAAGTTCAATCTCCGCGAACGCCTCAAGCGCGCCCTCACGATTTCAGGCACGCTGTCCCTGAAGAAAGCCATGCTTGAAGTTCTGATGCGGCAGGAATCGACGGCGGACCTGCCGGAAATCGCCGCGCTGGCAGACGCGGACCCGCCGTTCGAAGAACTTCTCTACGAGCGGATCAGGCAGGGACTCGCGGCAGCCCCGAGCCCGTTCATTCATGCCCTCTGCCTCGACCTGATCCGGCGCGATCCGCGACGGGAGCTGGCGCTCAAGCTCTGCCTGTTGCTGCTCACCCAGAGCGATCTTTCCGGGGACCAGGTGAAAGCGGCTTTTGATGCGGCTTCTGCTGCCGTCGCGCTGGATCCGGGGCCCGACGCAAAGCTCCGTGCGGCGCTGTATGTGACGCTTGGGCGAACGGCACTGGAACGGTTTTCTGATGTCGCAGCAGCTGAAATGCTGTTCAACAAGGCGCTCATGCCGCCCCTTCCCGCCGTAGCTCCGTCAGCGGCATTCGATGCCGCTTTGTGGCTGATGAGACTTCATGCATGCCTGAATGAACTCCCCGCCGCCGATGCCTCACTGGCATCCGCAGCCGTCTTCGCAGCAGCGGAAGGCACCGGAGGGGAACGGCCAAACGGGATGCCCGCGGAAGAAACGCCGATCGCGTTCCAGGGCGATGACACCTCGATGATGATCCAGGATCTGATGCTGGATCCCGAGGAACCGCTGTTTGAAGGCAACGAAGCCCGGGCCAGACTGCTGTATGAGACCGCCTGGCTTCAGGTGCAGAAAAGCGAGTATCAGGGAGCGCTGGATTCCCTTCGCAAGCTCACGGAGGAGTATCCCGAATCACTCTGGATGGACGACGGGCTCAGACTCGCCCTGCTTCTCACCATGGGTTCCACCGGCAGCATGGATGGCTTGAAAACGCTCTTTGAAGCCGACCGGCTGGCCCTGACAGGCAGCACATCCGCGGCAATCGGGGCATTGGAAGGACTCGCGGGCACCGCCTCCGGCACGCCGCTCGCCCTCGATGCGGCGGCAAAAGCGCTGCTTCTCTCGGAAAACGCATCAGATGCTGCACAGCTGCAGCTGAAGCTCGATTCATTCATCACCCGCCATCCGGCTCACTGGGCCGTTCCGGACCTGATGATGCTGCAATGGCGTCTGATGCGCCGATCCGGCACGCCTCCGACCGCGGAAGTCGAGCTGCTCAAACAATTTGTCGACCGTTTCCCGGGCGATCTGCGGTGCCGGCGCGCCAGGCTCGCCATCGCCGATCTGCTCCGCCGGAGTCGCTGAGGCCTGAAGATGCAGAAACACCGATGCCGCCCCTTCCCCGCCAGGGTTCTGTTCGTCCTGCTGCTGATCGTCACCGTCATGCCGGTCGTCCCGGCTTTCGCCTCGAAGCTGCTGATTCCGATGGACGAAGACCAGACGGATCATCTGCGGGCCTATGGCGTGGCCTATTTTGCGCTCGACAAGGCCGGCATCGATGTCGAGTGGCTGCTCAACTACCGGGGCGGCTCGTTCATGACCGACGATATCGACAGCATCCGGAACCGCGCGCGGGAACTCGGCGTCCGGACAGCCTCGATCGGCGACGACGAGGTGATGCAGATCATGGCGAAGATCGAAGACGAGAACATGGAGCGCGTGCTGCTCGAAAAAGCGCCGAAAGTTGCCGTCTACACGCCCGATTTCGCCGAGCCGTGGGATGACGCGGTGACGCTGGTTCTCGATTACGCCGAGATCCCCTTCGAGAAATTCTACGATAAAGAGGTTCTCGACGGAACGATCGCCCGCTACGACTGGATCCATCTGCACCATGAGGATTTCACCGGCCAGTTCGGCAAGTTCTACGGCTCGTTCAGATTCGCCGACTGGTATCGCAAGCAGGTGACGCAGGCTCAATTGGACGCGCAGAAACTCGGCTTTGCGAAGGTCTCGCAGCTCAAACTGGCCGTTGCGCGCGGCATTCGCAAATTCGTTCTCGACGGCGGCTTTCTGTTCGCAATGTGTTCCGCCGTCGATTCGCTGGATATCGCGCTTGCGGCGAACGGAACCGACATTGTCGCGACCGAGATCGACGGCGACCCGCCCGATCCGCTGTATGAATCGAAGCTGGATTACACCCAGACGTTCGCCTTTCAGAACTTCAAACTGATCACCGATCCGATGGTCTACGAATTTTCCGACATCGACGTGTCGAACAATTACATGGGTGATGCGGGAACATTCAAACTCTTCGATTTTTCCGCCAAGGTCGACCCGATTCCCGCGATGCTCACACAGGACCATCGGAACGTCATCGACGGTTTTTTCGGACAGACGACCGCGTTCCGCAAGAGTCTTCTGAAACCCGCCGTGACCGTCATGGCCGAAAACAACGACGGCCTTTCGGTGAAGTATATCCGCGGCGATCTCGGCAAGGGCACGTTCTGCTTTTTCGGCGGCCATGACCCGGCCGACGTCAGTCACGTGGTCGGCGAAGGCCCGACCAAGCTCGACCTGCACAAGAACAGCCCGGGCTACCGGCTTATACTTAACAATATATTGTTTCCCGCGGCAAAGAAAAAAGAACGTAAAACCTGATGTTCCCTCAAACGGCACCTGTTCCGGCTCCTGGCTCAGCGGATTCTCCGGGACGGCCGCCAAAAACGCATTGTGCTATATAAACGCATATTTACTTACGGGTATTGGAGTTGATGCGGGTAACCGATCTTCGCTCTGCCCGTTCGGAGCCTGGCATGTAAACCGGATGCGCCCATCCATCGGAGTCGGAACGAGATGATCTCCACCTTTTTACCTTTGATTCTGCTTGCCTACGGCACATCGGAACTGGCGGGCACGCTTGCGCTGCTTCCCCTGACCGCGGCGGCCATCTGGATGTTCGTTACATTCGCCGTCCTCTGGACCGGGATTCCCGACACGCTCGAGCTCATGCGCAGCGAAGGACGCCTGCCGGGTTTTCAGGATGCCCAGGGGCGTTTCTCCTGGCTTGTCACGGCCTGGATCGTCTTTCTGCATGCCGCCGCCGCTCCGGCGGAATGGCTCTGTCCGCCGCTGAACCGGGCCTTTCCGCAGGCATGGCCGATGCTTCTCTCCATCGGGCTTTTTGCCTGGATGTTCTGGGCAACCCGCATTCCGTTCAGGTCGGCCTGGAGCCGGATTTTCGACCCCGACCAGACGCCCGAAGAGTTTTTCAGAGCGCGCATGACGCTTCCCATCCTGTTTTTCCCGCCGATGCTTCTCTGGATGCTGGCCGAGGATTCATGGCTCGGCTCGATGCAGCTTCCGGGGCTGAGCAACCTCGAAAATTTCGTGATGGCGCCCCTTTTCTTCGTCGGGCTGTATCTCTTCTCGCCGCGCCTGTTCAACTGGGCGTGGCGCGCCGTCCCCCTGGTGGACGGGCAGCTGCGGTCATCGATCATCGCTCTCGCCGCCCGCGCCGAGACGCCGATCGCGGGCGTCAGACTCTGGGACACATTTCGCGAGCCCATTCCCAATGCGGCCGTGGCAGGCCTGTCGCCAAAATATAGATTCGTATATATGACTAACTATCTCATAGATATTTTCGATGAGAAGCAGCTTCTGGCGGTTGTCGCGCATGAACTCGGCCATCTGCGGCTCGGCCATGTCTGGACCTACATGATTTTCTCGCTGGACCTGGTCTTCATCTCGCTGCTGACCAAGATCACTCTGTTTTTACACCTGCCGTGGTATGCCGCCCGGGCCGAGACGCTCAACTCCGCCATCGATCTGTTCGGCTTTTTCGCGATTTTCCTTCTCTGTTTCACGGCCCTGACCCGGCACAGCGAGCACCAGGCCGACCGGTTCGCCGCCTCGATGGTCGGGGGTGATCTTTTCGCCGGCACCCTGGAAAGGCTTCAGGAGTTCATTTCCATGCCGTCATCGCGCTGGCCGAAATGGACCCTGACCCATCCCGAATTCGCGGAACGGACAGCCGCGGCGCGGGACTGGAAGGGGCCGGCCGAGCTGCTGGTGAAATCAGAACGAAGACTGCGCATGACGCTGCTGCTTTTCGGCGCGGTCGTCTGCCTTGCCGCGTGGCCCGGCATGTCGTCGGTTCAGCGACTTGCGGACCTGGACGAGGCCGTCCAGGCGGGCCGCACCATCGATGCCCTCAACATCTGGAATGCCCTTGCACCCGAACTGCGGGCACATCCCGAAGCGGCGGCGCACCGAGCGGCACTGGCGTTTCAGTCCGGAGACTGGTTGTTCGTTCTGCGCCAGGCCGCTCGCGCGTGCTGGGCCGACGGTATCCCGTCCACCCCCGAGCCGCCGTCAGAGATACCGCATCATGCGGGTGCGCCAGAAATTGCTCTTCACCTCCAGGTCATGCAGTTTCTGCTGGAGCTGCTTGACCTCGGGCGAGTTCATGGCGTATCCCTTTTTAATGAGGTTTTCGATCATCTCCAGATTCCGCTCGGTCAGCGATGAATAGCGCTGAATCTGGTTCATGACGAAATCCTCATCGTCGGGCGGCACAAAGGTCGGCAGCGATCTTTCGCGAATATCCGACATGTTCGAGACTCCTTCGAAGTATGTTGAAGGGCATCCCACCTATCGGCGGAGATCCGTGAATCGTTTAGTACATTTCTTCGTTTTTTCACTTGCCTTCCTCGCGCTCGCGCAGACAGCCGATGCAGCGCCGGTTTCCCGATACGATCTTCTGGAAACGGCCTGCAAAGCGTTCTGGAACCGCGCCCCCGACGAAACCGCCGTGTTGCGCTCACATCTGCTCGAGCCGTTCCCCGACGGGCGCATCCATCTCGACTGGCCCGCCACGCGCGGAACGGCCATGGTTGTTCTGTACAAACTTCTCGAGCCCGCCCTCGTTCCCTCAAAAACTCAGCCGGCCGAATTCACGGATATTCAGCCCGGAACAGCCCTCGGCTCAGCCGCCGCGGCTATCGGTGGATATTTCGAGCCGACGGCAAAACGTCGCTTCTCGCCTGACAGGCTTTTGGCCGAAGGCGAATTCGCGGGATTTCTTGAAGCGCTGAGAGGCCAGGCCGAACTTCCGACGCTTCCCCCGATCTGGCTTGAGCCGCAGGAAGCATCACCGACGGCGTCCCTCGAACGCCATTTCCCGGTGGATTTCAAGTTCAGTGACCCTGCAACCCAGATCGATTCAGGGTGTTTCGAAGAAAACGGGGCGACCGATGCGCGGCGCATCGATCGGCTGCACGGCTTCGTGTCTGATGATCAGCTCGCTCCACAGGGAGCTTTCGATCTCACATCGGCACTCGAGGGCATGAGTGAACTCGAAAAGCTGCTCGACACTCTCGAAATCACCGTCCATGACCTTACGACGGCCGATATCCCGCCTGAGCGGGTTTCAGAGACTCTCGAAGCATTCGACGAGATCGGCGCGATCCTTGCCGGAACGACGGACAAGCTGCGCTTCTCGAGACAGCATCTCGAAGCCGCTCTTCTGACCGACCCGGCACGTCTGCGGGACACAGCCGGCCTGCGGCTTCGGATTGTCGACGGTCTGCGCCGCGTCGTCCATCTCAAAGAGAAAATTGACGCACGCCGCCCAGCCCTCTCAGTGAAGGACCCGGACAAAAACAGAGACTGAGACGCCACAATGGCACAGGAGAAATGCCGCTCCGTTTGAGCATGTTCGAGAGCAGCTCCTGCAGCCCGGGATACGCGCACAGGATGCCTTCGGAACAGGCCTACACCGCCACAGCAGGGTCTCATAAAAATTTTCTGGCCCCCTGCATGAAACTCGGCATATACTGTTTAAAGAGAGTACACAGATCTTTTGCTTTATCGTCCCCTTCGATGCGACCTGCCCGTCAGAGGAAGGAGCATCAGACGATCCGGCCATGTCCCGCATCTCGTTTTCAACACCTCGCCCTGGTGTGCTTTTGAAACCCCCGGTGAGAGAAAACAATGGCACAACCACCGTGGGCAAAACGATACCGGGATGTCCGGCTGTCGCTCGAAGTCGATGATACCGATCGCCATGAGAGACATTGAAGAGACATATAATCTGAGAGAAAAAGAGAGGCATCATTATGAAGAGGATCCTCCACCATTTTTCCATGCGGATGCTGCTGCTCCCCCTGATCGGCGGGATTGCCATGTTCTTTTTCGGATGCATGGGCGGCGGTGGAGGCGGTGGAGTTGTCGGCCCGAGTCCGAAAGAAAAGAGCCTGGTCGTCGAGCAGGTTCAACTCATCCTGAACGTCCTGGCCTCGGGTGATGGAGGTTCTCTGGAGGCATTCCGCAGATCGGAACCGGGCGGGGACATTCCGGATGGAGGTCGTTTTCACCCGCTGTTCGTGCGCGATCTGGGCCCCAGTCTGAGTGACCCCAACGACGGGAACGTCTACACATTTTTCTTCGATCCCGAAGAGATCACCTTCCCCCTTCCTTCCCTTGCCGTGGTTCCAATCTGGACGTGGTTCCGGAGCGGGGATAAATTCAGCCTGGAGATCCGTCTCATCGAGGAAGATGAACGATGGTATCTGGAAGATCTCAAAATGGCGACATTCGATCTGACCCAGGCGGCTGCGATGGGAGGTCCGGTCCCAAGCAGCGCCCTGTGGCCAATGACCCGGGACGATCGATGGCAGTTCGTGGAAATACAGGCACCACCCAGCACGTCACTGCGGGCGAGAGTTGCCTCGCGGATCAACGCCATGGTTCTGAATGCCACGCGGGTGGATTTTCGGACCCTCGTGATCGGCAATGACCCGACCCTGGAATCAGGGGGACGGGCGACGTTCCGTCTGCAGATGTCCGCATTTGGGGCGAATTTGGCAACAAGCCAGCTGGATCTGCCGATCGACCCGGGAACCTTCGAATTTGGGCGGTTCGCCAATGGGGTCAGCGCTGTGGACCGGGGATTCTTTCCTCAGCCTTCAGGGGCGGTGACCGGCGACACTCTTTGGGACATCCTCGACCCTGCCCGTCAGGGATTCATCCGGATGTTCGAACAATCCGGCCTGTATCTGGAAGGCGGAGACACCTGTTTCAACGGCGGTCGTCCCTGGCGGCTGGCTGACCTGCTGGTTCAGGAGGGAGCAGCGGCAACCCAGAGCATCACTCTGAGCATCCCGGGAAGCGTGACTCGCACGGGCGAGGCTCGAATCCTGGTCATGGAATCAGTGCCGGTGAGCCTGCCGTGGCTTCATGGCCTGGCGCATCGATTCGACATCTGCCTCACCTGGAACGGATCGGCGGAAGTCACCTGGACCTCGTTGTTCTTCCTTCCCGGCATGGGCCTGGTGGGATATGCGGATTATGACCTGACAACCCGGCATCCGGTACGCTTCGCGTGGCTCTGGGGAGCCAGTGTAGGGGGCCGCCAGTTCCTGCCTGCCGGTGAAACCGGGCCACTCGCCCCGTTCGTCACGCTGGCCATCAATCCGGTAGAAACCCTGCAATGGGAAGTTGGTACGCCCTTCACACAGTCTCTGACCGCCTCAGGAGGCCAGTCGCCCTATGACTGGTCGGTGTCGGGCGCACCGTCATGGGTGGCAATCGAGGCCGGAACAGGGCGTCTGAATGGCACTCCGACCCAGGCCGGCTCGTATTCCTTTGATATCACGGTACGCGATGCCGGCAATCTGGTGGCGACCCTGCCGGTCTTGGCAAGCGTTGCCAGGGCGCCAGCTCCGGCAGTGTCAGGGATCACCCCCGCGGAAGGCTTCCAGGGCGGTTCTTCCGTTCAGGTGGAAGTGGCAGGCTCGAACTTCTTCGGAATGCCTCAGATACGGCTGGCCTCGGCGAGCGCGCCGGGACCCACAGCGACCGGGCTGATGCTCGTGACGCTGGTGTGTGGCGCGCCGGTGCCGTTGGCTGCCGTGGCCGCTGCGGCACTTTTGTTGGTCACGCGACGGCTGGAGCCCGAGAAGGTTTTTCAGGCGATCGATTGGTCGCTCTTGGTGTTCTTCACCGGGCTGTTTGTCGTGACCGGCGCCATCGAGCACAGCGGGTTGAGCGCCCGGCTTTTCGAGTTGCTTCGCCCCTATGCGGATGCTGGTACGGGCTCGCTCACGATAGTCTCGCTGGTTCT
>CAZQYQ010000011.1:0-32697 GCA_964597625.1 uncultured bacterium
TGACTCGGTCAAACTCTATCTGCAGCGCCTCAGCAAACTTTCGCTTGCATCCCGCGAGCAGGAACGGGATCTGGCGGCCCGCGCCGAGGCCGGCGATCAGGAAGCCAAGCAGGCGCTCGTCGAAGCCAATCTGCGACTCGTGGTCAGCATTGCCAAAAAGTATACGAACCGCGGTCTGCTGTTCCTCGACCTGATTCAGGAAGGCAATCTCGGGCTGCTTCGCTCTGTCGATAAATTCGATTACCGGCTTGGATACAAGTTTTCGACCTATGCCACCTGGTGGATCCGCCAGGCCATTACCCGCGCTCTGGCTGAACAGTCACGCGTGATCCGCATCCCGGTTCATATCATGGAAATTGTCAACAAAGTGCGAAAGACCACCCGCGTATTTTCCCAGGAGCACGGCCGTGATCCCACGATCGAGGAGGTCGCGAAAATCAGCGGCCTGACGATCGAGAAAATCGAGGAAGTCAGCCGCCAGACGCAGGAACCCGTCTCTCTGGGCCTCACCGTCAGCAACAAGGAAGACAGCACCCTCGAAAGTTTCATTCCCGATTCCGATGCGGCAAGCCCTGAAGAAGCGGTTGTAGACACCCTTTTGAAAGAGCAGATCGAGAAAGTGCTCAGCGTGCTTTCTGACCGCGAGCGGAAAGTCATTCAGCTGAGGTTCGGCATCGACACCGGCATTCCGCGTTCCCTCGAGGAGATCGGCCGCATCATGGACATTACCCGCGAGCGCGTGCGCCAGATCGAGGAAAAGGCTCTCAAAAAGCTGCAGGCCGCCGGCGCGCATCTGCGCGACTATTATAACCGCTGATATTATTTGCGCCCCGGATGCGCGAACGGGCTATTTCAGAATATTGAACAGATCTGCCGGCATCGACCCGGTATCCGTATCCGTTGCCGAGGCGACAGCGGCTGCCGGTCCGTTGGCGCCATCATCGAAGGCGAGTCCGGATTCGCTTGCTGATGCCGTATTCAGCCCGAGCGCGGAAGCGACACCCTGAGCCGTGCTTTTCTTCATCCCGTTCTTGAGAAATGCGTCAATCGCCTGCACTTGCCGGTTGTTCGGATAGAGCGCAAGAAACGTCTCGAAATACTGTCCCAGCAGACGACGATTGTCGGCACTGATGGTATTCTGGCTGCGTTTGAGCCGCTCCGTGAGGTCGGCATCTCGGTCCTTGTCCACGCCCATGCACACGAGAATGTTCTCTCTGAACACCGTGTTGAGCGGAAGGGCAACTTCGCGGGCATTGAATGTGGGAATGCCGACCATGGGTGCGCAGACCCAGTTCCCGGGAAACGCCTGGTCGAAAACACGTGCGAATTCGCCACTGCCGAACCGCCGTGCGAGCTTGGCTATCTCAACCGCTTCTGGCAGAAACCGGTAATACTGAAGATGGATCGACCAGATATCCTGCTCTGATTTCGCCGGAGACAGGGGCATGGCACCCAGAAGACCGAATGGCTCGGAAATACGGTCTGCCAGAAGCCGATCGCCGGCCAGAATTGCCATTGCGCGGGCCTCGTTGTTCATCAGCCAGGCCGTAAACGGCGCTTCCGGAGACTGCGGCGCACGCGCCTCCGGCTGGGTTTGCTGGGCCGGCTGGGCGGGGGCAGCGCAGATGGCGGCCAGGAGGAAAAACAAGGCGGTTGCTCCCCGCCGGGCCAGTGATGTGACGTTCACGGCTTCACCCCCGTCAGACGGCATGAAGTTGAGCGGGTTTCTCGAACGCGCCACAGATCTCGGATGACCGCAATTTCCTTGTTCGCGAAATTCATTTCATAGCTCACAGTCCAGTCTGCGCGCTCCGGGCAGCCCATTTCAAGATTCAGGATCATCGTGCCTTTTGCGTTTAAAGTGCGGCTTATGACACGGTCCGCCGGAAGAGCCACATCGCCGGAAATGCCTATCGTCGCTTTCTTCTTTGTGGCGTCCAGACCACTGAATGTGGTTTCCCAGCGGGCATTAACACTCCCTTTTCCCGAAGGAAACGAAGTCGTGATCACCTGGGGTTTGCCTGTCTGCCAGTCTCCTTCCGCAAATGTCGCGAAAAACGGGAACAGGGGCCCGGCCTCGCCCGGCGCGGCGACAACCGCTCCATTCGGACGCAGATACCGCCTTACACGCCGATCACCGCTGGATATGTCGAGCACATACACGCCGTCCCGATAGGCCAGAACGGTAATCTCGAGTTTGGATGTCCGTTCCATCGGATGCGACGCCTTGAAATCGTTTGCCGCAGCTTCGCTTTTGGACCGTTGAATGATCTCATACGCATAGGTGGAGCCGACCTTCAGCTTGTAGGAGAGCGGAATGGCCGATGCGGGGCCTGAAATCGTGCAGACGAACGCCAGGACGGCCAGAAGGCTGAAGATCGGTGACCAAACGACTCTCGGCATATTTCGTTATTCCTTGTCCTTTTGATCCTTCTGCGGGCTGACTTCTGCGCGGGTTCTGCGACGGCCGCCGCGACAGCCACGCCGTCGCTGTTTCTGCGCATCCGACGTTGCGGCCTCGGCCGGTGGTGGAACTTCACCCGGTCGCGGCTCTGCAACAGGCTCAATCCGGGGGGGCCTGGCTGCCTGGACCTCTTCCGGAGCGGATCCGGCTGCCGCTGCGGGCTTTTCCCTGTCGATCGGGGGGGGTCTGCGGCCACGTCGCGATCTCGAATCCCCTCGCTGATTACGCACGGCTTTGGGCGCTGTCTGCTCCGGTGCTCGGCCTTCAGGGCCGGTCGCAACCGGTTTCGCCTGTCTGGAATCTCCGCGTCCGGCACCGGTGTCGACCGTATAGGTCTCCAGATCCAAGCCGTAGGTGGCCTGGAGAGTGATGGTGCGGCCGCATCGTTTTTCGAGCTCCTTGAGCCGCGACTCACCAGGACCGCGAAGCGCTTCAATCACCTGTTGATGAGCCTTGACAGTGAGCGTCGGGGTTTCGAACCTCGCTGTTTCCTCAAGAACCTTCTTGCGGATGCGATTCACGAGCGTCGTGAGCGCAAGCGTCATGCGCCGGCCTCCACAGCAGGGGCAGGGGGTCTTCAGGATCTCTTCGAGGCTGTGCGATGTCCGCCGCCGCGTCATCTGAACGAGGCCGAGTTCGGAAAAGTCGAGAATGTGCGGCCGGTTCCGGTCGTTTCTCATGGCTTCGCGAAATGCTTTGAGCACCTTGGTGCGGTGTTTGGGATCGTTCATGTCGATGAAATCGATGACGATCATGCCGGCCAGGTTGCGCAGCCTGATCTGGCGCGCAATTTCCTTGGCGGCTTCGAGATTCACCTTGAAGACCGTCTCTTCGAGATCGACGCCGCCCGCAAATCTGCCCGAGTTGACATCGATCGTGGAAAGAGCCTCGGTTCGCTCGATGATGAGCGATGCCCCCGATTCCATCACGATTTTCGGCTGAAGGGCATTTTCGATCTCGCTGTCGATTCCATAGGCCTCGAAAAGCGGCGCCGGACCTCGATAGATCTCGAGACTGGCCCGTTGAAGCGGGGACAGAAAGTCACACATGTCGAGAATGTTTTTGTAGGCTTCTTCAGAATCGACAATGCATCGGTCGACGTCGTCATTGAAATACTCGCGCACAATCTTCAGGGGCAGCGGAATATCGCGATGCAGCATCGTTCTCGGCGGCGCAGTCTTGATCTTGCGATCGACCTGTTCCCACAGGCGCAGAAGCAGCTTCAGATCTGACGCCAGTTCCCGTTCCTCAAGCCCTTCGGCCGCTGTTCTAAAGATGATTCCCATGCCTTTGGGGCAGATCCTCTTGGCGATCGCGCGGATGCGATCCCGCTCACTGTCCGGTCCGATCCTTCGCGATATGCCGATATGATCAACGGTCGGCATCAGCACGAGATATCTGCCGGGAAACGAAAGCATCATGGTCGATCGTGGCCCCTTGACCCCGGTCGGTTCTTTCAGAATCTGCAGAATCACTTCCTGGCCGACCTTCAGCAGCTGCTGGATCGGCACGCGGAAGACGTCCTTCAGGTCGTCATCGCCGCTGTCGCCCATATCAACGCCCGAAAGCGTCAGATAGGCGTCTTTCTGAATGCCGATATCGACAAAGGCTGACTGGGTACCGGGAAGAATGTTCGATACCCGCCCTTTGAAAATACAACCAACAATCTTTTCCGAATCGGGAATCTCGTAAAACAGTTCCACCGGATGCCCGTCTTCGAGAAGGACGGCCCGCGTTTCATATGGACCACTATTGATTAAAATTCGCTTGGACAAGAAATACTCCTTGGGTTGGAAAAATGCTTCGCGACTGCCGGTTTATTCGATGAAACAGATGCGTTCCACTCCGAGCAGCGCTTCCCGCTCCCCGCCGAGATACTCGGCAAGTGCGGTGACGATCTTGGAAACGGACGGCTGCCCCTTGCCGCCCTGGGAAAAATCCGCGATCAGAGCCAAAACTCCATTTTCAGACTCCTCGCGGACAGATATGACGGCACTGCCGATCACATACCTCTGCTCTTCATTTCCCCGCCTGATGACGACCGGGCTTGCCGGATCAGACAGGAATTCGCGCACACGTGCCATGGTCGCGGCACCCTCAGCGGTGAAGGGGAGTCTGTACCGGACTTTATGATTGCCCGATAACATCGGCGCATTCAGAGCGATGGTGGTCGCCCCGACGATGGTCATTCCTGCCGGGAGCAGTCCGCTGAGCTTCGCGGCCACTTCTGACGGGTCTGACACTTCCCGAAGATACAGATCGAAAAATTCGCACCGGCTGGCCTGACCGAGCGGAAGCGGCGGTCCGAAACTGGTCTTGGGACGGGTATGGCAGCCCTGCGAAAGAGCATAGGGAAGGCCGGATCTGCGCAGGGACCGCAACAGCGACTCCATGACATCCAGATGCGCGAGGTAGATCGATTGGCCATGTCGGCTGTAATGAACGCGATACCGATACTCGGGAACCGGCTTGTTTTCCGTCATGGCAGTTGAACTCCGGCGAGGCCGGCCGCCTCGCGATACTCGTGCACGAAATACTCGCGCGGGGTGCGATAATCGATGAACTCCCAGGGAAGCATTTCGTTCAACGGTCGTTCACGGGTGTAAGATGCCGCATCGATACCGGTTTCAGCGAACGCATCCCGCCAGGCATCGGCCCTGAAATGCTCCGTCCAGCCGTCGAAACGGCAGCCGCGCTTCCGGGCGGCCTTGAGAAGCGCGCCAACGCGCTCGTCGCCGCGCGCAAGCACGCCTTCGAGCTGGCACAGATACGAGTCGCGCCACGAGATCCGGGCACGGCTCCTCTTCATTGTGGTGCAGATGCGGCGGCGCTTTTCATCAAGCATTGCCACATCGTTCTGCGCCGCCCACTGGAAGGGGGTGAACGGCTTCGGAACGAAGCCCGACAGGCTGATATTCAATTCCTTCTTGATTTTTTCGCGCCGAGCCGTGGCCTCGATTTTTTCAACCAGATCCGCGATTGCGTCGAGATCTTCATTCGTCTCGAAGGGAAGGCCCATCATGAAATACAGCTTCATCACCCGGTAGCAGGACTCGCGGGTTGCCGTGACGACCTTGAGAATATCCTCTTCCGTGATGTTCTTGTTGATGATGTCGCGCAGACGCTGACTGCCTGCTTCCGGAGCAAATGTCAGACCGCCCTTTTTCAGCTCGGGGACCGTCTCTAAAAGCGCAAGCGTCTTGTCGTTCATGCGCAGAGAGGGGACGGAAAGCGTCTGATCGGGGAACGTGCGCTGGCGGTTAAGGCCTGAAATCAGCTCCGGCAGCTTGGAATAGTCTGAGGTGGAAAGAGAGAGAAGCCCCAGGGACTCATTGCCGGTGTTGCAGAGCAGGGAGTTGGCGCAGCTGATCAGGGATGATACCGGTCTCTCACGCTTGGGCCTGTAGAAAAAGCCTGCATTACAGAACCGGCAGCCCTGGATACAGCCGCGGAAGATCTCGAGCGGCACGCGGCTGTGAATCGCCTCGATATGCGGAACAACGGGCTTGAGCGGGGGCATCGATGCTGCAAATCCTTTGAAAACGCGTCTCCTGACCTGCCTGGGAAATGACGGAACCCAGAACCCTTCAATCTCCGAGATCGCGGCGAGCAATTTTGGCCTGACGATCTTCCGCTTCTTCGCTTCTTTGATCAGTTCGCATACTTCGAGGAGTGCTTCCTCGCCATCTCCGATCAGGATCGCATCAAAGAAATCGGCGACCGGAAGCGGATTCGAGGCCGACGGACCGCCGGCAAGCACGATCGTGCCGTCGGTTCTGTCCCGTCGATCGACGGGGATCCCGCCGAGTTCGAGGAGATTAACCACGTTCGTGAACGTCATCTCATACGGCAGCGTTATTCCCAGAACGTCGAAGGACGAGAGGGGACGCTTTGTTTCGAGAGAAAAGAGAGGAAGGCCGTTCCGCCGGAGCAGATCTTCGAAATCGACCCACGGAGAGAACACGCGTTCGCACGCGATGTCCGGATGGGCATTGAGCGATTCATATAAGATCTTGAGCGCAATATTCGACATACCCAGTTCGTAGATGTCGGGAAAGGCGAGGCATGCCCGCAACGCGGCACCCGGCTTGTCGGGGGCTTGATTTATTTCTCCGCCTATATAACGTGACGGTTTTTCGACGCTCAATAGTTCCCAGTGGCTGATGCCGGGGATTCCCGTGGTCATGATGAACGGCTCCTGGATGGGGGAAGATTCTGCATGTCGGCCGTGATCGTGAAGTCCAGTTCACGGCCCGCGAACTCGAAATCCACCTCGATGGTGGACGGGGGGATGCCGAGCTGTTTCGCGGCATCAACTTTGAATTGCGCCAGCAGTTCGCCGGCTTCCGCTTCAGAAAGTCTCAGGCGTTCCTGTAAAATCTGCAGCTTGAGCCGCCGGACTGTTTCTGCCGGTGTTGTGGCCGGCCTTGCGCCGCCGGGGGGATTCTGGTCGTGAATCACGGGTCCTTTTCCAGAAGCTTTTTTTCGGCCTGGGCGGCTTTCTTCTTTGCATATACATTGGTCGAGTCGATGCCGAGAGCGGCATTGTATGCGGCCAGTGCGGATGCATACTCCTTGCGGTAACTGTAGACGTCGCCCAGATTAATATATGCATCAGTATGATCGGGAGAAAGCTCTGTCGTCCGCTTGTATTGGAGAATCGCCTGATCCATCTGGCCGCGCCGATGATATGCAACGCCGAGCTGATAATGCACAGTCGGATTCTTGTCATCGATGCGCGCAGCCGCCTCGAACTCTTTCAGCGATGTATCGATCTGGTTTTCCAACAGATACAGTTCGCCGAGCGCCAGGTGAACGCGCAGATCTCCGCGGTCCCGCATCTGGTATGCCCTGAAATGCCGGATGGCTTCCTGATTCTTCCCTTCCTGCTGGGCGATCTTGCCGAGCGCGAACCGGGCTTTCAGATGAAACTGATCGATCGCCACGCAGCGGTTCAGGACGGTCACGGCATCGGCCTTGCGATTGTTGTCGAGCAGAAAAATGCCGATATTATAATACGTTTCGGCATACGACGGATCGAGTCGCAGCGTCTGAATCCATTCTCTGATGGCATCATCGACCCTGCCCATTTTGTAATAAGCCAGGCCGATGTTGTGATGCGCATCCACGAGCCGTGGCTCACGGGCAAGAGCCGAAGTGAGATACTGGACAGCCATCGTGTATTTGCCATACTGTCCGGCGAGCGTGCCATACATATAATCGCTTTTGACCTTCTCGCCGACCTCTTCGACACGCTTGCCGGTTTTGACATTTCCTTTTGGAAGGATCTCCGAAAGCGGTTTGCTCCTGACTTCGTCGGTTATGTGAAGTTTGAAACGCTGCTTGTCCTGGCGATTGCTCTTGCTGCAACCGCCGAGTGTCAGAGTGAGACCGACGGCAAGAACAATGCTCATTCCCAGCCGGATGATCGAGCGAGTCAACGTGTGCCCCCTGATGCCTTGATGTGAGATCCGCGTCGTTGCGAATATGGGAGAGGGGTCATTGTATCATGGGGACCCCAACCTGCCAATACGTTTCCTGACGCTCTCTGCGCCGTTCGAGAACGACGATCCGGTTGTTACCGGAATCCAGAACGTAAACGACGTCTGAGAGTGCTACCAGATCGGCCGGAAACCGAAAACGATCCGTCGCGGAAACTCCCGGAATACTGCTCAGCAGCCGCCCTTCGGGAAGAAAGAGAAAAACCTCGTTCGCGCTTTCATCACACACGATGACCAGTCCGTCTGGATCGACGGACACGCTGGTCGGGCTCTTGAGGCTGGTTGTGATGTTGTTCAGGAATGAACCAAGCCGGTCGAAAACGCCGATTCTTCGATTTCCGCGATCGCAGATGAAGATACGCCCTGAATCATCAACGGCGACCTGGGTTGGATCCTTGAGCTTCTGAGAACTCCACCCGAATCCGCCCATCTCGAAAAGCTTGCTGCCGGAGGATGTAAGCTTGAGAACCCGGTCGCCACGGCCGTCAACAAGCCACAGATTATTCTCACTGTCGACCGTGATCCCGCGGGGCCGGTTGATTCTTGCGCCCCGGTCACTGGATTTCGGATACGTTGTGCCTCGATAATTCTTGTATGCATCGAACTCGCAGACCCTGTCGTTATTCTGATCGCTGACATAAAAATTTGAAAAACCGCCGGGCGCGACATCCCAGGGTTCGTCGAGGCTGTCTTCGCGCTCCTCGTTCATATCGCCAAAAGCAACCCCAAAACCACCATACTGTGCAACAAACCGGCCATCGGCACTCAGTCTGACAATCCGGTCATTTCCTGTGTCCGCGACATACAGTTCTTTGGAAGTTGGATCCCATCCGAGGCCCATGGGTCTGATGAATTGTCTCTCCCCCTTGCCGCTTCTTCCGATGACCGAAACAGGTTCCAATGTTACGGAAAAAAGCTCAACAATGCCTTTTCGACCGGTCACGAGGGCGGTCGGAAGGGTTGCGACGTGACTGCCCGCTTCAAGCCAGGTTGGTCCCCATAACCGCTCGTTGCTGCGTTTCGCTTTTGATTGAGCCGAAATGGAAACGCAACCCGAACGAGGAAGAACGAAGTTGATTCTCGTCGATAGTGTCGCAACATCGACGCTTACGGAGAGCTCTTTTGATGCTGAAGCAGGTATCGGCCTGAGGACACGAGACGAGGAAGCAGCAACCGTGGCGGCCTTTCCCGCGATCTGCTGCTTTGGAGAGCAGATCCCCGGTTCCGGAGAAAGGAACGGCGCGACCAAAAAAGCTGAAAGAACCACCCCTCTGGTAAAAATTCTGAAAAATTGGTTACCGATTGAGAACGACATATTCTAAAACCTCGTTTGGGGTATCCAGAAGCTCTCCTACAGATGATCTCACACGTGAGAGAGGTGAGAAGAACCAAAAAAAAGGGAAGGCTAGCCGATCACTAAAATAGTATCTATATCAAATTTATGATCATATTATCAATTTTTAATTATATTAGACAGGGCAGAGACTCCTGCCAATGCTCTTGGGCCTGGCCGCACAAGAATGTCGTGATCGATTTTATACACCCTGTTTTTCCTTATGGCGTCAATATCGCTCCAGCCGGGCCTGTTTCGGATTCTGGAGACGTCATCGATCGGATACGCCAGGAGAATGATCTGGGGGTTGGCTTTGATGACATCCTCGTCAGCCACGACGGGAAAGCCGCTCGTTGAATCGACAATGACATTTTCTCCGCCTGCGAGTCGGACCATTTGACCGATAAAGCTTTCCCTTGCAGCTGCCTGAAGGGGAGCGTCCCAGATTTCGATGTATACCCTTGGTCTGGTATTCTGAACATTCGATGTGAGCCGCGAAAACTCGCTTGCCCACTCCCCACAGAACGAAACACCCTTATCGGGGGAACCCAGCTCTTCTGACAGCCGGACCGCAGCCGAGGGAATTTCTTCGAGGCGGTTTATCTCGATATTCAGATACCGAAGCGACATTTGCCGAAAGATGAGTTCATATCGCTTGTGCATGCGGTTGAGATCGATAATGAGTGTGGGATGAAGACCTGCGATCCGCTCCAGGTTCAGTTCCATGCCGCCCACCTTCGTGATGGAGGCGGTCTGTCCCGGAGTATTGCAGAAATCGGAAATCCCCACCAGAGAGGAGCCGAATCCAAGGGCAAAAAGGAGCTCGGTATTCGATGGAACCAGCGAAATGATCCTTGCTTCACTCGCTGGGGGGGCTGCGGAAACCTGGGTGAAAAGCGCAAACAGCAGATAAAAAAATACGACGAACGGCGCTGTCATGGTTTGCTTTTTTTCTTTCTCGTCTGGAAAAATTCTTTCCGGGACCGTTCGTGTTCTGCGAGAGTCGTTGAGAACCTGTGCCCTTCGGCAGCATCGGAGACGAAGAAAAGATAATCCGTCACAGCCGGAGAGACAGCCGCTGACAGAGAGGATTCACCGAAATTCGAAATCGGGGTCGGCGGAAGGCCGGCATTCTGATAGGTATTGAAGGGAGATGAAATTTTCAGATCTTCGAACGTGAGCCGTTCCTTGTGCTCGGGAAGAGAAAATTGAACGGTTGCACAGGATTCGAGGCGCATTCCGCTGCGCAGGCGGTTCAAAAAAACCGATGCAACCAGGGGCCGTTCGGATGCGAGCTTTGCTTCGCGTTCAACGATGGAGGCAAGAATACATGTCTCATACCGCGTTAGCCCGGAACTTGCCCTGGGGCCGCTTATCAGACGATCGACCTTGTCGCGTGTCAGCCGCAGCATCGTCAGCACGGCTTCCTCCGGCTCGATTCCCCTGGGAAACGAGTACGTTTCAGGAAACGCCAGCCCTTCCAGACTTGGAAGCTCTCCCCATTCTTCGAATACCGATTTCAAAACATGCGGGGAGCTGGTGAGTTCCAGGAACGTGGAGGCTGAAGCAATTCCTGCTTTTTCAACCAGCTGGGCAATCGCCGCAAGAGTCAGTCCCTCGGGGATCGTGACGCGAACGAGTTCCAGACGCCCCTTCATGAGTTCTTTGAGGATTTCCTCGATCGACTCCGTGCCCTTGAAGGTGTATTTTCCGGGCTTGAGTCGCGTATCGACGCCATACAGGCCAACCAGTATCCGGAACAGGAACGCGCTGCGGATCAACCCGCCGGCTTTGAGCCTGGAGGCTATTTCCTTCGGTGAACTGCCGGTTTTTATCTCCAGCTCGACCGGTGCACCCGGTTGCGCTGTGACTTCAGCAGGGCGGTTCAGTTCATGGAACCAGAGATAGCCGCCTGCCAGAAAACCCATCAAGGCAATGCCAAGAAGGGCGATGAAAGCGAGAAGTGAACGAAAAAGGGACATGCTTGTCGGGCAGTCCTGTTACTGAGCTGATTTCTTGAAGGTCAGTACGCAGTTTCTACTGTTATCGAGAACAATGATTTCACCCGTGGATTTTGATACGATCCCGCGGGGATAAAGGAACTGCCCTTTCTCATTGCCGAACGCACCGATCTTTGAAATCAGCTGACCATCAGGGGATAGCATGACAATCGGGACATCTCCCAGGTCAAGAACCAGGATATTGCCGTTATCGTCGACAAACAGACTCGAAGGGCCCTTCATTTCCTCATACTCGCCCTTTTTGCTGAATTCACGAATGAAATCACCCTTGAGCGACATCTTCAGAATGCGCTTGCCGCCATAGTCTGCAATATACATGGTGTCATCTTTGATCGTGATCGAAGTCGCAAAGACCAGGGCTGTTTTGCCTGTTCCGCCGATCATTTCGATGAAGTTGCCGAAACCGTCATATTTGGAAATGGCAGCCTGCTTGGACATCAGGACATAAATGTTCCCCTGCCTGTCGACGGCCACATCGACCGGGTATCTCATCTTGTCGATGACCTTCAGCTGCGGGACGCCTGCCTTATTGAACTTGACCAGCTTGTTCCCGCGCAGATCACAGACCCAGATATCGCCCGTGAGAGGGTTGACACCACAACCGGCCATACCGGAAAGCTTGAATCCGGTTGTTCCATACTCGCCAAGGGCCAGCTTTGCGGAACCATCGTCCGGGGAAATGACCTGAATCCGGTTATTTCCTGAATCGGAAATGACAAGGGCGCCCTCGGGGGTCATTCCCATGTCGGTGGCGCTGAGAAATTCGCCCCTGCTCGATCCGGGTTTGCCGAATTCAGTTGTAAACTGGAACTTCTCAGGTACACAACCCGTGAGAAATGCCATTGCCAGCATTGGAACGATGATTCGTGTCAACCTCTTCATGATGCCCATTATAGGGTCTCTCATTCCCAAATGCAACAAGTTCTCGCCCGCATTTTCTTGTATTTTACGCGTCAATTGAAGTATACTTGAGACAGGAGAATCTATTCATGCGAAACAGACATGCTTTTACGCTTATCGAGCTGATGATCGTTATCGCGATCATCGGAATTCTTGCCGCTACTGCCCTGCCTTATTTTTCGAGGGTCCGTGATCGTGCACGCCAGAACAAATGCTGGGAAAATACGGCCCTGCTGACCCGCATGTCAGAGCTTTACAACATCGAGAACAAGGTCTACCCCGAAAAAGTCGAAGATCTCAGATCGCTTATGGTCGGCCAGCGCATGCCTTACTGCCCGATGGGGGGCACCTACCAGTGGGTTCCCGGTACGGAAAGCGGTATGCCGAACGGCAAAAAGGTCCAGTGTGTGCCCTTTCACGGCTGTGCATCTTCAACCTTCGGCGGATAACCCGAAGAACCTTTTTCAGACAGAAAAAGCGCCCCGGTCCTTCTTGGACGGGGCGCTTTTTTTTCGGAACCCGGCTTAACTTCCGGATGGGCTCATCAGCAGTGCTTCATACCGGGAGAGCGCATTTTTCAGTCCCACATGCCCTTTCAGGGTCTCCGTTTCAAGTCCATTCACGAGGAAACGGACGCGGGCCTTGCGGTCGAGCTCTGTGAGCGTGTTCACGATAGAATACAGCGTCAGGGCTTCTTCCGTTGGGCCGCCAGGATGAGATTCGGCAAACTCTTTGGAAAAATCGACATAGAACGTACCCTGATTGTAAAAGAGTGAACGGAGTTGCGATCCAGCGGGAATGACGGCACGGGCTTCCGGCGTGAACGGCCCTTTCAGCAGCTCTTTTACGAGTTCGGTTGCCTGGGTCAGCAGCATCTTCTGCTCCGGAATTTTTCGGACTTCGCGTGTCAGATGGTCCCCCCCACGGACGCCAAAATACAGGGTAACCGCCATCCCTTCGCCTTCCGGAAGGATCGTTTCCCCGGAGCTGGCGGCTCCGTCAGAGCTTTTACTGCCCGGCTGGGACGAGTCTGTTAATGTTGTTCCGCCGCTTCCCGTCAGGCTTGGAAGCACTTTGTCGACGAAAAGAAAGTATCCGGAAATTAAAAGCCCCAGGAGAATCAACCCCATCAGAATGAACAGAAAGTTTTCCGGCTGATGGCGCTGACGCTTTTTCATGACAGGTTGCATGTTGGACCTCCAAATCACCCGACGACGGGCGATTTCTGGTTACGGATTCAGCTTGATTCCGTTGAAAAAGTCTACGATCCCATTTGCGATAGAACGTGCGGCAGCTTCCTGATACCCGGCGCTGCTGAGCTTGGGCCCCTCCGTCGGGTTCGTGAGCATACCCACCTCGACCAGAACCGCGGGATAAATCATGAACCGCAACGGGAGGAGAGGAAGCGGCCTGACCCCCCTGTCCCGTGTCGAAAGATGCTTTATCAGCCGATCTCTGATTTTCATCGAAAGGAATCGTGCCAGATCGAAACGCGTGGTCTGCGTCCATTCGCCATAGACATTCTGCGGCGAAATTCTGCCCGTGGTTGCGTCACCGTCAAAACTGACGCCGTTGCCGTCATAACTGTAGCAGGCGACTCCCTCGATAGACTCGTCTCCGGCACCGCCGACATGCAGGGAGACGATGAGGTCTCCGCCCGCCTTGTTCGCGGCAGCCTGACGTTCGGACGGAGACAGGGAGGCATCCTGTGCTCTCAGGAGATAGGCGTTGAATCCCATCTGACGGAGGATCTGACGCAGTTTCGCCGCGATCGACATCGTTATCTGCTTTTCTGGAGCCAGTCCGTTGAAGGTGACTCCCTGATCTGAGCCTCCATGTCCGGGGTCGATGACAATGGCCCTTCCGGAAAACGCCGTGCGGGTGAGCGGTTCAAGGGGCACATCAATTTTGAGATTCTTTGCCGGCTCCCGCGAAGCTGCTTCTCCAGATGCCGAATCAGGAGGTTGAGGTTTGTCTGTTTTTGGCGGTTCCTGGTTTTTTGGGGGAATGGCCGCAACGGTCGCTGTTGCCGATGCGGGTGGGGGAAGTTGCGCGGTTGCCGTCGCCGGTTTGGTTTTCAGCTGCATCGTGGCGCTTGCTGCCGCGAGCTTCGCTGTGGCGGATGCCGCGGCGAGAGCGGCCGGCGTCGCGCGGAAGGAGAGCACCATGCGATACGGGTTTGCCACCGTTTCGATGGTGGGGGGTTCCCCCCCGTCGAGCAGATCGAAATTGACAACCAGTCCCTTTCTATCCGGACCGCTATGGAATGAGACGCTTTTCAGATCCCGCCCGGCCGGGTTCGATCGCTTCGTGGGGATAATATTCTTGCATCCGTTGATACGGAGCTTGAATTTGCCGGTTCCCGCGTTTTCTGTTGCATACGTCATCGGCCCGTCAAACTCGAGCACGACGCGCGTGTGGTCTTCGCGGATCGAATGGCGTACGGTAACGAGCGTTGACTCCTGATCTTCCTCTTCGGTTGGTTCTTCCGCCGTTTCAGCCGGCGGAACGGCCGGAGGGGGAACCGGAACGACGCCTGTGCCTTGCGGCAGGACACGCGGCGGAGCCACCAGCACGGGTTTGGCGGAGCCATCGTCCTCGGCCGGAGTGTCCGGGCCCAGTTCTCCGTCCTCTTCCTCTCCGGGTTCGACGGTCACGGCGGGTGGTTTTGAGGCTGCCGCCGGTTTCTGGGAAGCCTGCGCGCCGAAAACGTTGATGATCGATCTTGCCGGCACCATGACCTGTCCATCCTGTAGAAGCGGGGCCGATGGAAGAACAAACGGCTGATCGTCGACGACAGCTTCGTTGCGGCCCACCGAAAGGTGCATGGTGCGGTTCCCGCGTGTCAGCACAAGCGTTTTCTGCATGGGGAACCATTGATAGGCAATGCCCTGCGCTTCAGCGAACTCACGGGCGCTGATGTAGCCTTTCGAACGTTCGCCTTCCTGCGCAACCACGGGCGAAGCAAGAAACAGAGCCGTGCCGGCGGCCGCGGCCAGCCAGCGGCGCCAGTGACGCCAGATACCGTTGCGCATCATCGCCTTCTCTCGCTCATCTCGCGGTCGAGTTCTCGCTTCAGGTCTTTTTTCGCGATCGTCTCCCGCTTGTCATACTGGGCTTTGCCTTTGGCCAGACCCAGCTCAACCTTTACCCTGCCGCTTTTGAAATACATGCGAAGCGGTATCAGAGTGTGGCCCGCTACCTGGAGTTTCTGCTGCAGCTTGATGATCTCGCGTTTGTGCGCCAGCAGCCGCCGCTTTCGAAGCGGGGCATGATCAAGCCTGTTGGAAAAAGGGTTTGAGCCGATGTGGACTTCATTCAGCCACAATTGCCCGTTCACAGCCTCGGCATAGCCATCCTTCAGATTGACGCGGCTCTCCCGGCAGGGCCGAAGCTCAGACCCTGCGAGGGCTATGCCCACTTCGAGCTTGTCGATGATAAAATACTCATGAAATGCACGGCGATTTGCCGCGATCAGTTTTGTGCCGTCACCGCTCGATGCTTTGGACTTCAATCAAATCACCCGCTTTCACGCCGCGTCCGTTTTCCTGACGGATCAGCGCCCAGCACGATCGGGCGAACACCTTGGTGACAAGCAGTTCGGCCGTAACCGTATCCGGGCGGCGCCCGATAACCCGGCCGGTTTTCAAGTCGGTAATCGACTCGCCGGGCCGGAACGAACGCAGCTTCAATGTATATTCATCGGCAAGCGACAGCCCCGATTCCAGCCCGATATCAAGAATGACCTGTCCGCGCGAACGATCGACGACGCTTCCCGCCGAGACGGGTTTGGGTTCGCCCCTCTCCTCAAGCCGCGCGAGACGGTTTTTCAGATCGGCATCCTCAGGAAATCGCACTGCCGCTTCCCTCAAAACTCTCGCGGCTTCTCGGTGCCAGCCGGCTGAAACAAGTCTTTCCGTCGCTTCGTTTATCAGGTCGCGGTCGAGATCACGGTGCAGATCGAGCATGTCGATATAGGCTTTTGCGCTGCCCTGGTGATCGTTGCGGTCCCAGAGGAGACGGGCAAGAAGTTTCTGATAATCAGGATTGGCAGGATAAAGCTCGACGGCTTTCTTGATGCCCGCCACGGCGCCTTCCCAGTGGCCTTCATGGAGCAAATATCTGCCCTTCTGGAACGACTCTTCCGCCTCTTCCTGGCGTTTGCGGGTCTTCACGAGCTGGCTGAGTGCCGGATACTCGTTGTTCTGCAGGCTTAATGCCTCGCGCCTGTCCCGGATCAGCCGTTGAAGGCGCATGACTTCTTCCCAGTGGTAGTCAGCCTCGCGAAGCCGGCCCATCTCGCGAAACAGCTTTCCAAGCCAGTAATGGGCCTTGATGAGATTCGGTTCGCGCCTGAGCGCATCCTGAAAACTGGCCATCGCTTCAGTGAAATGACCGGCGCGATACTGCCGGTATCCCTCTTCGTAAGCGGTGAGAGCGGCATCAGAGGACTTTGCCGGGCCAGCGATGCCCGGTCTGTCCAGGGGATGCACGGGTTCTGCCGCTTCCGAGCCGGGGGTGACGAGGAAGAAAATCGCAGATGCCAGGGCAATGGCGAGCGGGCGGATGCAGGGCCCGATCATGCGTGCTCTCCTCGACTATGCCGGTTCAGCGACTGGCCAGACGCCGCGGCGTCAGGCATGAAAGCGGATTGATCCATCGGCCATCACGTTTCACGGAAAAGTGGAGGTGAGGTCCGGTTGCCCGACCTGAGGCTCCGACAAGGCCCAGGACCTGGCCGGCGCGGACTCTCTGGCCTGGTTTGCAGCGAAACGCCGATAAATGACCGAACACAAGGAGCATGCCGCCGCATTGGACACGGACTTCGCGGCCCATGGCACCCGCCCTGCGGGAGGAGATGACAACGCCGTCTGACGGGGAAAGGATCGGTGTGCCCGTCCTGGAGCGGATGTCGATTCCCGCATGAAAGGAGGAACGCCGCGTGATCGGGTGTCTGCGCATTCCGTAGCCCGATGAGATGCTTCCTCGAACCGGCCAGAAAAAATCTGTCGCGGAATACTGACGGTTGGAAACGCTTGCAATACGGTACGGTCTGCCTTCCCCATCTGTCCCGGGCTGCTGAGACCCGGATGTGTTGCCGCCCAGAGCGATCAGGGCTTCCTCGACGGAAGGCGCATGATCACGCATGACATCGAGCAGGGCTTCTGCCTGCGCCTGCCAGAGAGGCGTGACGGAAAACTCGCCGCCAATGGCGAGACAGGCTGGAGAAGGGTCTGGAGGCACAATCTGGAGGCCGAGAAAGGCGACCAGAATCAGCGCAAAACGTACATGGAACGAGAGCGGCTGTATGACGGGGTGGTGCATCAGCTGTTGCTCTTACCTGAACCCTTGTAGTTCGGATTGATCAGGGAAAGGAACTCGGTGTTGGTCTTGGTGGCCGAGATACTTTTCACGAGCATTTCGATAACTTCCTGGTTGCTCTTCTCTTCGAAGGCGCGCCGCAGAATGATGACCTTGTTCAGATCTTCGGCGTCCATCAGCAGTTCTTCCTTGCGCGTGCCGGACATCTTGACGTCTATGCAGGGGAATACGCGCTTGTTGAACAGCTTGCGGTCGAGGTGCAACTCCATGTTCCCTGTGCCCTTGAACTCTTCAAAAATGACTTCGTCCATTTTGGAGCCGGTGTCGATGAGGGCTGTGGCAATAACCGTAAGACTGCCGCCGCCTTCGATCTGACGGGCTGCGCCCAGGAACCGCTTGGGCTTGTGCAGGGCGAACGGGTTGACGCCACCTGTCAGCGTCTGGCCGGCCGATGGAACGGAAATATTGTAGGCACGGGCCAGGCGGGTGATCGAGTCGAGCAGAATCACCACGTCGCGGCCGAGCTCCACATACCGCTTGGCTTTTTCCAGAAGAAGTTCGGAAACCTTGATGTGATGGCTGATATGTTCGTCGAACGTCGAAGCCACGACCTCGGCATCGACGGAACGGCGCATGTCGGTGACTTCTTCGGGCCGTTCATCGATCAGCAGAATCAGCATCAGGACTTCCGGGTGATTTGCGATAATCGCGTTGGCGAGCTTCTTGAGAAGAACCGTCTTGCCTGCTTTTGGGGGGGCGACGATCAGGCCGCGCTGGCCTTTTCCGATGGGGCAGATCAGGTCGAAAACGCGCATCGATGTATCAATGTCGCTGGCTTCGAGCTTGAAACGGTTGGTCGGAAAGACCGGCACACCGTCATCGAAGTTCATTCGTTTTGAGAGCTGCTCAAGGCTTACGCCGTTTACGGCCTCGACACGGAGCAGAGAGTGGTAACTTTCGTCGTCTTTGGGGAGGCGCACCTGGGCAATCACGTGATCGCCGTTCATCAGGCCGAAACGCTTCACCTGGGAAGGCGAAACATAGGCATCGTCGTCATTCTGGATGTAGCTGCGGGTGCGGATGAAGCCGTAGCCATCCGGGAGGACCTCGAGGGTGCCTTCGCTGAGGGCGAGACCCTGTCGGTTCAGATGCTCTCGCAGGATCGAGCGGATCATCTGATCCTTTTTCATCTTCTCTGCAGCATTGATGTTGAACTCCTTGGCAATAAGCCGAAGGCTCTTCACTGGCTCTTCACAGAGTTTCAAATAATTCAGGGAGGACTCGTCCACAACTATATTCCCCTTTCGTGGGTAAAACGGGTGATCTGGTGCTGTGACTTGCTATTTTTGAGGAACCGACGGCCCCTCAGCGGGGCTTGCGCGTCGGCGGAACGATAGCGCGTGCCAGGTCCTTGAACAGGATCTGTCCCATGCCGATCGGGGCATTCTTCGAACGCTCCTGGTCAAGCATATCAGAGAATATATCTTCAGCCATTCCGCCGTGCACCAGGCCTGTCTTGTGCACCGTTTTTTTCATTTCTTTCATCATCTGTAGCACGAAGATCGATTCAAAGTCGTTGCAGGCAGCTTCGAGTTTCTGTAACTCTTTCTTTTTGCTTTCAGGAAGTTCATCGTAATTGGGCACGGCGGCTCTTGCGGAGACGTTTGTCTGATTTGATGAACGACGTATGGTATCCACGCCTTGCTCCTAGCTGAGTTTCTGCTGCAGTGCCCGAAATCGCTCGTTCTTTGGTTCGAGTTCGACCGCTTTGCGGAGATTCTCGCGGGCATCACCCAGGTCACCCATTGCCTGCTGCGCTTCCGCAAGGGCGAAAAATGCGTCAGCATCGCTGTAAAGCATTCCAAAACTGTAATGGAAATCGATCTCGTCGGTATCGTATTCGACGGCTTTCAGAAGATACTCGACGGCCTTTTCATACTGCTGCAGGTGGAAGTAGCTGCGCCCGATGTAAAAATGCCCTTCCGCATACCTGTCCTTGAATCGAATCAGGTTCGAATAATGCTCGATGACTTTCTCGAACTGCTGCACGGCATCCTGCTGGTGGTTAACGTGCATCAGCGCCTGCCCGAGCATGAACCGGGCCATGATATCGCTGGGATCTTTCACCAACGCGCGCTTCAGGTTCTCGATGGCTTCGCCATACATCGCCATTTCGAGATATACGTGACCCATCCGTCCATAGATTTCAAAGTGCTTCGGATCAATGCTGAGCGCTTTCTGAAACTCATACAGAGCTTCAGAATACCGGCCAAGATGTGCATACGCACAACCCAGATCAAAATGGGAATTTTCGACCTCGGGTTTGAGTTCGCTCGATTTTTTGAACATCTCGACCGCTTTGGGGATCTGGCCTTTTTTCATGTAAAAGTCGCCGAGCTTATTGTAAGCCTCTGCGAACAGGGGGTCGAGTTTCACGGCTTTTTCCATCTCGTTGATCGCGTCAACCAGTTTGCCGCGCATGTCGAAAGACAGGCCCCGGTCGAAGTGCTGGTTGGATAGATCCCGATCCTCGATACTCGTCATTCGTTCGTCTCCTGGATGGTATCCAAGACAATATGGTGGGGGAGGGGGGAAGTGAAAGACAACGAAACATAGCACACGACCTGAAAAAGATCAAGGCACGGATAAAATATTTTTGCGTTACATCACCCGAAGCTCGCCGTTGAGGGCACCAGCTGCTTCTATTGCCTGAAATATGGCAATCAGATCTTTGGGGGTAGCCCCGACACTGTTGAGGGCACCAACGAGATCGTCGACGGTTGTTTCACCCTGGATGGCAACGAGACTGCCTGTTTTCTGCGCGGACTTCGTGCCCCCGGCGGCACCGGCGGCTGCAGGCGGCGTGCGTTGCGCGCTGTCACCGATCTCGATCTTGAGACCGCTCTGGGAAATAGCGACTTTGTTGATCCGCACCCTGTTGCCGACGATCACGGTGCCGGTGCGTTCATTGATCACGACCCGGTTCGGCTCATCGATCGTCAGCGTCAGATCTTCGATCGCAGCGGCGAAGCTGACCGGATCATCCTTGAAACTGCTTGGAATGGTGACGTCGAGAGTTCCTGGATTGGAAATTTTCGCCCAGCCCTCGCCGAATTTCCGGTCAACCACATCCTTGACCTTGCGGGAAAGGGCGGTATCCTTGCGGTGCAGAAGCAGGCTGAAGGTGCCGCCCTGGCCGAAGACGTCACCGACTTCCCGTTCCTGGATCGCACCGTTCGGAATCTTTGCGACGGTCAGATGACTTTTCTGAGGCGCATTTCCGCCGGCGGCTCCACCGCCGCCCGTGCCGGTCTGGAACCCACCGATCGATACATTGCCCTGTGCAACGGCGTAAACCTGGCCATCGCCACCCTTGAGCAGCGTCGGAAGCAGCACGCCGCCCTGAAGGCTCTTGCTGTCACCGATCGAACTGATCGTGATGTCGAATGCCTCTCCGGCCCTGGCAAAAGGCGGAATCATCGCGGTCACGACGACCGCGGCACAGTTTTTACTCTGAATGTCTGCTTTGTCTATCTGCATCCCCATGTTCTGGAGCATGCCCTTCATCATTTCGGTGCTCATCGGAGTCTTGTCACCGGTTCCATCGAGACCGGTTACAAGCCCGTAGCCTATGATCTGGTATTCGCGAGCCGTGTTGATGCGTGCGATATCCTTGATGCGAACCTGCGCTTCGGCCCAAACCGGACAACCATCACCAAACGTCATCATGCCCGCCAGAGCGAGGGCGATGACCTGACCGCATCTGCCTGCAGAAAAAAGTTTCACGGTTTGTTCCTCGGAATGATGAAATCGCAAAGTGCGCCGGATATACTACTGCTCCAGTAAAGGTATCGACACTCCGCTTCTCATTCCGAAGTCCCGGCCGGATTGTCGCGATGGTCTGTTTTCAATTCCTGAGCTGCCGGAGATTTTCCTGGATTTCTGTGGCCAGAGCCGTTTTCCCGGTGGACTGAGCGAGACGCAGGGCGTCTTCAAGGGCAGTTCTGGCGTCTTCAAACCGGCCGGCGGCGGCGCAGGCAACGCCCAGCAGCTGAAGCAGCTCGGGCTGGGTCCGGCCGGTCAGGTCGACGGCCTTCCGGGCGAATTCGACGGCGGCGACCGGATCGGCAGCGCCTGGATTGTCGCTTGTTGCAAGCACCGTCGCAGCCAGTTGCAGAATCGCCGGCTGATCGGGACAGAGCCGGGCCGCTTCCTTGAGATGCACGGAGGCGGCAACCGGGCGGCCGGCAGCCAGGAGCGCCCGCGCGGCGCTGAAGCGCGCGAGCCCGTCCGACGGGTGTTCGGCGATGATCTGGTCGAACTGGGCAAGCGCTTCGTTGGGAAGGCCGCTCTTCATGAGGGCGTTTCCCAGGCCGTATCGGAGCTCGGGAATCCCCGGTTCGAGGGTGAGGCCGATTTTATACTGCGATATCGCTTCCGGGAGTTTCCCCTGCTGCAGCAGGAGATTCGCCATGTTGAGTCTGGCTTTCGTCAGCCCGGGATCGATCGCGAGCGCGGAAACATACTCCGCAAGTGCTTCGGCCGGCTTTCCGGTTTTCGCATATGCCGCTCCGAGATTGAATCTCGCGCCGGCAAAGTTCGGTGCCATCTCGATTGCCATGCGAAAATCAGCTGTCGCACCATTCGAGTCGCCCGTGGCCAGCCGGATGAGCCCGCGATTATTATACAGGTCGATATCTATTGGGTTTGCCGCGACCGCCGCGTCATAATATCCGAGCGACTCCACTGGCAGGCCGGCATCGGCAGCCAGTGCCGCGGCTTTCGCCGACAGCGTGGGGTCGGCTCCTGGCGCATGAAGCGCCAGGGATACGGACGCGAGAGCAAAGACCAGGGCATCCCGGGAAAGGTGCTCTCTGAGCGAGGCTATTCGCCCGGCAACTTCCTGGAGCTGCTCTGCGCTGCCTGCTCTTTCCGTCAGGGGGGGACGGCTGAGCGCGGTTCGGATGGCCTCAAGATCATGCAGTTCGTCCCGTGCCGAATATCCCAGCCTTGTGAGAGTTTCTTCCCGGGAGAGCCGGACCGCGGGCGAGGCCGTGAACTTTGCCGAAAAGCCGCCTGTTACTGCGTTGAACAGATCGTTTGCCGCTTTCCAGTGGCCTTCCAGGGTCAGATGAACGTGGTCGTAGAAAAACTCCCGGCCGCAGATTCCGGCCGGTGATGCGTCGGAGAAGGATTTCTCGAGATCGAGGAGCAGGACGCCGCGGTCACCGGGAAACCCGGTTGCGGCAGACGCGAGGGCTGACTGAAGGTCGGATGTGATTCTGAATCGCAGCGCATCGAGATCGCGGGCCCGGGCGAGCGAAGCTCGTGCCTCTGCGTTCCTGCCGGACTTCAGAAGCCGTTTTCCCTTCGCATAGGCAAGTCCGGCGTTCCCGCTGTCCGACGCCAGGGCCGCATCGATACGCGAAAGCAGCGCATCGGCCGGCCCGGATTCCGCTGTTGCTGAAACAGCCTGTTCGATCAGATCTTTCCAGGTGTCTGAACCCGTGGCGGCCAGACTCGCGAACGGCCCGCTGTCGGAAAGATTGGCGGGTGTGACGCAGGCGATGAATTCTGCGCCCGCATCGCGCGCATATTGTATCATATCGGTTATATTTTCTTTGAAATTGTGTCTTGCGGCCAGGACGCCGGCATCATCCGCTCCGAGCTTTTTTTCGAGAAACATCTCCAGTCCACGCCAGCCGCCCGAGGCAATCTGGGAGGGTGGGGCGAACCGCGTGCCGGTGATGATCTCGGAAAGCTGCGCGAGTTTGAGTCCGGAAAGCCAGATGCGGAACGTCGTGAACGCCCGGCTCGAAGGCAGCGTAAAGGCGCTTGCCGGGCCGTAAGGGCCGAGAATTTCATTGTGGCCGCCGTAGAAAATCACAATATCAGGAGAGTAGCGGCCGATTTCGAAGGCGAATTCACGCAACACCCAGCTGTTGATCGCCGGAATTCCCGTGTTGATGACTTCGATGCGCTTATCCGGATACCCGGCCTGCAGCATCACCCGGAGCATGCGGCCGAACGAAAAATCGGCAAGAGATTCGCCCCGGGCAGCCGATTCCCCGAGAATGAAGATGCGAACCGTGTCGGAGCTCTTCTCAGGGCTGAAATGCTCCGCAAGAGGTCTGCGGGCGATGGTTCCCGGAAAAAATCTCCATCCGGCCCTGAAGTTTACCGCCATCTCCCGCTTTCCGCCGATGTCTCGCGCGATGAACAGAGAAACCGGCCGGCCCGCATCGCGCAGGCGCAGGATCCCTTCGAGAGAGAGCAGAATGCCAAGGGGAATCAGGAGGCCGGCGATAAGCAGTTTTTTCACGGATATCTGCGCTCTGGGTATCAGAAAATCGAGTAGATGAACGGTGCCAGCGCGGTCGACTGGGCCAGCATGGAGATCGCGCCAAGCATCAGAAGCGTCATCACGACCGGCAGCATCCACCAGAGCCTCCGGTTCCAGAGGAATCGGCCGAGCTCACCCGCGGTTGAGAGCCGGCTGTTGGAACTCGCCGAAGATTGATACTCAGTCATTTCATCTTCCTTCCGTATTTCCGAATGAAGTCTGATTGTCTCGGTCTCTAAAATGGATTTTCCAGCTTCCCCGGCTCTGCTTCAGCGCAGGGCTGACGGTAGCTTTTCGCTTTTCTGTCAAACTCCAGACCGAGTTTATCGCGGCCGAGCAGGCGGGCAAGAAAGCCCAGCGGGGCAATAATGCAGAAGAACAGGATGCCGAGCAGAATCGGGGCCGTTATGCGGCCGAGCAGCCGGCCGAGAAGTGTCCAGAGCCGATGCGGAACTTTCAGAATGGCTGGTGAGACGCATGCTGTCGCAAGGAGCGCAATGCCCAACACCAGGAGCGGAATGACCGGTTGCGCCGACTGGCGGAATGCCGGCCACAAGGCGATCAGAAGAAACATGGCTCCGACTTCCAAACCAAAGCGCCTCAATGCGCGGGTTTCAACCGATCCGGCCTGCAGCGCGAAAGTCGATGACGGATTTCTTTCCGAAAGGTCAGTCAAGCGTGAACTCCTTCATCCAGGATGTATCGGCGGACATGGCTGGCAGTTCGCTTTTCTCGATGATGATGTTTTCAAGAACAAGCGTGTCGATCTGCGTACGCATGAAACAGCGGAGAGCATCTTCGGGAGAGCAGACGATCGGTTCACCGCGCACGTTGAACGACGTGTTCACGATGACGCCGCACCCGGTGCGTTTCTCGAATTCACGGATCAGCCTGTGGTAACGCGGGTTTGTGTCTGCATGAACCGTCTGAATCCGGGCGGAATGATCGACGTGAGTGACGGCCGGAATATCAGACTTCGGAACGTTCAGAAGATCGATGCCCCACAGGGCTGTCTGTTCTTCGGAAACCTCGACTCTGCGGCTCTTCTGGACCTGCGCGACGAGGAGCATATACGGACTGTCCGTATCCATTTCGAAGTAATCCGGCAGGCGCTCACGCAGAACAGAAGGGGCGAAGGGCCTGAATGATTCCCTGAATTTGATTTTCTGATTCATCACCGACTGCATGCGTGCGGAGCGTGCATCACCAAGAATGCTTCTTGCTCCCAGGGCGCGCGGCCCGAATTCCATGCGCCCCTGGAACCAGCCGATCACTTTTTCGGAAGCGAGGGCTTCTGAAACCAGGCTGAAAAGTGCTTCATCCGCGACTCTGTGATAGGGCACGCCCTTTTGCCTGAGGAGTGATTCTATATTATCTGATGTATATGCTGGCCCGAGATAACAGCCGTTCATTGCATCGCGGGACGGACTCTGTCTCGGCTTGTCGAAATGCTGATGCCAGGCGATCATGGCGGAGCCGACGGCTCCCCCGGCATCGCCCGCGGCCGGCTGAATCCAGATGTGTTTGAACGGGCCTTCCCGCAGAATTCTTCCGTTGGCAACGCAGTTCAGCGCGACGCCGCCGGCCAGGCACAGATTCGGAAGGCCGGTTTCCGCGTGCAGGGTTCGGGCCAGCCTCAGCAGGATTTCTTCGGTAATCTCCTGGATCGATCTGCCCAGGTCCATTTCTTTCTGGGTCAGCTTCGATTCGGGCTCGCGCGGGGGCCCGCCGAACAGACGATGAAACCGGTCGTTGGTCATTTTCAGACCTGAGGCGAAATCGAAGAAGGAAAGATCGAGTCGGAACGTGCCGTCCGGTTTCAGATCGATCAGATGATCGAGGATTGTCTGGGTATAGATCGGTCTGCCGTATGGGGCAAGGCCCATGAGCTTATACTCGCCCGAATTGACCTTGAAGCCGGTGTAATACGTAAAAGCTGAATAAAGCAGGCCGAGCGAATGGGGAAATCGAAGTTCCCAGAGCGGTTTGAGATGGTTCTGAGCACCGCGCCACGCTGTTGTTGTCGACCATTCGCCGACGCCGTCAACACAAAGCACCGCAGCTTCCCCGAACGGGGATGGGTAAAATGCCGACGCCGCGTGCGACTGGTGATGACCGGTGAAAAGAAGCTGCCGGGGGGGGGCACCGAACCGAGCCGATATTTCATCATGTATGATATTTTTCAGGAATATTTTTTCGGTCATCCAGGCGGGCATTGCCTTCACAAAAGAGGTGAAGCCGCGGGGTGCAAGGCCGAAATATGTTTCGAGCAGTCGCTCGAATTTGAGAAACGGTTTCTCATAGAATACGACGGCGTCGATATCCCCGATGCCGATCCCGGCCTCATCCAGACAATACCTTACGGCGTGCCCCGGGAACCCGGGATCATGCTTGAGCCTGCTGAAACGCTCTTCCTGGGCAGCCGCGATGATCCTGCCTTCATCAAGAAGACAGGCCGCCGAGTCGTGATAATAAGCCGAAATTCCAAGTATTCGCATTCCTGATCTTCGCGACAGGAGCTGATTTGCACATTATTTCAGAGGTGTGCCTTGTGCCCCGCGTCAGAGAGCAGGGTATATCAGTTTTGCTCTTTTTTGCAAGAGATGGTGCCGGGTTGAGAAGCGCGTTGTCCGGCAATGGAATCGGCTCCCGCAGAAACGTCGGGCCGCCTGATGCAGGCGGCCCGACGGATACCGTTTCAGAGGAATCTCAGAAGAGAACCTGAGTTATTTTTGTCATCAGGCCAGGCTTCTGGGTGGTTCCGACCGAGCCCTTGCCGTCGTATTTGATATCGGCATTCGCCAGCAGACTGGATTTGATCTCGTTGCCGGGGCTGATATCCTGCGGCCGGGCGACTCCCTTCACTCGAAGAAGCTGCGTTTCACGGTTGACCCGCACCGAGCGGGTGCCCTCCAGAACGAGATTCCCGTTTGGCAGAATTTCCATGACCGTTGTCGTCACGGTGCCGTCCAGCTTCCCTGACCTGGTCGTCGTGCCTGTTCCCTTCCAGCTGTTCTTGGCCTCATTCTTCCCAATGAACTGATTGACCACTTTCTTGAAAAACGGGATCTGGGGATCTGATTTCACTTCAACGGCAACATCATCCTGCGCATTTGTCGTCGCGGCCTGCTGGGCGGTTGCCGCTTCTGATATCATGACAGTTATAATATCACCTGGTTTGAATTCGTGTGATGAGCCCTGCGATGAGTAAAGATCGCGGCCGTTCAGCCAGAGCGAACCGGCCGAAGTGGCCGACACGATTGTTGCAAAGAGCGCCGTCAGCAGCAGGCGGGAAATATCAGTTCGCGACATGTTCTACTTTTCCTTCCGTGGTTATGATGCCCTTGATCTGTCGGTTGTTCTGAAGATTCAGAAGCTTGATCGCTTCTCCGGCCCGTCCGCTCTGAAGAGCCTTTGCCGGAACGACCAGGCTGAGATTGCCGCTTTTGACCGTGAATTCGACCTTGTCTCCGCTCTTGATCAGATACCTGCCGGGAGCATGCATCGAGAGTTTGTCGGGAGTGGCCGGAATACTGTCCGCGCGAAGAACCTGGTGAACGGGAGTTTCATGAAGCTGTGCCAGTGGCGCGCTTTTGGGCGATATCCGCGAAGGAGCCAGGGCGCCGGTCTCGGATACCGGCTCGGGTCCTGTCTCGCCAGGCAGAGCCGGCGATTCGAAATGAGGCTCGGCTGCCGCTCCTGTCGCTGCGTGTATCAGTACGTCTGAATCAATGTCTTTTCCATGCTCAGGAATGCATCCCTCGGCAAGATCGCTTTCCCGAAGCATCGTGCCGGGCGACTTGAAATTCGCCAGCTGTTTGCCGGCAGCGGCGGTGAGGGGAACCGGCGGATTCGGTTGATCGGTTCGCAGGCGAACCTGTTCTTCGATCAGGTCAGCGGCACTGACGCGCTCTCCCCGCTTGACAAGACGGCGCAGCCTGGCGGCGCGAATCATTTTGCAGACGTCAGCCTGAAGAATCTGCCTGACCGTATCATCCCCGCATCTGGCTTCAAACTGAAAAATCCGCATTCCAAGCTTGTTTGAAGACATCGGGGTGAGCTTCCACTCGCCAAGCGGCCCGGGCAGCACCACATGGTGCGGAATGCGGGACAAATCGATCTGAATATCCCCGACAGAATCGCTTGCGAGGGCTTCAAGACAGAGCTCGCGAACCTTCGTTCCGATCTCGTCGCCGGCAAGCATCGAACCCTTCCGGAGAACCTGAACGCGCTGAGGAAGCGTTACCATGCCTGCAAGGCTGCCGAGCTTCTGTGCCAGTTCGCTTCTGCGGAGAATGATCGTTCCCAGCGGTTCGGAAATGAATCCCACCGGGATCTTGGCCAGCGCTTCCCTGAGCGACGGCTCAGCCTCGTCTCCGACAAGCATCGATGCATCGACGCGGCCGTCATTGACGAGAACCGTCGATTTCACGGAAAGCATGGGCGAGGTTGCCGCCTCTGCCGGGACCACTTCCGTTACAATCGGAATCATCAGCGAAAGCAGAGCCGCTCCTGCAACCCGGAGGGCGGATTTCAGAATTCCCGATTCAGGGGTGGGGCGGTTGCATCGCATGATTCAGAGACTCCTTATCTGCGGAGGTTGTTGGCGATCTGGAGCATCGAGTCCGACGTCTGGATCGTCTTGGAATTTGCTTCGTATGCGCGCTGCGCGACGATCATGTTGACCATTTCCTCGACGACTTTCACGTTCGACATTTCCACGAAGCCCTGCTCGATTTCGCCCAGTTCCTGGGTGCCGGGAATACCGATGATCGGGTCGCCCGAACTGCCGGTCTGGGTGAACAGGTTGCGGCCGATCGATTTCAGGCCGGCCGGATTGATGAAGTCGGCGGTTTCGATCTGGCCGAGCACTTCGAGATCGGCCTGGTTGGGCATCTTGGCTGCGACAATGCCGGAAGGCGTAATGTTGATGCCGATCGCGTTCGGCGGCACAGTCATATTGGGGATGACCGCGTAGCCGTCGCTCGTCACGATCTGGCCGGTATTGCTCAGCTTCCAGGCGCCGTCCCGGGTGTAGGCGATATCGCCGTTGGGCAGTTGAATCTGGAAGAAGCCCTTGTCGGCAATGACGACATCGAGAGGCTGGTCGCTCTGCTGAAATTCGCCCTGAGTGAAAATCTTCTGAATGGCGACCGGCCGAACGCCGTGACCGAGCTGAATGCCGACCGGATACGAATTGCCGGTCGAGATCGGCGTTCCAGGCTCTTTCAGCGTCTGGTAGATCAGATCCTGGAAGTCGACGCGGTTCTTCTTGAAGCCGGTCGTTGTCACGTTCGCCAGGTTGTTGGAAATGACGTCGATGTTCATTTCCTGGCCCTTCATGCCGGTCGAAGCAGACCACAGTGAACGCATCATGGCTTGTTACCTCCCGTCCTGTGATGTATCAGCGGCGCGTCGGCCCGACAGAGTTGACGACTTTGTCGAGCAGGGAGTCGTGCGCCTGGATGCACTTGGAATTCGCTTCATAGGCGCGTGAAACCTCGATCATCTTGACCATTTCCTCGACAAGGCTGAAGTTCGGCTTTTCGACGTACCCGACTTTCACCTTGCCGTCCGCACGCTGCACGTCACCGTATGCGCGCGTAAAATTGTTCGTGTTTTCCTTGCGGAAAGCCTTGCGATCGGCGGCCTGGCCGCGCACGATTCTGAACCGCGCCGCGCCGTTCACGAGCACCCGCCCTTCCGTGTCGATCGTGATTTTATCGGTAGGTCCGAACTGTGCCCGGCCCATTTCCAGATTCGGCGTGCCATCCTCCTTCACCAGAACCTTTTCATCGGCATTTGGCTGCGGTTCCGGCTCGGTCATGATGTAGTCCCCGTTCATGTTCGTCAGGTATCCGTCCTGGTTGACGTTGAACACCCCGTCACGCGAGTAACGGATGCCGTTCGGCGACTCGACCAGGAAAAAGGCCTTCGCATTGTCGAGTGCGCAGTCGAGATCGTTCTCGGTATGCTGCAGGTTGCCCATCGAAAAATCCGTATAGGATTCATCGAGAATCACGCCCGTGCCCAGCTTTCCGATTTTCGGATACTTGATAAGCGGCCGCGGCGGATAGAGCTGCCCGTCGTTGACCTTGCGCAGCATCATCGTTGGCAGCTCCTTGAAGATGCCCTGGTCGCGTTTGTATCCGACCGTGTCGACGTTCGCGAGATTGTTGGCGATCATATCCTGGCGAATCGTCTCTACCAGCATCGATGAGGCGGACGTATAAATGCCACGTATCATGGTCTGACCTTTCCATGGTTGATTGAAATGGGAGCCTGGCCGCAGTTCGCATCTTTTCCGCAGCGTCCGACGCGTGCCAGGACATCGTCTCCGATTGGATTGGCACCGAAACTGAGTGCCTGCGCCACGTGCGCGTGAAGGCACTTCACCCCCAGAAGGCTTCGGCTTCCGACAATGTTCGTGCCGGAGAGAACCGACTGAATATCTTCCGGAAGAGGGCTGCCCGCGACTTGTTCCGCCATGCTGAGCCGCTCCCGCTGGAGCTGCTTCTGCCCTTCGATGAATGTTTCCCGGAAGGAGAGATCATCAGTGAGTCTCCGGGAGAACATCTGAATTTCCTGGGCCGCTTCGAGTTTCGCGACTTCGTACCGCAGGCGCGGACACACAAGCCAGAGAAATGTCGGAAACGGTTTCCAGCGGCCGTCTTCCCTGTAGACCGGATCGGTCTGAAGAACCTGTGGCGTGCCGTCCCCGCACCGCGTCGCGATGACATACGGAAGCTTGGCCGGCCGGCCGAGCAGCTTCTCGACCCTGGCGGCTTCCTCCGCTGTCGGTACATCATTTCGAACAGACATAGTTTTACGCTTCCTTATTCAGGACATCGGCAAACGAACATCTTCCCCGAAGGGGAAAATGAAACTAATTTCGATTTTTCTGACTCTCTCGAACTTTCGGCACGATTCTCCCCATTCATGAGGCGTATTTTCTCATTCGCCTCTCCCCAGGATGGCGTGTCTGCCGAAATGAGTGTATGCTTAACAGACAGGACCCGGCTCAACTGCCGGCTCAGGGAGGCGTCATGAAGCTCGGAACCGGTTCGATTCGCATCGTTTTTCTCGTTGCATTCATGCTGATGGCTGTCGTGCCAGGGATGGCCGGACCGTTCGATGCGACAACCATCGAAGTGACAGATAAGGCATCTGCGGATGAATCTTCAGCGGCAGTCGAAGCCGAACGGGATGCATTCGATCCGGCCCTTGCGACGGGTGTGGCCAGGCCGCGCATCACCGGCGCTTTCTTACAGTTATGGGGCTGTGATAATGACAATTCTCCCGAATACTGGCGGAAAGAGCTCGAAGCAATGCGTGCGATCGGCATGCGGATCGTCATCCCTCAGTATGCAAAAGCCGACGGGACCGACCTGACTCCAGCGACGGAAGCGGTTCTCAACGCCGCTGATGAGCTGAATATGAGGGTGTTTGTCGGCACGATGCTTGACGAAAACGGCTGGTATACGAACAAAGTGAACCCCTTCTTCCTCGCGAAAGAGAGAAAAAAGGTTGCGGAATATACCCGCGAGCTGGTGAAACGGTTTGCCGGTCACAAGTCTTTTTACGGGCTCTATATTCCGTATGAAGACAATACACTCTCTCTTCCGGGTTCGATGGGGGAATTCTACGGAGCGATCGCCGAAGCCGCCCGGGCTGAAAAACCCGGGCTCAAAGTTCTGATCTCCCCGTATACGACCCCCCGCCCCGGGATGGCCCGCTCACTTCCGACCTGGCTTCTGAGCCGATATTTCAAGACAATGCTGGCCAAAGCGAAAGTGGATATCGTCGCCTGGCAGGATGGAGTCGGCGGCACGACAGCGCAGATCGATCGCATTGCGCATGACCTGGCACCGATCGCTGCTGCGGCCCGCGCGCTCAATATCGAGATCTGGGGAAACTGCGAGGTGTTCCATCGCACGTCGCCGCTCAGCCAGGATTTCGCGGCTGAAGCCACTTCCATGGACATTCTGAGCCGGCAGATCGAAGGCGAAGCGCCGTATGTCGACCGCCTGATCTGCTTTGATTTCAATCACTATTTTTCGCCCCGTCTCGGTGACAAGGCAGAGCAGCTTTACAACGAATATCGGGCCTGGATCGGCCTGTCTCCGAAGGCTCCCTGAACACTCGAAGAATCGATGCTGCGCTGGCTGACCGCGGGTGAATCGCACGGCAGGGCTCTCGTCGGCATTCTCGAAGGAATGCCGGCGGGGGTTCCCATCGCTGAGGCTGCCTTCACGGAACTCATGCTCAGGCGGCTCAGCGGCTATGGAAGAGGCAGCCGCGCGGCTTCGATCGAAAGAGACAAGGTTGAGATCCTTTCAGGCATCCGCTTCGGACGCACGATCGGCAGCCCGATCTCGATGGTCATCCGAAATGCCGATGGGGCAGCCCACGCAGCCTCAATGGACACGTTTGGCGCCCGGCCGCCCGGGGTGAAGCCGGTGACCGTTCCACGGCCCGGCCATGCCGATCTTGCCGGAGCTCTGAAGTATAAGACCGGTGATATCCGTGATATCCGGGAGCGTGCCTCGGCGCGGGAAACGGCCATGAAATGTGCCCTTTCTGTGCCCGCCCGGGCGCTTCTGGGCGAGCTGGGGGTCAGCTCCGTCGCGTTTGTCCGACGTATCGGAACAAAAGAAGCGGCCATCGCTGACACAGCCACGGTTGCCGGACTTGTCGCCGGCGTCCGGAATGTGGGTGATGCTTTTCTGACGCCTGATTCTCAGATCGTCATCCCCTGGACCATGCTGATCGACGAGGCCGGGCAGTTGGGCCGCTTCGAGGAATTGCTGAGC
>CAZQYQ010000012.1:0-32682 GCA_964597625.1 uncultured bacterium
CTGCGCAGATCGTAGATCGCCGGCTCGGCGCCGGGGCCGAAAACCGCGAACTCGATGTCCCGGATCGGCACGAGAAGGCGGGTCATCTGCAGCACCGAGGCGAGATCTGAAGACGCAAGCGTGAAATCGCCGATTTCCTGATCGTGTCCACGCCCGATGTACAGGCTGCTTCCCGCTTTTATCGCAATCATGATGCGGCTGACGGGATCAACGACGATCGACGCGAACGAGCCCGTCACCTGCCTGGCCGCGTTCAAAACCGCCGCGCGCATTGCGGCCTCCCGCACGGCCATGTCTTCGGCATCCTTGTACTGGAGCTCCTGCGCAAAAAAGTGTTCGATCGTGTGAACGAGCATTTCGCCGTCGTTGTCGCTCTTTACCTCGTGGCCTTCCCGGCGCAGCCATTCTTTCAGTCGTTCGCAGTTGGTGATATTGCCGTTATGAGCCCCGTAAAAATGCAGTTTGCAGCGCATCTCATGAGGTTGCGCATTCTCCTTTGTAACGGCACCGAACGTCGCCCAGCGCACCTGTCCGCAGAAAAGCAGCCCGGACAGCTTATCGATGCCGAGCCTCACCGTCACATCCGTTGGCGATCCGACATCCTTGCGAAGCGTGGTTTCACCCTTTTCGTTCTGGACCAGCCCGCCCGTCGAGTCATAGCCGCGGTATTCGAGCATTTTAAGCAATCGTGCCGCCATCCCGCCCATCCGCTTATGTTCCCGTTCAAAACTGAGTCCGATTACGCCGCACATGTGATGTCCCTTTCAAAAATGATTCTCGCGGTGAGAATACTCCCGGAGAGCCATTTCTGCCAAGTATCCTCTTCGCCGTTTGATCAGGCACCCCGTTTGCGCTTGTCCCCTGCAGACGAAACCGGTTCATAACGGATCTTCTTTCAAGGCAGAGATATCTCAAACCCGGTTTTGACAAATCTTGCTGGTTTTGAGATGGTAAGGATGATTCCAACAGGCAGACACAAGAGAGCGGAGGATTGCAGATGGATCAGAAACAGGAACTGCTTGAACTGGTTGGCAGCTTCATCGAAAATGAAACATCGCTTGCAGCCCTTTACCAGGCCTGCGTCGAGTTTATGCCCGAGCATAAAGAGGTATGGGAAGCACTTCAGCGGCAGGAAGAACAGCACGCGGAAGTATTCAAACAAATTCGCAGATCCATCGAAGAAGTGCCTCACAACTGGTCTCGCGGTAAATTTTTTCCTCAGACGCTTCGATTGATGACGGACGATCTGAAACGCACAACGGACCAGATTCGCAGCAAAACGGTGAACAGACGGTATGTCGTTCAACATATGATGGATACCGAAAACTCCCTGATCGAGTCTGAGCTGAGCAGGTCGTTTACGACGAGTGATGAACAATTTAAGATTCTGATGAACAAGCTCCAGGAAGAGACCACGAATCACCGTAATCTGTTGAGAGGGATCCTGGCCAAGATCTGATCAGGCTCTTACTCCTCGGGAATTCCGTCGATGCCAACCTCTTCAAGTGCCTTCAGAACGCGTATCACATGTGCTATGACACGGGGTGATCGCAAAATGCTGCCATGCTGCGGAGCAATGAGCGTCGCATCGACCTTCAAAATACGATTCAAAGCAACTCTCAATGCGCGACTCGATGGCATGACAGATTTATGAAATGAGATAATGCTCGGAAACGGACAGTCAGATTCGGGTTTTCCGTTTGGGCAGTTTGCGTAATCAGAACAGTCAAAGCATTTTTCGTCGAGATCGAGAAACATATCCCACTCCCGCCGAAAACTACCGAAAATATCACTTGTGAAAAGCGTTCTGGTTTGTTCATCAAAGGTAATGAAGCTTTCGGCTGCATGCGCATAGGGCGTTCCGATGAACTTCAGCTGCCGATCACCAAGCAAAATTGTCTCCCCTTCCTGAATATTCACAAACCGGCTATGGAAAGACTTCTCAACATAATGTTTGATGAAAACATTGTTGCCGGATTTTGAGTAAATGCGAAGGTCCGGATTCGTGCAGAGATCGAGAAAATTCGGCAGCGAGCCGCACAGGTCGGGGTCAAAGTGCTGATAGATCAGAGCGGTAATTTCGCCCGGATGAATACCCGCCTGCAGGATTTTCATCATGACGCCGGCGAAATCAGGTCTGCTTCCGCTGTCAATCAAGGCGACGCTCTTTTCACCTTTGACCAGATATGGATTACAATGCAGTTCCGTATCGGGATCAAATGTGCCAACCCAGTAAATACCGTCCGTTATACGAACAGGGCGTTCAAATGCATTCTCAGTCTTCATAGGCGTGGACGCCTCCTCTTTCAAGACGCCGTATGGATCGGTTCTTCGACCTTCCGGTGACAAAAAAAGCTCTCATCGGAGCCTTGTTCTTGAGAGGAATCTCACCGCGTTCCTCCCAGGTGAACCATTCCTGAGACAGTCGCCACGTTGATTCTGAAACGTTGATACGACTCTTCTCTCCAGACGATTCAAACCGTGATGCGATATTCACATTGTCGCCGAAAACGTCGAACTGCATACGGTCACGGCCCACGACGCCGCCCATCACCATCCCTGAATGAATTCCGATGCGAAGGTGAAACGGTTCCGGCATTTTTCGATTGAACGACTCGATGAACTCCAGAGCATCGAGAGCCGCATTCACGGCATGAACAGCGTGATCCGGCTGTGCTTCAGGGGCCCCGAATACAGCCATGTAGGCGTCGCCTATTGTCTTCACCTTCGTTCCCCCGCACGCCTCTATTTTCAGATCGATCCCGCTAAAAAGCTCATGCAGAAAGGATATCAGCATTTCGGCCGGTATTTTTTCCGTCAGTTTCGTAAATCCTGCGCAATCCATGAACAGGATCGTAACATCGAAAGGCCTCGGAGGGTAAATTCCACTCGATTTGATCTCTTCGGCTACACTTTCGGGGAGGGTGTTCTTGAGAAGCTGATCCACGCGTCGTTCGAGCAGAACATACTTTTCGATCAGCGATGAAAGCAGCCGTTTCTGAATCGCCGCATCTTCGAGGCCGGCAAAAGAGCCGAGCAGTTCACGCCCCAGAACGCCCGTGGAAGGCAGCTCAGAAGCTTTTTTATCGAGCAGGCAGTCGATAAGCCTGAGCTTTTTCGCGGTATTATCCGGCAGCATCACAGGACACACTCGGCATCGTATAATATGCGTGAATAGCGATTTCAGCGTTTCCCCATTTTTTCGAGTGCGGAGGCGAATGCATTATAGATCTGCCGAGATTGTTGAGCGCAGAAATTGAAGGGGCGTTCCATCGCGAGGTATTTCTCGCGAAGAACATCAAGCCTTGATGCGATTCCATGATGCGCTTCGAGCAGATGCCGAAGCCCTTTGTAGAGAAGCTCATTCAACCGCTTTCTCGCGCCGCTCTCGAGCTGGAGCGTTTCCTCCATCCGGTCGGTCAGCGCAAAGAGCAGACTCGTCAGAATTGCAGGCTTCTCCTTGAAAAATTCATCGACCTGGTCGAGCCCGATCACGATGGCGGAAACAGGCGTCGAGCAAACGACATCGGCAGTGCGGCGCATTTCAGATGCCGGGGTGTCGAGATTCAGCAGAACGGCGATTTCCCCGATAATGCTGCCGGGCCGGGCGATCTGGACGTGGTTATTCGGCCCGAGAACCACCTCGACGACACCCTCGGTAAGAATGAACAGACGGTCGCCGATCGCACCTTTTCTGCAGATAACCGTTCCGGCAGCAAAACTCTGTATTTTTTCGGGCGCAGCCGGGGGCCTCATCACTGCATTATATACCGAGCTGGATGTATTCAGCACATGACCGTCGGAAGTGATCTGCGCGGCCAGTTCAAAGGCCGCGTGCGAACGCGCAAACTCGAGAATCTGAGCAGCGGCCTTCGAGCTCGGGCCTCCGATCTGCTCGACCTCGTTCATTGCAGCCAGAAGGGCGCGGGAGGATGAAAGTTCCAGCCGCTGCAGCTCTTCTTCACTTTGAATGAGCCTGGAAAACCGAAATATCGCCGCATGAAGATTACGGGCCAGCGAGATACATGTTTTAATGCCAATCTGGGGGGTCGCCGTCAGCCGCTCGTGCAGGGATTTTTCATTGGTCGATATGGATGTGACGCCCGACGGATCGAGCGCAAATACCGAGTATTCCTGGGGTTTATTGAGCAGTGCGTCGATTTCGCCAAAAATCTGTCCAGGCTGATCGATGATCTCGATCAACGTCGCTCCGGCAAGTTGTTTTGCCAGAGAGCCGTCGTTCCCGTTTCCGGGGAGTTTCACCTTGGCAAAACGGCCCTGCTGCAACCCATAGAATTCCTGCCTGCATTCACCCTGAAAAAATACCGGCTCCCCGGGGTTGAACGTGGTCAGATTATTCATGTTTTCCATACGCAATCCTCTAAAAAAACAGTATCGCAATTTTCTATCCGGTATCACGAAATCAGGACCGTTTCATACTGGATACTCATACCTGAGCTTATGCGAGAAGCTTCATGATAATTTCATTCTGTTCCGATTGTCAATTTTTGTTCATACGACTCCTGAACGTTCCCCTTCAATACGCGAATCCATGCACCCGGGTGGGGTGTCATACGTTCTTTCGAACTTTTCCCGTACCCCGGACTTGACCTCGGGGTGTCGGCAACCTATGATATCGATAGAAGTTGAGAAGAGGTCTGAAACCGCAAAAGGCCGCAGCGTAACAGAAAACAGAAAGACATCCGGCCACGGGAGACCTCTCTGGAGAGGATTTGCACATGGATACATTCCATCATGTGCCCGGTTCGGTTCGGTCTGGTAATTTTCCCTGGGGCACTCTTCAAGAACATGCTCATGTCGGCGTTTTGACCGATGCCATCGAACAAAGCATCGATATGATGTCAGACGGGATCAAGCATGGTGTTGAATGTGGGTTCAATCTCATCTGCCTTATCGATGAAAAACACGGCAGAATGTTGCGCGACCTGCTTGACAAGCAGAGCGTCGATCATGTCAAGGCCGTCGCCAATGGCCGTCTGCGCTGGGTTGATTCGGCATCCAGATTGTTGCTGAAGGAATCCGTAAAAGCGGCTTTTTCCATGCGCCCCGAGGCAGGCGCCCCCCTGATCCTGGTTCTTCCGATCTGGAGCGAAGCCCACCGGACACCGGCTTCGATGCGTGACGCAGAAGCGACATTGCACAGACTGGCCGTCACGGGCAAAGCCAGAATCGTCTGCTTCCATCCGATTTCGTATCACCGACAGGCGGTTCTCTTATCAGCGATCGATGCTCATTCTCAGATCTGGTTCGAGAGGAGGCTCACCGACAATGCATTTTATGTCCCCATCCCCTCGCGAAAATCCAGACGCAGGGTCGCTGAACTGCTTTGCCAGCGTTTCATCATGCTGCGCCAGTCATCGGCAAAAATGGAAATACGCGGCATGGACAGGGAAACAGCGCACGAGTTGAACAATCTTCTGGCAGCCATCGTCGGGAACACGGACATTCTCCAACTGGCGCTGTCCCCCAATGCCCCTGCCCATGAGCAGCTCCACATCATCTATAATGCTGCCAGGCAAGCGGCGGAGATCTGCCGGCGTCTGCCTGTTGCGGCATCTCAACAGGAAGCAGCACGCAAGCCGGCCGGAGCAGGCCAATCCTCACCATCACCAAAACCGGTTATTCCAGGTCGGCTGTCTGATGCCTGGAGAGGCTGGGGAAGGCTGCTGCTGGTTGATGACGAGGACGCCATCCGCGTGGTCGGCAAGCATATTCTCGAGCGACTCGGATTCACCGTCCTGACCGCCTGTGACGGATACGAAGCTCTCGAAATCTACAGGAACACGGCGGGTGGGTTCCGCGCCGTGATCCTCGATCTGCTGATGCCGCGCCTGACCGGCCAGGAAACGTTCAAAGAGCTGAGGCAGTTGAAAAGCGACCTGCCCATTCTTATCGCCAGCGGCCTCGGAACGGAAGAAATTCGCCAGCGGTTTCCGGATGACCGATTCATGATGACGCTTCCAAAGCCGTTCGGCATTGTCGAACTCACCCAGGCGCTCAAAAATCTGCTGAGTGAAGAAAAGGCCAGCGCCGCCGCTGCCGGCTAAGGACGATCCGTCCGCTGCCCCGCCAGTTCTTCAGACGTGATGCCCGGATGCCGGTAACGCCGGCGTCCGCGTGTCAGCCAGCCATACTGGATCGCTTCGACCGGGCAGAGATTCAGACAGGCCAAACAGCCTTCGCAGCAGTTTCCCCAGACAGGCCGCCCATCGGAGGCGGCGGAAATATTGCCGACGGGGCAGACACGCATGCACAGGCCGCAACTCGTGCATGACGCTTCCGCTCTGAAAAACCGGTCGCTTCGTCTCACGGAAGACAGAAATCCGGCATAAAGAGGCTTGACCAGAGCAGCGCCGATCGACGAAAGAATGCCGGGCTGACGCAGCCGGTCCGCGATAACATCAGCCATGAATGCGTCAATTTCATGTTCGCCGCTGGCGATGATTGTTTCGCACCGATCAGGCCGGGGAGCCGGATACAGCGGAATGCAGTTTCCCGGATACGTCACCGCCGTGGCCGCATCGAGGCGTGCGCCTTTCGCCTCAAGCGCTTTTTTCAATTGAGCCAGCGTTCCGCCCGGTCCCCCGCCGCAGGTCGCAATGGCAAATACGCGCTCAGCCTGAATGTTTGAAATATGTTCGACGAACTCCTTGACGATGCGCGGCAGTCCGAACGAGTAGACCGGGAACACGAAGCCAACTCTGGAAGCGGCTATTTCCACCGTGCGGCCCCGTGCAAAAGCCATGGAATGCAGCTCGAAATCGCCGCCCAGAGCCTTCGCGGCGCGCCGGGCCGCTGACAGGGAGTTGCCCGTTCCCGTGAAATACCAGATTACCGTGTTCATAACGCGTCATTCCCCTTCGGTCACCGCCATTTCACCGTCACTCATCAGCCATCGTTTCATCTTCCGGCAGTGGCATCAGGAATACTACATCAATGTTGATTCCGGCGGATGAAGGAGTAAGATTGAAGGAGATCATCGGGTGCTCACGCCCGCCAATGGAGGAATGAAACCATGTTCACGGCCGCCGTTTACGCCGCAAGACGCCGCGATCTTCGTTCACGCTTTAACAATGGCCTGCTGCTGTTTCCCGGAAATGTCGAGATGCCGATGAACTACCCGGCGAATGCGTTCCCATTCCGCCAGGACAGTTCGTTTTTGTATTACTGGGGGCTCGATGAGCCGGGCCTTTTCGCCATCATCGACCTGGACCTCGGCCGCGAGATCATTTTCGGCGACGATCGCACGCTCGACGACGAGATCTGGATGGGGCCTTGCGTGTCGCTTTCAGAGAGAGCCGCGGAAGCCGGCGTGACGGAGAGAGAGCCGGCCGCCTCGCTCGACGGGTATCTGGCCTCGGCACTCTGCGCGCACAGGCCGATACGGTTTCTTCCCCAGTATCTCGCCGACACGAACCTGCGGCTGCAGCATCATCTTGGCATCGAGCCCAGAAGCCTGAACCAGTATGCATCGGAAGAGTTCATTCGTGCGGTTGTTGCTCAGCGCCTCATCAAGAGCGAAGCCGAGGTTGCCGAGATCGAATCGGCGCTTGAAGTGAGTTCCGACATGTATGCGACGGCATTGCGGCTGATTCGGCCGGAGATGGTCGAGCAGGAACTGGTCGGTGCCGTCGAAGGGGCGGTTCTCGCGGCCGGTTCGCGAACGTCATTCCCGACGATCCTTTCGGTCCGTGGCGAGACGCTTCACAATCATTGTCACGCGAACCGCATGCGGGCGGGCGACCTTCTGCTCATCGACTCCGGTGCCGAGTCGCCCCTTCATTATGCAAGCGACATCACCCGCACGGTTCCCGTTTCAGGCCGATTTGAACCACGCCAGAAAGAGATCTACGAGATCGTCCTGGCAGCTCAGATGAAGGCCATCGAACTGATGCAGCCCGGCGTTTCGTTTCGTGACATCCATCTCGGGGCAGCAACCGTTATTGCAGAGGGTCTCACGGGGCTGGGGCTCATGCGGGGCGACCCGGCGGCGGCGGTCGCGGCGGGCGCTCATGCGTTGTTTTTCCCGCATGGACTTGGGCATGCCCTCGGACTCGATGTCCATGACATGGAAGGGCTCGGTGAGAAGTTCGTGGGCTACGACGGGGAGTTCATGCGCAGCGACGTGTTCGGCCTCGCCTATCTGCGTTTTGCCAAAAGGCTTCAGCCTGGCCACGTGCTGACCGTAGAACCCGGAATCTACTTCATTCCCTCCCTGATTGCCGCCTGGAAAAAGGAGCGGAAGCATTCACGGTTCATCGATTACGCCGCCGTCGAGCGCTATGGGGGCTTCGGCGGCATCCGTATCGAGGATGACGTGCTCGTTACGCCTGACGGACACCGTGTTCTCGGCCCCGCCATTCCGAAAACGGTTTCAGAAATCGAAGCCGCGATCGGAAAATAGTTCCAGAATCCGTTCCCTGAACGTCAGACCGCCGCATCCGGCATGGATGCGGCGGTCTCATTGTTTATAATATTATATTTTACAATATTGTCAATAGCTCCTGATATTTCGCCATCGGCCAGAATTCGGCGGCAACCGTCTGTTCGGCTTTGTCAACGACGGCGCGAAGCTTGCTGAGAGCTTCCTCACCTTTCGAGGCCAGAAACTCGGCGTGTTCGTGGGAGTTCTTCTTCTCGGAAGCCGTTGAGATGGCCGTTTCGAGCTCGTCAACCCGTTCAAGAATCTCCGAGAACAGTTTTTCAAACCGTCTGGCCTCGTCCATCAGCTTCTTGGACGTCAGACCAGCCGCTTTCGCTGCAGCGGCAGCCGCCGCGGTCGTCGTAACCTGCCTGGTAAGGGCGGGAATGATGAGGGTCCTGGCCATGTTGGCAGCTGTTTTATACTCGATTTCCTTGGTCTTCACGTAGGTTTCGAGCTTCACTTCAACTTTGGCGTGCAGTTCGCGGGCCGTCAGCACATGCGTTCTGTCCATCAACTCGCCGACGTCCTTTTCGAGATATGCCTTGACGGCTTCGGGGGTGTTTTTCGCGTTGGGAAGACCCCGTTTTGCGGCTTCTGCATGCCATTGATTCGAATAGCCGTTTCCTTCGAATCTCACGCGCCGCGTTTCCCTGAAAACATCCTTCAGAACCATGACCGCCCGTTCCTTGATATCGCGCGGAGACTTGAGGGACGTCAGCCGTTTTTCGATATTGAAGAATCCGTAGGTGACGGCCAGGTTCAGCACCGTAACAGCCTCGGAACAGTTCTGGGAAGAGCCGACGGCGCGGAACTCGAACTTGTTGCCGGTAAATGCGATCGGGGACGTGCGGTTTCTGTCTGAATAATCTCTTGCCACGCGCGGCAGATTGCGCACTCCCATGTTGATGTGCGCCAGGGTCTGCTCGTTCAGCTTGCCTATGCCGGCAATCTCATCGACGAGCTGGGTTAAATACTCGCCAAGATAGATGGACATGATCGCCGGAGGCGCTTCGTTCGCCCCGAGGCGATGATCATTGCCGGCATCCGCGACGGCCGCGCGCAGGAGGCCGCCGTATCTGTCGACGCCGAGCATCATCGCGCCCAGCGTGAGCAGGAATGTGATGTTCTTCAGCGGAGAGGCGGATGGTTCAAGATAGTTCGTCCCCGTGGAATCGCCGATCGACCAGTTCACGTGCTTGCCCGAGCCGTTTACACAGGCGAAGGGCTTTTCGTGCAGAAGCACCACGAAATCGTGGCGCATCGCGACATGCTTCATGATGTCCATGATCTGAAGATTGTGATCGATCGCGAGGTTCGCTTCTTCATACAGCGGCGCCAGTTCGAACTGGTTCGGGGAAACCTCGTTGTGACGGGTCTTTGACGGAATGCCGCGCCGGTACAGCTCGTGGTCGAGATCCTCCATGAATTTCAGCATCTTGCGATGAATCGAGCCGAAATAATGATCCTCCATCTGCTGGCCCTTGGCCGGAGCCGCGCCAAAAAGCGTTCGGCCGCAGATGCGAAGGTCCGGGCGGGTTTCATGAAGCTTGCGCGATACGACGAAATACTCCTGCTCAGGGCCGGTATAGACGATCGTTTTCTTCGCCAGCCTGTTGCCAAGAAGCCGCTGCAACCTTATGTTCGTATCATTGAGAGTGCGGAGGGAACGAAGAAACGGCGTTTTCAGATCGAGAACATCGCCGGTCCACGACAGGAACACCGAGGGAATGACAAGGGTCCGGGTCTCCCCCGTCTCCTGCAGGAAGGCCGGAGAGGTCGGGTCCCAGGCGGTGTAGCCGCGCGCTTCAAATGTCGACCGGATGCCGCCCGAAGGAAAGGACGACGCATCGGGTTCCGACTGTATCAACTGTTTAGCCGAGAAGCGTTCGATCAACTCCCCGTTGTCGCCGTAGCTGATGAAGGCATCGTGTTTTTCGGCGGTACCGCCGCGCTGGGGCTGGAACCAGTGCGTGAAATGCGTGGCATTGTTGGTGATTGCCCACTCTTTCATCGCATGAGCAACCTCGTCGGCAATTGTCTCATCGAGCGGAGTTCCGCTCTGAATCGTCGCCTGAAGCTTTTCATACGCCTGCCGGTTGAGCTTTTCGAGCATGACGGCGCGGCTGAAGGTGAGTTCCCCGAAAAACCGGTTGAGTCCTGACATGTATTTCTCCTGATGCGACGTTTCTGTGAAACCCTGAATGCCCCGATTCTACGCTTTGCCTGAATTTCGTCAAGGCATAAGCATTTAATTTGCATAAAATGTATGATTTTTGATCTTCCAAAAGATGGTAATGTTCATTTTGAGAGCATGTTTTCCCCAAAATATACGCCGCGCAGACTCCAGACATCAGTGCAGACGTCACAGAACACGACGGATTGGCCATTCCAATCATCAATATGGTAATCTTTTCCCGGTGCTCCTAGAGAAGAGAGATATGTGCTGTCGTTCGGGAGATCGTCCCGTTCAACCGGCAGCTGGCTTGCGAAACAAAACACAGAGAGGAACAGGCAATGGCATCGCGCGTATCAGACGACGCATCTGCGCTTCGTGACCAACTTCAGCTGTACAAAAATCTCGTGGAGACGTCCCAGGTTCTGATCTGGCAATGTGATGCCCATGGGCGGTATACATTTCTCAATCCCGTCTGGGAAAAAGTGCTCGGGTACCGTTGCGACGAAATGCTGGGCCGGAGGTTCACGGAGTTTCTCCTCCCTGAATGCGTGAACCAATCCAATCAGGCATTTTCCCGGTTTTTCCAGGAAAACGAATACAAGCCCTTCGAGGCGATTCATCGCGGAAAATCCGGCACCTGCATCCAGCTGTTCATCCAGGCGAATGTCATGAGGGACAAGTCAGGAGCGATCATCGGGGCGCGTGGAACCGCCTACGATATCACCGAGCGCAAGCTGACCGAGCAAAAGCTGCGGCTGAGCGAGGAACGATACCGATCCATCGCGGAGTTGACCGCGGAATGGATCTGGGAGATCGATCTTGAAGGGAAGCATACATCTTCCAACACGGTCATAACATCCGTCCTCGGATATCAACCGGAAGAAATTCTCGGGAAATCGGGCGTCTCCTTCATGCATCCGGATGACGGGGCAAAAGTCGAAGCGAACCTCCCGCAGCTCCTCGCTGAAAAGCGGGGCTGGAGGGGCTGGATTGTTCGCTGGCGTCACCGGGATGGAACCTATCGCATCCTCGAAAGCAACGCGGAACCGATTCTGGATGCCGCCGGAGAAGTCCGGGGCTATCGGGGATCGGATCGGGATGTGACCAAACGTGAGCGGGCGGAGCAGATGGCGAAAATCCATCATGAGGTCGTCCTTGCCCTTTTCTCCAGCAGCGATTTGCGCGAGGGTGCAGAAAAGGTTCTTCAGGCCGTATTGCAGTTCGACTGCATAGACAGTGGAGGGTTTTACATCATCGATCCCATCGATGGCTCGCTCGATCTGCTCGCGCATTATGGGCTTTCGAAGGAGTTCGTGGCCACTGTTCTGCATTTTCCTGCTGATGCCCCGAGAGTCCGTCTGATCCAGACCGGCAAACCTCACTATGGAACCTATAGCCAGATCCATGTTTCCAACCATACGTCAGGGCGCAAGGAAGGCCTGCGCGCCATGGCCGTCATTCCGATCATGTGCCATGGCCGCCTGATCGGCGTTCTCAATCTGACGTCGCATACCCATGAATCCATTCCTCCTGAATCGTGTCATTCGCTGGAGACCATCGCCTTTCAGATAGGGGGAATGCTGTTGCGCCTTCGCTCCGAAGTCGCCTTGCGTGAGAGCGAGGAGGTTTTCAGACAGTTCATGGACCACAGCCCGATCTATGTTTTTTTCAAGGACGAAAAGCTCAGGTTCATCAGATTGAGCAGCAATCACGCCGAAATCCTGGGAAAACCCATCGGGGAAATAATCGGGAAAACCGCGGAAGATCTGTATTCACCTGAGAGGGCCGGGAAAATTCTCGCCGAAGATCTCCGGGTTTTATCCGAAGGAAAGCAGGTCATGATCGAGGAAGAATTGAATGGTCGCTGGTATACCACGATCAAATTTCCTATCGATATCAAAGGCAGACCACGCTGCCTGGCCGGGTACGCCATTGACATCACCGACCGGAAGCTGGCTGAAGATGCCGTTGCCGCCGAAAAGGAGCGGCTGGCCATCACCCTCCGCAGCATCGGGGAAGGAGTGATCACGGCAGATATCCACGGCCGGATCGTGATCATGAACAAGGCCGCCGAGCACCTGACCGGATGGAAACAGGAGGAAGCCGAAGGAATGCCCCTTTTCCCAACCTTCCGGATCGTCAACAAGATCACCCGTCAGCCTTGCGAAAGCCCGGTCGAGAAAGTCCTTTCGACAGGCGACATCGTCGAACTCGACGGTCACACGATCCTGATATCACAGGACGGGACCGAGCGGATGGTCTCCTATAGCGGAGCTCCCATCATGGACCGGAACAACAAAGCCATCGGGGTGGTCCTGGTCTTTCGCGACATGACGGAGAAACAGAAGCTGCTGGACAGCCTGCGTCGTATCGACAAGCTCGATTCTTTGGGGGTTCTGGCCGGCGGCATCGCACATGATTTCAACAATCTCCTGTGCGGGATTCTCGGAAACCTGGACTTGGCACGCTCCTTCTGCATGGGAACCCCGGAAGCTCTGAACCATCTCGACAAAGCCCTCAGCGTCTTCAACCGCGCCAGAGATCTGACGCAGCAGCTTCTCACCTTCTCCAAAGGCGGGACGCCTGTACGGAAAGCGAACCAGCTTTCCACGTTGATATTGGATAATGCGGCATTCGCCCTTTCGGGCTCGAATGTCAGATGCGAGTATCATTTCGACCAAAATCTCTGGCTTTGCGACTTCGACGAGAATCAGATCGGACAGGTGATCGACAACATCGTCATCAATGCCCAGCAGGCGATGCCTCTCGGAGGCCAGATCGAAATATCGGCAAGAAACATCTTTCTCAAGGAGGGGACAATTCCCTCGTTGCCGGGCGGCAGATATGTAAAAGTGTCCATCGCCGATGTCGGCATTGGAATTCCCGGGGATCTGCTCGGCCGGATTTTCGATCCCTTTTTTACGACCAAACAGAAGGGAAACGGACTCGGCCTCTCGATATGCCATTCCATCATGCAGAAGCATGACGGATTCATCGGGGTCGATTCCGTATTGGGAAAAGGAACGACGGTCCATCTCTACTTTTCCGCGTCAGGTCAGGAAACCGCGAAGAATGAACCTGCCTGCCTGCCGAGTCATCAGGGAAACGGCACGATCCTGATCATGGATGACGAGGACTTCATCCGGGATGTCATGGGCAAAATGCTCAGGATCATGGGATACACCCTGGTCGAAGCAAAGGATGGTTCTGAGGCACTGCACTTTTTCGCGCAAGCCCGGGAACGGCAAGACCAGATCCGTGCGGCCTTTTTCGACCTGACCATCCCCGGCTCCATGGGCGGCAAAGAAGTGATCAAAGAGGTGCGCAAGATATTTCCCGACCTGCCGGTCTTTGCCTCGAGCGGCTATTCCGACGACCCCGCCATGGCCCGGCCGAGTGATTTCGGGTTCACGGACCGCATTCATAAGCCATATCGGATCACGGACCTGGCGGATCTCTTGAACAAACATTTGCAGAGCATGCAAAACTGATTCGATCCCGTGCCTGCCGAAACTGGCGAATGCGTTTTATTCGGAATCCAGGACCGAAATGCCGGGAAGGGTCAGTCGTTCGAGGAATTCCAGGCTGGCGCCTCCGCCGGTCGAAACATGGGTCATTTTTTCCGCCACCCCCGCGGTTTTCACGGCTGCCGCGGAATCACCGCCACCGATAATGACGATCTTCCCTTTTTCCGCCATTTTTGCGAGTTCCAGCGCCAATCTGGTCGTTCCCACCGAGCCTTCCTTTATCTCGAATGCTCCGATCGGGCCATTCCAGAGAATCGTCTTTGCCTTTTCAAGAATTTCCAGGGCATGGTTGATCGACTCTTCGCCGAGATCGAAGGATTCCCAGCCTTCCTTGATCGTTTTCACGTTTCTTTCGAGATTGCCGACGCTCTGATTGGCGAAATCGAAATGATCGGTGATGACGAAATCACGCGGGAGGATGATCTTGTCACCGTATTTGTCCATGAGCTTTTTCGCGGTTTCGAGCATCGACTCTTCCACCAGCGACTTCTGCACATCGAAGCCCGTGGCCTTCAGAAGGGTGTATCCGATGCCGCCGCCGACAATCAGCAGGTCGATCTTCTGAAGCAGCGATTCTATGATCCCAAGTTTCGTCGAGATCTTCGAACCCCCGGTGATGCCGACAAAGGGGCGCTGAGGCGTGCTGACGGCGTTTCCGAGATACTTCAATTCCTTTTCCACAAGGAGCCCGGCAAGTTTCATGGCGACGAATCTCGTCACTCCGGTTATCGAAGCATGGCTTCTGTGGCTGGTTCCAAAGGCATCATTCACGAAGATCCCGTCTGAAAGACCCGCAAGCCCTCTGGCAAAAACCAGATCGTTTTCTTTTTCGCCGATGGCGAAGCGCAGGTTTTCGAGGATGTTGACCTTCCCTTTGACGATATCCGCCTTTTGAATGAGAACTCCCGAAGATGCGATGCTGTTTTCCTGAAAGACAAGATCGTTGAAAACAGTTCGAAGATACTCTGCAACGGGTTTCAGGCTGTATTCCGAATAGATCTCTTCCCGCGACTTTCCCTTTTTTTCCTGCTTGTCGGGCTCGCCGAGATGAGAGCACAGAATCGGCGTGGCGCCTGACTCGATCAGATATCTGATGGTCGGAAGAGCGGCATCGATTCTCGTGGAATCGGTGATTTTCCCCTTCGAAAGCGGGACATTCAGGTCGAGTCGCACCAGGACATTCCTGCCCACGAGTTTTTCTTTCTCGGCGCTCGTGACAACCTTCTTGTGGAACCCCGTCTCCTTTTCCAGAATCGCGACTTTCTCATGAAGGATTCGCTCGACTTCGTCCGCCGCCTCGGCCGGAGAGTTGATTTTTCGTATAGTATCTAGTATATTGTGTGTCTTGATGAAGCTGCTGGACAGGGGCGCGGTGCCTCGATAGATGTATCCGCCGTTCGCATCGAGCGTTATCAGTTCCCCTTCCTTCAGGGTGATGTCCGTCTCGCCCTTGAAGGTAATGGTTTTCTGGGAAAGGTCGATCACGGCATTCGAACACCCGACGATACACGGTTTGTTCAGGGTTATCGAGGTTATGGCCGCATGCGAGGTTCTGCCCGGATAGACGGTCGCTATGCCGTGAGAATTGTTGATGATATAAAAATCCGAAGGTTTCGTGTTCTGCGCGAAAAAGATGATGTTTTCGCGGTTGGCCTTGATTTCTTCGAGTTTTTCCGGGGTCAATACCAGAGTTCCCCAGATGATGCCATGATTGATCGGAACCCCCTCGCTGATGGGAGGTTTCCATTCAAGGAACTCTTTCTCGGCGCGGGGAACAGAGATGAACGGATTCGAGGTGCAGAGCCTTTCAAGTCTTTTTTTGAACTCGTCGAAGTTGATGATGCCTTTTTTCAGCATGTCGGTGTCGACGACGAGCTTGGCATAATTGCTGATGCTTGCGCGCCTGGTCTGCAGAAGGTAGAGCTTGCCGTCCTCAACGGTGAACTCGATGTCGAGATCGTGTTTCAGTTCGCGTTCGAGGATGTTTTTATATTTGATCAGCTCGGCCTTGATCTTCGGCGGAATGGCGGCAACGGTATGGGTGATGATATTTCCCATCACGACATCTTCGCCCTGAGTCATTTCCTTGAACTCGCCGAAAAGCTCGTCCTTGCCGTTAATCGGATTCCTGGTGAAAAGGACGCCGCTCAGGGAGTCCCCGTTTTTGTTTCCGAACACCATCTGCTGAATCGTTACCGCAGTCCCGTAGACCACTTCTATGGACAGTTCCTTCAGATACTCCCTGACGGTTTTCGATCTGCTCGACGCAAAGACGAGCTCGATACACTTGACCAGCTGTTCGAAGGGGTCCACAAGGAACTCATCTCCAAGCTCTTTTCTGACGATTTTTTCCGCCTGCCCGATCGCCGCCTCGATTCCTCCGGCGTCTTCCTTTTTCACGCTGATTTCCAGTGCCACCAGGGTGTTTTTCAGGAATCTGTAATAGATGTTCGAGGCGAATACCGCGCCATTCCGCGCGGCCAGCGGCTTTAGAATATCAGGAGTCAGACCTACGTTGAGAATGGTGCACATCGACCCCGGGAGGGAAATGGTGGTTCCGGATCGTACCGACACGAGCAGAGGATTGTCCGGGCAGCCGAGCTTTTTCCCGGTTTTTTCCTCGAGCTGGCCGAGGTATCGTTTTATGGCGGCCCGGAAACCCTGCTTATCAATATTTTCGTTGAATATCTCCTTGCAGATCGGCAATCCCAGGATAAACGCATGGGGAATGTTGATCGCCAGGTGATGCATATCGATGATTCCATTGCCCTTTCCGCCCAGGAATGGCCTGATTGAATCCGGCGTCGGAGTCCAGGTTGTGGCGATGAAGGCGTCATAGTTGGAGTTCACCGCCGGCAGCTCGGTCGCTTTGAATTTTCCGTAGAGGCTGTTCTCAGCGCTCTTCACGGCGAGTTCACGGTTCAGAAATATGACGATCTTTTCGATGAACTCATTGACGGCATGGAATTCGGTCGTCCTGACGAAATTGTTGAAAAATCTGTCTTTCATCGGGGACAGGCTCGATGTGGGCACCTTGTAAGCTTCGAGAACATGATTGAGCATCTGGCCAAGCCGGGAAAAGGTGTTTTTCTGCATGAACTGCTGCAGCTCGATCGAAATGTTCTGCATCGATCTCTTGGTTTTCAATACATCGATAGATTCCATCGCATATATATCACCCAGGTCTTTGAGAAACTTTTCGTTTTTCTCGGGGATTATCCCTTTCTGGTTGAGAAGACCGAGCAGTTCTCTCACGAGAATCACGCATTCCTTGATGTTGCCGAACGTCACCGTCTCATAATGGTTGTTGGTGAGATCGTTGGTGAAAATGAAGACCAGCCTTCCAATATCGAGATCGAGATTCAGAAAGTCATACAGCTCAATTCGTTTTTCAAAATAGGATTTTTTCAGGAGCATCTTGAAACTGGCGAGTCGCTTGAGACAGTCGACGAGATTGAGAGTATTGTGAATATACTGAGGAGTGCTGATTTCCAGGAATGTCTCCATCTCTTTCCGCAGAAAGCACTTCTCAAAAAGCTCCAGACTCTTTGCCAGGTTCGCCTTCACGACCGTTATGTCGCCGGTTTCGTAATCCCAGAGGTAGGTAAGCTTTTCGTCCATCTCTTCGGCAAGCTCGATGAACTTCGGATCCTCCGATTTCGGATCGAATCTGCTCGCAAGAGCCATATAGCCCGCTGCTTTCAACGGCTCGGAATTCCCGTTCCTGATGAACTCCAGATATGGCGCAATATATTTGCTGAGAATCCGGGGTGAGAGTTTCCTGTGAACCTCTTTTCTCAGATCGCCCGCGAAGGAAAGCATCGGGTCGCTTCCGGTTCGGCCTTCTTCAAAATATTCAGCCGCACTTCGGATGTCTCCGATCAGATCGTTGCCGCCGCTACGGATCGGAAGTTTCTTCAGCAGTTCCCTGGAATAATAAATATACTCGTTGGAAGGGGATTGCATGGTGTTGAGCGTGAGCACCGTCTCATCCAGCACCTTCTTGTAAATGGTTTCGATGTTTTCCTTCAGATCCCTTCCATCGGGAAGTTTGTCTTCCTTGTCGAGGAGGCGGATGTTCACGAGCACCGCAATGATGATGTCTATTTTCTTTTCGAGATCCGGTTCTTCTCTTGAAGCTCTTATCTGGTTTACTATTTTTTCCCAGGTGTTCAATGGAACCATTGTCTGACCGAAAGTGCAAAAGCCTGAATTGGTTTCAATCATTCTCTTCCTCCGTGCTCTTTCCGTTCATCTCCCGAAGACCATCTTTCTCGAGGCGCAATCGCCTCCTTCCATGATGCCACTCGGGGAAGCGGCCGATCAAGGCATTTTTCATCTTCACGGGTTTTCTGCCACCTTCTTCAGAGTTCCCCAGAGGGGTGGCGCGGCATGGTAAAATGAAAAGATATTGTGGGCTCTGTACACGGGGTATTCCATCGGAGGTGCCGTTCATGAACAAGACTCATTGGCTGTTCAACTGTCTGCTGGTGCTGCTGCTCCTGGTCGCGACCGGTGCGGCTTATGCCGGCAAACAGGCTCCCGTCCCAACGACCGGCGTCGAAGACTGCTTCGACCGCATGTCGGCTGAATTCGATGCCAAGGCACTTGTCCGGTTCATGCCGGATAACGTCACGGCCTGGTATGCCCGCTGGTACATCATGGAGAATGCCCGGCACTCGATCGACACGACATATTTCATCGTCGAGCCGGATATTTTCGGGAAAAGCATGCTCGGCATGCTTCTCAAAAAGGCCCGTGAAGGCATCGAGATCCGCCTCATGGTCGATGCACGCGGCACCAAGGGCCTGGCCCGCAAGTTCATCGGCCAGGATATCCTGCAGGAACTGGCCAAATTCAAGAACGTGACGGTTCGCGTCTACAACCCGGTCAGTTCGAAGCTGCTGGCCGCGTTCGAGGATATCCGCAAGATCACCGCCAGCAACCATGACAAGATCCTGCTCGTGGACGGCGAATACCTGATCACCGGCGGCCGCAATATCTCGATGAACTACTTCGTCGACCCGCGCGATGTGCCGACCGTGTATCGCGATACCGACGTCGTCATCCGCAGCAAACTCGTTTCGAAGCAGGCCCTTGAAGCCTTCGAATCAGAGTTCAAGGCCGGCAGCAACTATGCCGTCGGCGGCGATGTCTTCGGCAATATCGACGACATGCACCGCCACCTCGACATCGCCTACCAGGCAATGCGTCGCTACATGCTTGGCGGCGGCATGTTCGAACTCAGAGATCCGAAGAAGTTCTCGTCTGAAACCCAGTCGCTGGTCGGCGCTGTCAATGCCGAGCTGAAGCTGTATCCGCATCTCGTCGGGTATTCCGACTTCAGACTGTTCCAGGGTGAGCACGCCTGGCCGGTCCGTTTGCTCGACAAGCACTCCCGCACCGGGTTCAAGAACGAGATCACCTTCAACCTGATCTCGCTGATGGATTCAGCCAAGAGTGAAATCATCATCCAGAATCCCTATGTCGTTCTGACCCCCGAGGCTGAAGCGGCCCTGCAGCGCGCCAGCAATCGCGGCGTGAAAATCATCATCCAGACCAACTCTCCGATGAGCTCGGACAGCCTTCTCACCCAGGCAATGTTCCTTGGCGACTGGCGAGAGATTCTCAAGAAGATGCCCACGGCCGAGATCTATGCATACAAGCTTCAGAATAAGCTTCACTCGAAGGTTTTCGTGTTCGACCGCACCATCGCTGTCATCGGCACCTATAACATGGACTATGTGAGCGAACAGATCAACTCAGAGGAAGTCGCTGTCGTGAAATCGAAGCCGTTTGCAACACAGGTTGCCAACCGCATTGCCGAAGATATGCGCAACTCCCACCAGTATCAGATCGAAGTCCAGGCCGACGGCTCGATCAAAACCCTGTTCGGGCCTGAAAGCCACTCTGATCCGAAGGTTCTCGACCGGCTCAAGCTTCTCATGAAGCTCAACTGGCTCCGCCCCCTGATCTGATCAACGGGTTTTCCAGCAGACCGCCCCGGCCGCAAGGCCGGGGCGGTCTGCGTTTTCATTATTCACCACGCATCGGTTCGCGGCCGCCACGCCGCACCGATGCGCGGCCGAACTTCCCCCGAACCGCATCGACGGCATGATCGAGCGCCTCAAGCCGGGCAAGTTCATCGTCCCCGAATAAGGTCGGTGGTCTCGGGTCATGCGTCAGGTGGGCCATTCCGACTCCGATGAGCCGCACCGATTTCGGCAGATCCAGGCCGGTCAGAAGCTCCAGGGCCGTATCAGCAAGCAGTTTCGTGCTTTGAGAGGGTTCCGGTAAGGTCACCTGGCGGGTGATCTGCGTGAAATCTGCGAACTTGATCTTCAATCGAACCGTTCTGCCGAAATATCTCTGCTTTCTCAGATCTTCCGCCACGCTCTCCGCCTGCCGCCGGATCCAGAGCGCCAGCTCGTCACGATCAAAGGTATCCGCCGCAAGCGTATCCTCGGCGCTGCTCGATTTTGGCTCGCCGTCAGGAACGACGAGGGTCGTATCAATTCCGTGCGCCATTTCCCAGAGACTGATTCCGCCGCTTCCCGCCTGCTTTTTCCACCATTCCTGCGGATACCGCCTGACGTCGCCGACGGTACGTATGCCGAGCCGCTTCAGCGTTTCTTCGGTGTGACTGCCGACCCCCGGCAATCTGCCGACCGGGAGCGACGTCAGAACGCCCATGACCTGGTCAGGCAAAATGACGACCAGTCCGTCCGGCTTACGCATATCTGATGCTATTTTTGCTAGAAATCGTACCGGAGCGATCCCGGCCGAGCAGGTCAGGCCGCCGGTCAGCTCGCGAATACGCTTTTTTGCATACATCGCCACTTCTTCAGGCGGGCCGAAGAGGCGCTCGGTGCCACTCAGATCGATGTAGGCCTCGTCGCATGACATCGGTTCCACAAGCGGCGAAAGGGTTTCGAGAAACGTCATGACCAGCCCGGAGATCTGCTGATATCGGGCCATGCGAACAGGCTGTACAGCCACGTGGGGGCAGAGCCGCAAAGCCTGCGTCATGGGCATCGCCGAGTGAATGCCGAATCGTCGTGCCTCATAGGAAGCGGCGGAAACCACGCTGCGATGGGTGCCGCCAACAACGACGGGCCTGCCGCGAAGTTCCGGATGATCGAGCTGTTCAACGGATGCATAAAAGGCATCCATATCGATATGCATGATGATGCGGCCGTGCATCCGTGGAAACTCCCTTCGGGGTTGGGCAGAAGCAGATGATCAAGGATAGCAGAAAGGGCGGCCGGCCGGTATTCCCGCCGCCTGTGACTCAGGCAGCATGGGCAACCGGAATATCCGAGATACGCGTCGTATACCGTGGCGAGCGAAACCGGGCGCGCAGCTTCCAGGGTTGGGTCGTTCCTTCACCGAGAAATCGCACGGTGCCCCGCCCGAACGATGCGTTCGCCCTGTCGACGGCGGCCATGAGCGAATGAGCCCGCTCAAGACCGGGTTCGTCGGTCCCGGAAAAGAGAGACGGCTGACGGATTTTTCTGCTGCCGATCTCGCCGAGGATAACCCCGGTTTTGTGGTAGCGGAAACCGGACTTGTAGATGTGCCGTAAAGCCTCGACCGCAGCCGTGATGAGACGTCGCGTATCATCGGTGGCTTCTTCGAGCGCGATGGTATGAGACGCATGATACTGCGCTTCCTCTTCCTGAAACCGGTTCGTCAGCAGGAACACCGTCACCATGCCCGCCGTGGAAGCCTGTCGCCGCAGTTTTTCGGCCGCCCGTGTCATATAGGCCACGACCGACTCTTCAAGCGCGGCGCGTTCGCTGACCGGCACGCCGAATGATCGCGACGACACGATCTGCTGTTTCGGCGGCGCAGCTTCTTCGAACCCGATGCACGGCACTCCGTTCAACTCGGCAGCCGTGCGGGCCAGAACAACATTGAACTTCGACCGGATGAACGCCGGATCGGCACGGCGAAGGTCGAGAGCGGTGTGAATGCCGAGCGCCAGAAGGCGAATCGCGAACCGGTATCCGACGCCCCATACGTCGTCAACGGGAATGCGCGCCATCAGCGCATCGCGTACATCCTGCGCAAGCGGCCCAAGATCGCAGACACCATCCCGCTCGGGGTCCTTTTTCGCGATGCGGTTCGCAAGCTTCGCCAGGGTCTTCGTGGGTCCGATTCCGATGCAGACCGGCAATCCGACAAGCTGTTTGACCGTATTTCTGATCTGCCGCGCATACCGGTCAGCCTCGCCTGCAGCCATCGAATCGAAACAGCCAAGGTCGAGAAAACACTCGTCGATCGAGTATATTTCCTGGGACGGGCTGAACCCGGCCAGGACGTTCATGAAGCGATTCGACATGTCTGCATACAGGGCGTAATTGCTCGAGAGCGCGATGATGCCGTGTTCGCGGGCCAGAGCGGTCTGCTGATGCCACGGAACAGCCATCGGAACCCCAAGGGCCTTGACTTCAGCCGATCGAGACACGATGCAGCCGTCGTTATTCGACAGAACGACCACCGGGCGGCCTTCAAGCCCCGGCTGAAAAATCCGCTCGCACGAGACGTAAAAGTTATTCGCGTCTACAAGCGCTATCGATCGCCGTTTCATGGTCATACCCGGTGAATCGCCCATCGCACGATCCCCCAGAGAATCAGTTCGCGATCGGGGCTGATTTCCATATCAGCATAGGCGGGATTCGCAGCCTTCAGAAGGGCGCCCCCGCCCGTCTTTCGGTAAAACTGTTTCACCGTGAACGCGCCGTCGATCACGGCAATGACGATACTGCCGTCAACCGGGACCAGCGCGCGGTCCACGACCAGGAGATCACCGTCAAAGATACCCACCCCCTGCATCGAGTCGCCTTCGACCCGCAAAAAGAACGTGGCCTCGCGATGGCATATCAGATAGTCGTCAAGACTTATGCGCGACTCGAGATAATCATCGGCCGGCGAAGGAAATCCGGCCGGCACGGGCCGGGCAAGAAGCCCTCCCGCCGCCGCCATGTCGCCTCCGCGCCAGGGGCATTCTATCTGTATGATTCTATTTCGCATATCAGCCCGGCCCTTCTCTCTAAGCGCTGAATCACAGAGGGCATAATGAATCCAGAGGTTTCACAGAGATCTTTGGTCATCATGCGTGAGCGCACAGATTATGCTTATCCCCTCGATATGCGCGCCATTCTGGTGCATTATCCCAGGGGACTCCCGCATGGTCGCGGGTATAAGCACCTCATGTGCAGAGAATACGGATGTTCATTTCATGCGGAGGTTCTCCGACGAGACTGAAATCGCACCAGAGAGTCTCAGAAATACCCTGTCTGATGACTTTTCCGAAGCCAGTCTCTGTGCCTCTGAGTCTCTGCGGTTCGTCATCTATTTCGTTTTATATTTCAACCGGGGTATCTCCGTGGGTTCTCTATGTTCTCCGTGTATTCCGTGGTGAAGCTTCTCGCTGTGCTCTTCTTCACTTTCGATATTTGCGAATAAGGCCGACGACCAGGCCGAATATTTCGAGGCGGCCCTTCGGGCGTATCGTCGGATACCGGTTATTGGCAGGCTTCAATACATACTGCCCCCCTTCGCGTTCAAGCGTCTTGAGCGTGTATTCTCCGTCAACGATTGCCACTACGATGTCGCCTTTTCCGGGGCGGGTATCGCACTCGACGACCGCAACGTCGCCTTCATGAATGCCGGCATCGATCATCGAATCGCCGCGAACCGGCACAAGAACCGTGCGGGACGGCGCTCCGATCAGGTACTGGTCGATGGCGAACGGGCGAGCCCCGACATCGGAGAGCGAGACGGGCAGGCCGGCAGGCACGGAAGCATCAGCCACGACCCGTTCGAAGAACCGTGCCGATGGAACCCACACGCCGTCGGGCGTTCGATCGAGATACCCGGCCAGCCTCAACCGCTGAAGCACTTTGCCGACTGCCGACCGCGAAGCCAGCCCCAGCAGTTCGCTCAGGCGGTTATACGAAGGAAGCCCCCGGAACCGCGCGTAATAATCCTGGAGATGCTTCAGATAGGCTTCATCGTTTGCAACCGGCGTCATGCACCCCCCTTTCTCTGGTGAACATTTGTTCTCCAAGACAAAAGATAGTGTACATTTGTTCTCTTGTCAAGCCGGCAGTTCGCCAGGGAAAAATGCCGCGGAAGGATCGGAGCCGCAAAACGTTGGTTGGCAATCCTTCGAACCTTGCCTATATTGCCTGTAAGCGCCCATGATTCCCGGTTGAAAGAATTCGCCGTCCGCTGTCCGGTCGCCTGGGCCCGGATCAGCCATGCGATGCCGCGCATGCCGGAGTGAAGTCTGAACAGGTTCTGCCGGCACTGGTTCTGACAGACATCATGGTCAATATATAGATTTTATTATAATATTGCATCTCCCAGCAGCCATTGGATGGGACAAGATCCTGCCTTCCGCCTTCCCATGTGAACGCCCGCCCTCTGCCGGACGCGGCGAGGGGCGAAGCATTGTCTGAACATCCCGCGGGCCGGTTCCTTCACGACACAATTCTATCGCTTTGCGCCATCGGCGCGAGAGGAGAAGGGTCATGACGAGATTCCGCAAGCTGATGCTGGTGCTTCTGGCAGCAACGATTCTCTCTAGTCTTGGCCAGGCCTTGATGCACATGGCGTTCGACATCTTCGGCGCCACGGATGACTGGCTTTTCCGGCCGGCAAGCGTTCCAGCCCCCCTGATCTGGATCCCGGCCCTGTGGTTTGGCGTTGAGTTTTTCAGGCTGCTGATTCTCGGCGGATGGGCTCTGAACTTCGGCATCCTGATGTTCACCATCGCGCTGCTGGCTTCCGTCGCCGGGCCAATGATCGGCAGCATCACCGACCAGGGCCGCATCGCAAGCGACATGGGATACTCGGTCGGAGGCGCGAAAGACGTTGGAAACTTCCGGACGAATATCGAAAACGGGTATCTGCCCCTTCCAACCGACCTGACGTTTGAAGGGTTGTTCTATGACTACGGCTTCGATACCGGAAAAACCACCCGTCAGGCATCTGAAGAGCCCGTGCCCGGAAACGGCCGGCTCTTTTTCCCGACCTATCGATGCGCCGTGAGCCGGCACCCACTCACCGGTGAAACGGAAACGTATCTCTCCATCGGCCTCAACTCAGATATGAAGCAGGCTGATTTTCAGAGAAAAAAGCTGAATCTGGTCATCGTTCTCGACATCTCCGGCTCGATGGGCGCATCGTTCGACGAGTACTACTATGACCGGGCCCGGAACGGAATCAGCAACGAGTCTGAAGGTCAGAATGATTTCACGAGCACCAAGCTCGAAATCGCCTGCCAAAGCATCACAGCAATGCTGAAGCATCTGAAGCCCGACGACCGGTTCGGAATGGTGATCTACGATGACTCCGCGGTACAGGCCAAACCCCTCAGGCTGATCAGAGAAACCAACATGGCCGCGATCAGCCGCCACATCCTGGAGCTGATGCCCGGAGGCGCCACAAACATGGAAGACGGTCTGACAATGGGCTGTGAGATGCTCAAAGGGCTTGCAGCAGCCGATCGCAGCGAGTATGAAAATCGCGTCGTTTTCCTGACCGATGCCCAGCCGAACGTCGACGACACTTCCGAATCGGGCCTTCTCGGCATCACCAGGGCAAACAGCCGGCTCGGCACATATCTTACGTTCATCGGCATCGGCGTCGACTTCAACACGCAGCTCACCGAATCGATCACGAAGATACGAGGCGCTAATTATTATTCGATCCACTCGTCACGCGAGTTCGCGCGCCGCCTCGATGATGAGTTCGAGCTGATGGTGACGCCCCTGGTGTTCGACCTGGTGCTGAGTCTCGAATCGAAGGAATGCGCGATCGAAAGAGTGTACGGTTCTCCCGAAGCTGACGAAGCCACCGGCGAGATCATGCGCGTGCGCACGCTGTTTCCATCGAAAACGACGGACGAAGGGACGCGTGGCGGCATTGTCCTGCTCAAGCTGCGCCGTACGGAAGGTGAGCCCGGCATGCTGCTGCGCATCAGCTTCGAGAACCGCTCCGGCATGACCGAATCGAACGTGCAACAGGTCGAGATCCCTGAATCAGCCTTGTCCGGAAGCGGGTTTTTCGATAATGACGGGATCCGCAAGGGTGTTCTGCTTGCCCGCTACGGCGACCTCATTCATGACTGGATTCTCAATGAACGCGGAATCGGGCATGATGCGCGATACCGGGAAAAGCGCAGACTCGGCCTCAATTCCTGGGAACGGACCTCGGAGCCTTTGCGTGTTTCGAAAGCCGCCGGCGACGCATTTCGCGAGTTTGAGCGGTATTTCGTCAGCGAGGCGAAGGTCATCGGCGACCCCGCTCTCAATCGCGAGATCGATATCCTGAAGCGGCTGACCGGCCTCACGTATCAGTAACCCGGTTCCGGCGAAAGAAAAACCCCGCGGGAGAAACTCTCCACACGGGGTCTTTACATCCTGTTACGTAGTGTTATTTGAGCTTATCTGCCGTAGCGGTTCTGCTGACGGGGCCGGGTGTCGCGGGACGGGGCACCGGTTTCTTCGGCATGCCATGGCGCCGTCGTGCGGGCTGGCGGACGCTGATTGCCAGACGTGTGAGCGGTATTCCGAGGCGTCTGCGGCTGATTCGTGCGGTATTCAGACCGGGCAGGAGCTTCAGCCGTATTCTGCTGGGTCCGGTATCCGCCGCGGTAGCCGGTCTGGCGCTTCGGTTGTTCGGATCGCCCACCATTCGACTGGCCGAACTGTTCGAGAATGCGGGCATTCTTCGCTTCCACCTTTGCGCGGGCACGGGCGCGCTCTTCCGACTTGCGGGCTCGGATAGCTGCAATGCGCTCGCCGAGAGGGATTTCAAGGCGGTCGTCCGGTTTCTGGCTGTAATCGAAATCAGCGAGGGTGGCACGCGGCAGTCTGCGGGTGAGGTGCCGTTCGATCTGGCGCAGGTCGTTTTCTTCGTCGGGAGCGACAAGGGTCAGGGCGTCGCCGACCATGGATGCACGAGCCGTGCGGCCGATACGATGAATGTAATCTTCGACGATATGCGGCACATCAAAGTTCACGACGTGGGAAAGGGCCTCGATGTCGATTCCGCGGGCCGCGATATCGGTCGCAACAAGCACCCGATAATCGCCGTCCTTGAAGCCGGCAAGGGCCTGGGTGCGCTGCAGTTGGCTGCGGTTTCCGTGAATTCTGGCGCATTTGACGCCGTGCCGGTCGAGAAAGTCGGCCAGCCGGTTTGCGCGGTGCTTGGTGCGCGTGAAAGCGAGAACGTTCTTGATATTTTTGTCTTCGAGCAGCTTCAGAAGAAGCTTCGTCTTCAGTTCCGACGAAACCGGATACACGGTCTGCGCGATTCCAGTTGCGGGTTTCGAGGGCCGCTCGATGTCGATCGCGACGGGGTTGCGAAGCATTTCGCGCGACAGTTCGGCGATCGGCGCCGGCATCGTCGCCGAGAAGAACAGGGTCTGGCGCGGCGTGTTCGGCAGATGCCGCATCACGCGCCGGATATCGGGCAAAAAGCCCATATCGAGCATGCGGTCGGCCTCGTCGAGCACGAGAACGTTCAGATCGCTCAGTTTCGCGTAGTCATACTGAAAATGGTCGAGCAAACGGCCGGGAGTAGCGATGATGATCTCGACGCCACGCGTGAATGCTGCCTGCTGCGGCCCCATTCCAACGCCCCCGAAGACCGGGGCGACTCTCAGGGCCGTGTGACGGGCCAGCTCGGTCGTATGCTCAGCAATCTGAGCCGCGAGTTCGCGGGTGGGCGAAAGAACGAGCACACGGGTTTTGCCAGCGCCGCCCTGAAGGAGCCGGTTCAGGATCGGAAGCATGAACGCCGCCGTCTTGCCGCTGCCGGTCATGGCGCACGCCAGCACGTCCCGGCCGAGCAGGGCCGGTGGAATCGACTGGGCCTGAATCGGGGTCGGCCGTGTGAACCCGAGGTCTTTCAACCCCTGATTCAGGGCCGGGAAGAGGCCAAAGGAGGAAAATTCGATATCGGACGGGGTCGCCGGTTTCGGCGCGGATGTCGTCGCAGAAGCCTGGACGGTGTTGAATGAACCGGCATGCTCGGTCGTGCGGCGTTCGGCGTCGTTCCGATGCTGCGGCGTGCTGTTGCGAAGCTCATTGGGTCTGGAAAACGTGGGTGTAGAAAAATTGCTGCGTGAAAAATTCTGGGACATGTAAATACGTGAAAACCTTTCCCGGCGCCGCTAAAAGCGAATCTGCGCCGGCTCCTCCGGCGGAGAGGGGAAACGGTGGATGCGCCGGTCAGGCCGCCGTTCGGGCCACCAGGGCCCTGGATATGCGATCGGTCGTCAGACCGCCTCGCGGGCCGAATGCTTCCGGCCATTCACTGATCGTTGAAAAACGCATCAGATGATTTCTCAGGATAGCACACATCTTCGTCAATATCCACACAATTCTCCGTACACGAGTATCAGGCTGGCAGGCAACTTCTTGTATTCGCAGAGACGCGATCCGATGCGCCCGAAAAAACTGACCCGCCCCCCGCGGACACGAGAACAAGCTCAGAGGTTTGCGTAGAAAGCGCGAACTCTGGCGGCAACCTCCCGGTCAGTCATCTTCTCGGCGGGTTCGACCGCGAGGATCTTCTCGCGCATCATCCTGCGGTCGAGATTCTTTCGAAGCTCGTCTCTGGCTTCACCGGGCCCCATCAGCATGATGTAATCGGCATTTTTCATATAGGAGGCAATATCATTGTAATATTTTTTCAGATGCATGGACGATTGCCTCTGAAGAGAATCATCGGCAAGGACTTCCTGCGGCCCATACAACGTTCTCGACCTAGATCCACCGGATGGGCGACCGTGCGTTTCGATCATCGAATAAACGACCTGCATGACCTCTTCATCCTGCGCGATCGTTACGATAACGGCCTTTCTGCGATCTACCCAGACACCAACTTGTTTTCCCATATAGAGGCTCCTCTCATCTGAAAAACTCCAGTCTGGTTTCCGAGGGGCGGGAAAGACCTACCTACGGTAAACGTATCCCCAGTCACGGGGAAGTCAATCTCGCCGGGTCATGGGTCGGCAAACTCCCGTATGCACAGTCTGGAGGGATTCTCATCCGGAGACCTCTTGTGGGTTGGGCAATTTATCCGTACAATCTTATGCAACTTCAAAATATCGGCAAGGGAGAAACCGGATGAACGGAACATCGGCATTACGCGTAATCGCAGCCCTGGTGCTCGCCATTTTTATCGCGGGCGCGGCACACGCGGCAACCTACGGATATGTCGTCGTCAAAGGCAAGAGCGAAGAGGCTCTCGATCGTGAAGTCACGACGATCGAACGGCTCATCAAAGGCTGGGACAAAGGCGAACTGCTGTTCAAACACAAAGTCGCCAACGGCATCGTCTTCTTCAAGAAATACACGGTAACACTTATTTTCGCAGGTCTCGAAAAGGACGTCACTCCCTTCCTTTCAAGCGGCCCCTATGAAGGCGACTTCGTGAAGGATGTCGTGGCCCAGTTCGCCTATTCGAGCAAGGGCGACCCGCAGTCCGGGGAAAATGAAGTCACGACGGTCCTGACGAAGAAGTTCCCGAACATCCGCAATGCCGTCGCCGCCATCAAGGGCAAGACGGATACCGGCCTCTGGACGGAACTCAAGACCTCGAATGCCAAGACCTATCAGAAGCATCTCCTCGGCGGCAAGCTCGTCGATCCGAAAATCAACGTGGTTTTCTACAGTCTCAAGGCCGTCGAAGAAAATCGCATCTTCAGCATCACCTTCGGCGAAGGTTCGACCCGCGCGCTGGAGTGAGCCGCGGTTGATATATCAGAAAGAATAACGGAATACAAAGGACAAATTCAGCCGAAGCAATCACAAAATGATTGCTTCGGCTGATTGTTTTCCCGGCATAGCCATTCAGCCGGCAAATTTCAGAGGGCAGCCTCGGCCTTTTTCTTTTTGTAGCCGCATTTACAGATTTTCTTGCCGGCCATGTCGCGGGCGCATTCCGGGCAGTAGCGGCTCAGACGCTCCATCGCTTCCCGGCGCAATTTCTCTTTTGCCTGCAGTTGAGCAAGCTCCGCCGGGTCAATCTTCGAAACTTCTTCTTCCTGTTTTTCCTCGAGAAGTTCCTGCATCTTTTCCTGATAATCCGGATTCTCTTTCAGATACGCGACAAAAGCCTTTTCCGGGGTCAGGCCTTTTTTATAGAGATGGATATAGTCATAGAGCGGATCTTCCTCGAGTTTTTCCTCGCAGAGTTTTTCAAACGCTTCTTCCCAGGCTTCCATGGACATGTGCTGTGCCATTCTTCTTGCCTCGCTCCGATCAATCAGTAAAAATTCGGGTCGAGGCAATCATAGTACAAAGCACAACAATTTTGAAGCCCCCGGAAAGATATCCCAAAATACAGAACCACAGAGGCGCAGAGAGCAAAAAGCTCACGAAAAAGGCAATCCCCCGCATTCATTTCCCGCTGTGATTTCGTATTTCCGTAACCCGCTGTCTCAGGGATGTAGGAACGTCTTCTCATCGATCGGAGGCTTCTGGGTGCCGGTTTCGGTGAGGAGCTTGATCTTCTGCGCGGTAACCTGGGCCTGGCCGACAACACCGGCACCGGCGACGCAGCCACCCTCGCAGGCCATGACCTCGATGAAGTTTCCCGGACAGGCCTTCAGAAATGCTTTCAGCTGAAGCAGCGAAACGCGGGACAACCCGTTGATGGAAACCGGTCGCACCAGTTCACCGGCCGCCGAGAACGCCTGCACGGCTTTCGTCACCCCTCCCTGAACCGCGAACCCCCGCCCTTCGGGCGAAGCAGGGTTTTCGGGCGCCCCGTCCGGGAACGTCGCAACATCAATTCGTCCGGCAATCAGCATCGCGCCGAGTTCTTCGAATGTCAGAACGGCATCGACCAGTGGGTCGTTCCTTCCTTCAACCCGCTTTGCAACGCATGGCCCCACGAAGGTGACGAATACATCGGGATTCCGGCGTTTCACATCGGCTGCCGTCAGATGCATCGGCGTCGGCGTGCTCGAAACATGCGGAAGCAGTTCGGGAAGGTGCTTTCTGGCGGCGTCCACATAGGCAGGGCAACAGGACGACGTCATGAACTTCGCACCCTGCCTCATCCTGTGACTGAACTCCTCAGCCTCGGCCCGGGCCGTCTGATCGGCCCCATGAGCCACTTCCACGACGTCTGAAAAGCCGAGCCGCTTGAGGCCGGCCATGATCTGTTCAAGAGTGCCGGGAAACTGGCCGACGATGGCCGGAGCGATGATCGCCGTAGCCGGCCGGGGTCCGCGCAGGGCCTTGAGGACATCGAGCATTTCAGACCGCTCGAGGATCGCTCCGAACGGGCAGGCACGCAGGCATTTTCCGCATGAAATGCACCTGCTGAAGTCGATACTGCTGCGCATCTGGCCATTCTTCGAGATGGCACCGACCGGACAGGCTTCTTCGCAGGGAATCGGGACCTTGATGATCGCGTTGAACGGACAGACTTTCTGACATTTTCCACAGTTGACGCACCTGTTCGGATCGATCTGCGACCTGCCGTCGACGATGGAAATGGCCTTTCTGGGACAGTTCACGGCGCATGGCCGCGCAAGGCAGCCCTGGCAGGCATTCGTCACCGCGTAATGGGTCTTCACGCAGCCATGGCAGGCAATTTCCAGAATAGAAAGCACGGGGCCTTCGAGTTTGCCGCGATCCAGCGCTTTTTTCGCGAATTCCGAGAGTGGCGTCAGCTCGTCCGTCTCTTCTTCGAACCCAACACCGAGCGCGGCCATGCACCGATAGCGGATCACCGCACGGTCCTTGTAAATACAGCAGCGTGACGCGGCGGCAGCGTCGCGGGGGCGCATTTCAAGCGGAATGCGATCGATATCGCCCGTCAGATTCCCGTCGAGAAAAGCTCTGGCGATTCTGACCAGCACTTCCCTTCGAATACGCGTTGCATCGTTTTCGAAGAACATGATTCTTGTCCCTTACGCCTTTCCGCCCGCAAGCGTTTCGAGCCGGGCAATGATGCCCGGAATCGTCGCTTCGCCCATGGGTTCGCTATCGATCGTGACAAATGGCGCACGACTGAAGTTGCGGTCGTTGCAGAGACCGAGGCAATGCGAAAGCTGAATCTCGACCCGCTCTTTCATCTCCAGAGGCAGATGCTCCGCCAGCGTCTGCAGTTCGGCAGCGCCCATGACGAAACAGGTCGTTCCAGAGCAGATGCGAATGATGATTTTCTTCATGTTCAGCCCTTTCCGGTTTCAGATGAAACGAACGGTGACTTCTTTGAGCCAGGTATCTCTGAGCGCCGTGGCAATCCGCTTGATGATGTTTCTGCGAATTTCGAGATCGATCGGCAGCGTCGGGTCCTGGTGCGCTTCGTTTATTCTTGTACCTACGACGAACTCGATCTGATCGCTGTCACGGAACAGTTCGACCATGGCCGTCGCCGCATTTTTCTCACCGGCCTGAGCGTCGCCTTCGAGAATCTGCGCCGTGCGGGTCAGCGTCAGAATGCCCTCGGTGACGAGGTCCGCTCCGGGCATGCGCGAGTATGCAGGCAGTGTG
>CAZQYQ010000013.1:0-32609 GCA_964597625.1 uncultured bacterium
TTGAGCACCCACAGCTTCTCATCGTTGCTGAGCGTCGAACCGGTCGTGCCCGGGCCATACGAGTATGGCGCCTGACGCGCGATCACCGGGAACTGTTCGAGCCGCTTGAGCACCCACAGCTTTTCGTCGGTCGTCATCGTGTGACCGTATTCCGGAACCGGCTTCCCGACGCTCTTTGGTGATACGCTCTGCGAGCGGTCTCCGCCTTCAACCTTGCGCTGAATCTCCTCCTGCACCTGCTTGGCATTGGCGTATGACGGCCCCTTTTCGGGCGCGAGCAGCCGGGTGAGCTCCCAGAGCTTTTTGCGGGCGTGGCGCCTGATTGCCGAATCCGCCGGCGCCCGGGCATACAGCATCTCATAGGCGTCGCGGGCCGGCATGTAGCGGCCGAGCCGGATCCGGGCCATTCCGAGCAGCGCCATCGCCTTGTAGAACCGTGGCTTGAGACGGAGCGCGGCGAGAGAATAACTTTCAGCGGACTCGAACCGCTTGTCTTCGTAGGCCATGAGACCCAGGTAATAATGGGGTTCTGGGTCGTCCGGCTTGATCGACTGAGCGTTCACGAACGCCTGGCGGGCCTTGTCACGCTTCTGGAGCCTGTAATTCATGCGGCCCATATTGAACTGCAGCTCATACGAGTTCGGGTTGATTTCGAGCGCTTTCTCCCATGCGACGAGAGCCGGCCGGGAAAGCCCGGCGTTCGAATACATGTCGCCCATTTCATACCAGGGAGCGAACTCACGCGGGGCAAGCCGCTGACACTCGAGATACAGCTCCTTGGCATGGTTCACGAGCCCTTTCGTGCGATACATGCGGGCCTGGGCCAGCAGCTTCGCGATCGGCGCATGAGACTTCAGTACGGGAATCGGCAGATCGGTGTTGCGCTCCTCGGCCAGCTTGAGCCGGTCGTGCAGGGTCGAGACGACGTTGCCGAGGGTTTCCTTTTCGGGCAGATCCTTCTTGAGTTTTTCAAGAAGCGCCAGGGATTCCGCCACCTTTTTCAGCTTCGCAAGCGTCAGAGCCTTGAAAAGAGCAGCCTTGACGTGACCGGGCTTTTTGGCGAGAACCGTGTCGAACGAGACGAGAGCCATCTCGAAGGTCCCCGAGAGATACTGGGCCAGCCCGAGGTTATATCGGGCGAGCGTATAGTTCGGGTCGAGTTCAACGGCTTTGTTCAGCTCGACGATCGCCTTGTCGACTTCGCCCTGCTTGAACAACACCCAGCCAAGCGTGTGTCTGAATGCCGCGCGGTTTTCATCGATGCTGACGGCCTGTTTCGCCATGGCGAGTGCCTTGTCGAGCAGGGTGCCGCGCATCGCATTGATGTATGCCAGGTTGGAAAGGCTCTGCGCCTCTTTCGGATTGATCGCGAGAGCTTTTTTGAATGCCTTTTCCGCATCGCCCCACCGGTTCTGTTCCATGTAACAGAAGCCGAGAACCGCATGGACTTCGGCGACATCGGGATGCTCGATGCCCAGGTGAATCAGCCTTCTGACGGCTTCAGGCACGTTGCCCTTGTCGATCAGGCCCTGGACTTCATTCATCACCGGAAACAGATTTTCCCATTCCCGTTCCGCTTTGCGGCCGCCGATGCCCGGCATGTGCTTGACCGGCACGTCAAGCTCGATTGTCTTGTCTGACGGCTTCTGCGCGGCATACTGGTGAGGCTGCGTCGAAGCCATCGACTGATCCATCAGGAGCTTGAGCGTCTGAACAGCGCGCCTGGCCTCCGGACTGTTGGGCGGGGCCTGTTGAAGCACCTGGCGCATTTCATACAGCGCCGACTGGAATTCACGTTTCGAAGCCAGGAAGATGGCGCGTGCGAAACGTGCATGAAGAAAGTCGGGCTTGAGTTCGAGCGCTTTATCGATCGAGTCGAGGGCGGTGTTCGTATCGCTGCGCCGGTGATTGGCGACGGCAAGGCCGTAATGGCACAACGCCAGCCGGCTGGCCATCATTTTCGTGCGAAGCTCGGCTTCAACGGCGGAGTCTGCCTTGCCCTCGTCGAGCAGCTTTTTAGCCTTGACCCGGTCTTCCTTGAACGCGTTCTCGCCGATCAGAATCGCCTGTTCGAAAGCAACGGTCGATTGGTGGAAAATGCCGAGCCGCAGATACGTTTTGCCGAGATGGTAATATCCATCCATCGAGGTCGGGTCGAGCTTTACGGTCCGTTCAAGAGCTGTTTTCGCGTCCTGAAGAGCGCCGCGGTCTTCCGTCAGCAGGCCCAGCATGTAGGATGCCTGGGCGAGATTCCGTTTGAATGCCCCGATTTTACGAGCCGTCGCAATGGCCTTGTCGTTGAGATTCGCCGCACGCTGTTCGTAAAACAGACCGTTCATCTGATCAAGCTGGTTCTCGATTTCGCTGATCAGGCGGCGGGCGAACTCTTCGGCCTCTGCCGATTTTTTAAACTTGAAGGCCAGTTCCGCAAGATGGAACAGGCTTCTCGGATGCTTTTCATTGAGCTTGATGCACTGCTTGTATGCCCCGTAAGCCTCATACAGCTTGTCCGTGCGCTGAAAGGCATACCCGAGCAGATACCATGCCTCGGCGTCACCGCCGTAGGCGCGCAAGGCGCTCTTGAACTTGTCGAGCGCTTCGGCGAACTTCTTGTCGCCCATCAGCTTCGATCCCTCGGCTACGAGTTGTTCCGCGCTTTGCTTGCTTTTCTTTTCGGTTGCCTGCTGCTGCTCGCCGAGCCTCTCTCTGCTCTGCCTGTCGGTCGCGAGGACGACCAGATCATAGGCGCGCTGGCGGGCGGGGTGATCGGCCGGGGCATCCTTCATGATCTGCCGTGCCAGCGACAGGACGTTGTCCCACTGGCCAGCCTGATACAGCCCTTCGGCGTTCGAAATGGAAGCGGACAGCCTGGTGTCGAGGCCGTAATCCATGACGGCGCCCGCCGGGAGCGCCAGGGCTGCCAGCCATAACCCGAAAACCAGTTTGAGTCGCGTTCTGCTCATACTTCAGGTCTTTTATCGGCAGAAACATCTTTCTCCCTGAATCCGGCAGGGAAAAACTGATTGTATTTTCAGGCGTTCCTGGTTTGCCGCGTCAGCTTCCTGCCGCTTTCGGAGCCAGCCGGATTGCGATGGCGGTCACGTTATCAGAGAACTTTTCCGCCTGGATGAACGCGTGAAGTGCAGTTTCCAGACTGGAGAGGAGTTGCTGCGGCGCCTTGTCCTGATGGGCGCGAACGAACTCTTCCAGCCGCCTGAGACCGAACGATTCACCCTGAGGATTGAGGGCGTTGATCATCCCGTCGGAAAAGAACAGAAACAGGTCTCCCGGCTCGATCGTTATCTGCCGCACCAGGCATGTCTCGAAATTGCTGGGACCATGGGGATCATGCTTCGAATGGAACTCTTCACACGATTTGTCAGAACTCCGGAACCTCAGAAATGGTGTTTCACTGCACACGACGAGATGAAGCAGTCCTGCATCGACGTCGAAACGCGCGTCCAGAAGCTCACGTGCGATTTCCTGATTGAACTCGTTATCTTCCGCGACGAGTGCCCGCAACCCTGAAAAAGAGATCTCATCGCCGGCTCCTGGTTTTCCGAGTCGCAGAGCGGATACCTCTTCCGGTGCAAAAATCTGAACGATTGCGTCGAACATTGCTGAACCGGTTACGGGGTTATCCAGTATTTCGTTGCATCCGAGGGCGACAAGACGGCTGCGAAGCTCCTGGTTGGAACGTGATTGAATTGCGATGATCGCAGGAGTGTGCGTGAGATCATGATGTGCCTTGACCGATTCAATGAATCCGGAATGCCTGGTGTCGAATTCCTTCGCATCCAGCACAATCAGCCTGAAAGGATCATTGGCATCATTCTCACGAAGACCGCTCATGGCGTCGCTTATGGAATGGACCAGCTGAAGTCGCACCGGAAGCCGCCGGAGTGTCCGGATCAACGGCGGCCGGATCGAGCTGCGGTCGTCTACAAGCATGACGCGCAGGTCATTTAATATGGCGGGAACGAACTGCTTGGGCGCAGTTTCCGTTTTCCCGGGGGTGAGAAAAATGGAGAAACGAAAGAGGCTGCCTTGATGTAATTTACTGCTTGCCGTGATCTCTCCACCCATCATCTCGATGAGATGTTTGGATATACTCAATCCGAGGCCTGTTCCGCCGAACCGGCGGTTCATCGAGCCGTCGCCCTGCGTGAACGGGATGAACAGGCGGGAGATCTGTTCGGGAGACATGCCGATCCCCGTGTCTTGAACGGTGAAAAGCAGCCTGGTGCTTTCGCCGGATTGTTCGCTCTGGTCGATCCGCAGCCCGATTTCGCCGGTCTCAGTGAATTTTACGGCGTTTCCGAGCAGATTGATGAGGATCTGCCGGAGCCGGATCGGATCGCCGATAAAGCAGCCGGGCAGGTCGGCGGCGATTTCCAGCGAAAATTCAAGGCCTTTCTCATGAATGCGATGGCTGACGATATCGATTGCTTCACCCACGACGTCGTCAAGGTCGAACGCGATCTTCTCCATGCCGAGCTTTCCTGCTTCTATCTTTGAAAAATCGAGGAGGTCGTTGATAATTCCGACCAGAGATCGGCCTGCAGTGCGAATCTTATTTATATATTCGAATTGTTTTGCGTTCAGAGGAGTCTTCAGGACAAAGTCGGAAAATCCGATGACCGCACTCAGCGGGGTTCTGATTTCGTGACTGATATTCGCAAGGAAGTGCTTTTCAAACTCGAGGGAGCTGGCCAGATTTTCGGATACGCGCGCCAGTTCTTCCGTTTTTATCCGGAGCTCTCGTTCTGTCCTGCGACGCTCTTCCAGTTCTGCTTCAAGTCCCTGATTTGCCTTTTGCCATAATTTCGTGCGAACGTCGACGAGTTGTTCGAGGTTCTCCCGATGAGCGAGAATTTCCGTGTTCCATTCTTCGGTCGTCACCAGCAGGGCGTTAAAGCCTTCCGCAAGCGAAAATACCTCGGCCGGGCCGGCCACGGGAACACGGCGTGAATAATCCTTGTCGTGAGTGATTGCCTGCATGGTTCCGGCAAGTTCACGCATCGGCTCTGAAATGGCGTCAAGTTTGCGTGAAAAGAGATATGAAGCGAGGATGATCGTTGCGATTCCGATGAGAATCAGTTCCAGCGCGAACTCTGCTATTCTCGTGAGCATCCAGACCACATCGTAAACCGATCGTGTGTACCCGAGTTGCTCGCCCCGCAGAATGATCGGCTCCTCGAGCGTGATTCTTCGCCAGCCGAATCTGATTCCCCTGTGCTCTGGAAACGTGAACGCGTCGGAAGCCAGATCGGCAGGAGCGGAGTCACTCCGGTATCTTGCAAAGACGGCTCCGTCTTTATCGATGATTTCCGTCTGAAGAATGTGCGGAACATTCTTGAGAGATGCCAGGACATCCGTGGCGGCCCGGGAATCGGAAAAGGCCAGTGCGGCGGTGCAGTTGTTTCCTACGATCCTGGTCTGAGCGAGAAATTCACTTGCAGACATGTTTTGAAGGGTGATCCCTTCCTGGAAAATGATGACGAATGTTGCAACGATTGTTGCCAGGGCAATCGAAAAACGGTTCATCCGCTGAAGAAGGTTTCTGATGCTCTGCTGGTGTTCTCCTTCGGGTGGGCGATCCTGCGCGGAGGTCATGGAACCACGACCTTGGCTATGTTCAGCAGTTGAGAACTGATTCTGATGTTGACGCTTCTGGCCCTTTTATTGTTGATCAGAAACCGGACGCGGTTGTTTTCGAGAATGAAGGCAATCATGCCGCCAGCTTTCACGAAAGCCTCTCCTTCGCCAACCGTCAAAATTGGCTGGTCGGCGATGCGTGAGAGCAGAGAAGCGGTCGCGTCAGAGTCTTCGACGCCGATATAAATGAGCCTGCACCCGCTGGCAAGCGGCTCGTGAATGGTCTGGCGATCTATCAGATAAGAAATGCCTTCAGCCTCATTGGCATGAATTTCGGGAGGCAGGATGTTTCCAAACGGATCATGGCCTATGATTCCCAGACGGATCATCGGAGAGGGCGTCGCGACGATCTCCGGCGGCCATTCGACGAAGGCCGCGAATTTCAGCAGGAAAGCGGCTTTGACCTGAAATTCACCCAGGGGCTTCCCGGATGCGGCAACAGGCTGAAAGCCGGCCGAGATCAGCCAGAGCACCCCAAGAAAGAGGGCGCACCGATGCCTGAACTGGCGAATCGACTGTTTCATCAGAAATGCCATGTGCCTTGAATGTAATAGTTCCGAGGTATGTCGCTGGGCAGAAAATCAAACTGTGCTGGAAACTCGCGATGCCACGGTGTCAGCAGGGAGGTTCCGCCCAGTTCGAGATCGAACCGGTCGGTCGGGTGCCATCCGATGCGCAGGTCGAGCCGATTGTAGGCCGGAACGGACGAACCAGCGAAAGCATCATCTGAATCATGATGGGCAAGAATGGCGTTTGTGTGTTTGAAGGAGATATCGCACTCAAGAGTTCTGCCGGGTTCCCAGGATGTTTGAAGGAACCATTGGCGTGGCGAGAGATCCTCCCGGGTGCCGGGTGACGAGGAAAACCGCCAGTCCGCGGTGTGCCCGCCGGAAAGCCGAAATCGTTTTGTCGGTTTCCACTGGAAGGAAAGTTCGAATCCGTGAATCTCTTCGACCCCTGTGTTTTCCGAGCCAGCCTTGGGAAGGGGGGCCGCGGGGTTTTCCGGCGGGGTTCCGTGCGGAACGGTCTGGGCAAGACTGGAATAAGCCTGCCGGAAATACGCCAGGTCGAATGAAAACTTCGAACCCGGCAGGAAACGATACCCTACTTCGCGGGCTTTCATGAGCTCGGAGCCGAGCGCCGTATTGCCGACGTTTCTGACGGTGATGAGACTGCCCGTCGTTTTCTCGCGATACTGACCGATGAAAACTTCCGTGCGCTCGGAAATCGAGGGGATTCGATGGGCTTCGGTGAAAGCCGTCCAGAAGACGTGCCGTTCGACGGGAGTCCAGAGAAGGCGGGCACTGGGCTGGCTTTCCGTTCCTACATAGGGATGATTATATATCTTCGTGCCGACCGTCAGAAAAAGCTTGCGTGGGCAAAGGGAGATCTGATCCTGGGCAAAGAAACTCTTTGTCGTGACAAGATCGCTTTCCGGATCGAAGGTGACGTAGGAGCTGCCCTTCAGGTCATAGCTGAGATGACGATACCCGATTCCCCAGACGACGTCATGATTTCGAGCCGGTTTGAGTGAATGCTGCAGATCGAAATCGAAGGTGTCGAAAGCTTCCTCGTGTCGTGCATCGGCCCGCCTCGCGCGATCGGCATAAAGCTGGAGGCGCAGTTCTTCGCCTTCGCGGGGAGTCTGGGAAAGCTCGAACCTGAGATGGCCGCCCGAAACATCCGTCTTGTATGTGCCGGGCGTCGAATTGTGGAAACCGTCATTCATTCTGAGAATCAGGCACTCATGGCTGTCGCCGGAGTAGACGGTTCCATCCAGCGTCATGCGCTGCTTTTTGGCGTTTTCCCAGTCCGCGCGGAATCCGAACCGGCTTTGCGCGGCATCATCGACGCTCAACCCGACCCGGGGAGTCTGAAAGGCTTTTTTGTCGTATGTCTTGAGGTAATACCGGAAGGCCAGCTTGTCGTTGCGGACTTCCCCATGCCGGTAAGCGATACCGGTTTCGCCATGCGTGCCGAAGTCGAGCGAGAGAAGACTGTTTCCGGTTGCCTGTGCCGATTTCGTGACGATATTGATAACGCCGTTCACGGCGTTGGCACCCCATGTCGTGCCTCCCGGCCCGCGAACGACTTCGATGCGCTCGACATCATCGAGCAGAAGGTCCTGTACGTCCCAGTAGACGCCTGAAACAAGAGGAGAATAAACGCTGCGCCCGTCGATGAGGACCAGAAGCGTGCTCGCAAAACGACTGTTGAAGCCTCGCGCTGAAATCGCCCATGAGCTCCCGTTCACGCGGGATACGGTCAGACCCGGAACAAGTTGAAGCAGCTCGGGAATGCTGGTTGCGCCGCTGCGTCGGATTGCCTCGCTTGTGAGTACGAACACCGCTGCAGGGCTCATCGAGGCTTTCTCGGGCTTCCGTGAGACGCTGGTGACGACCGGGATGACTTCGAGATCGAACAGTTCTTCCCAGCTCAGTTTTGCAAGCTGGATGGTGTCAGAGGCTGCCGGCGACGCTGTCTGAAAGAAAAGAACCAGGCAGACCGTCAACGCGAGGATCAGATTTTTCTGAGCTGCTTTCGAAGTCCGGGCTGGGGCAAAATACTCATGGCCGATCGTCATTGAAACAGTATATTCAGTCGGCATGCCATTCACAAATTCAGATCATTGAAGAAATGTTAAGGGTGCATAAGGATTCATACCTGTTTCTCCCGGCCGGCGGCCCGAAGAGAAGAGATGGCAACCCATAAAAGCCAGATGGTCGGCAGCAGAAGCGTTCGAACATAGGTTCCGGCCATCGATTCGAGAATTTCGAGCCGCACGAATCCCTGAAAGAACCTGACGACCCACAGAACGATCATGAAAGAAAACAGGGCAAGCGCGAGCGGACGTGCATGATCTGCGGAGGATGCGGTTTCGGCGACGGTGAGCTTCGTTCGCAGAAGAACCGGAATTTCAGGGGAAAACAGGGCCGCCGCGGCCAGAATCAGGACCGGTGTCGGTACCGGCGTAAGTGCCAGTGGATCAGCCCGACGGGCAAGGGAGGGCAGAAAAAGCGTCAGTTTGATGATCCATGCCGGAATGTACCAAGCCATCATCACGGGCATCCATAAAATCCCAGATGATATATATTCTCTGAACCATGCGGCTGTGATCGCGACATTCGCTGCCATCAGCCCCCAGAAGAAGAAGATGCCTTTCGTCACGGCGGCCAGAGGAAGCGGGCCGGCAAGCATGCCGAGCAGCGCGATGACGGCTGGCCCCTTCGTCCACTCAACGTATGAACCGGTATGCCACAGAACAAGCGAAAGCAGCACAAAACCGGTCCTGAAGAGTCTGCCTGCCGAGGAGGCACGCATTCCACCGACAGCTGACAGGAGGGAAATGAATGCGAACAGCAGAAGAGATGCGACTGTGCCGAACGGAGCGCGGGGTGTCCGGGTCCGGGAGGCGACGAAGGAACTGATCAGCAGAGGATCATACTGCTCAGTAAAATGGTCGGAAAGCCAGGAGAGAGTCATCGGCGTATCTGGACAGTGGTTTTCCTCCAGGGAAGACCTGATTTCAGAAACCGGGAAGACCTGGTCGAAGGCGCCGGCAAAGACGGACAGGGTTGCGATGTGGACGGCATCATGCGTTGCCAGAGACCCCAGAATGGCGACGCTGCGCAGTCGGGGACTGGTGACGCCCGTTGAGAGCGCCAGAATCGGAGGTACACCGTCCGAATGGCCGATCAGGTGAAAGGCGGGTGAGTTCGACCGGCGGCCGCGCAGGGCTTTGACCGCGGCTTCGAGTTCGGTCCGCCTGATCTCGACGCCTTCATCGGTTGCGATGGTTGGCGAATCGAACGTGAATACGGAAATGCCGTTACGGGCGCATTCCCAGGCAAGAGGCAGGAAAATCTCACGGTGGGAATTCGTTCCGTGGGCTGCCAGAACGATTTCGTTCTCCGGTTGTTGCAGGTCGTTCCTCGTAAAATACAAGCCGTCGAGTGTGCGGCCGTCACAGGTGAACGATTCGGGAAGTGCCCGCCATGCGAACCCGCCGCCGTCGTGAAACCGGAGAACCAGCGCGGCGAGAAAAACACCCAGCCAGACAAACCAGCGAAACCGCTCATGGTTCATCAGACGCACCTCGAACGGTTTCCTGCGGATTTTCTACTGCCGGCAGGGCGCCGGTCGAGGGACTGGAGGCAATCGTCTCGAGGAGGGTGTTTCGCAGTTCTTCGACCTGCAGGTAGGTGCGATAGACTTCATGAAAGCCGGGAGACGTCCTGAGCGCCGCATCGAGTTCTGTCAGTGCTTCGCGGGGCCTGCCGAGAGAGAGCAGCATCTTTGCCATATCCAGACGGAACTGTTCCGAGGCCGGGTCCAGTTCGATGGCGTGCCGCAAAAGCGGCAGCGCTCCAGCGGTTCCCGATGCCGTCTCGATGATGCGCGCCCGCTCAGACCAGAAAAGGGCTTCATTCGGGTTGAGCGCGGCCGCCCTGGTAAGACAATCGAGCGCCTTTCCGGTGTCGTGCTGCGCTTCTGCGGATCGAGCGGCCAGCGCCCAGACCATTGGATCGGAAGGACGCGCCGTTGCAAGGCCGGCAAGCCGGGCCGCCGCTGTCCGTATCTGCCCGGATGCGAGCTCCGCTGATGCGGCGTCGAGATCCAGCTGGTGCCGGATCTCCCCGGTTCCCAGCGCCAGGTAGAGGAGCAATACGGCTGCGGCAGGCAGGTTCGGTTTCGTTTCCGGCGGCAGGGCGGGAACCGGATTTCCGGGAATGGGACCGGTGGAATATGATGTAATATCGACTATTGTGCTTCCGACGGCAAGGGCGAAAAATGCCGCGGTAGGCAGCATGCGGTCTGAAAATCCGCTGAGACTGTGCAGAAAAAAGACGGCCCATGAGCCGGCGGCCGCGCCGCCCGGCCAGGAACGCAGTCCTGATGCCCATTTGTTCCTGGCGGCCCACCAGAGACACAGGGCCATCAATGCCAGAAGCCCGGTGGCAAAGGGGCCCGCTTCCAGAAAGGTCTGAAGAAATTCATTATGCGCGTTCAGCGGATAATCCCCGCCGACGCAGCGGAATCTCGGGTAGACCTGCGAAAATGTATGCAGACCGTATCCGGTCCAGGGTACTTGCGCCGCTGCCGCAAAAATTCCTTTGTTGATCAACGTTCTCTGGGCAAAGGTCATGTCCTTGGTGTTGCCGATACTGATGAACCGGTATTTGAACGGTCCGATACAGAATAGTACAGCGAATAGAATAAGAATGAGCACGAACATCCGCCGAGGGGTGTTCAGCGGCTGCCGAAGGGCGGGCCGCCAGATGGCAAACGCCATGACAAGCCCCGCGATCACAGCCAGGTAGGCGCCGCGGCTGAAGGTCATCATCAGGGCCGTTCCTGTAAGAAGAAGCCCGCCCCCGAAAAAAATCCGGATGAAGGACGAATGCCGGTTCGGTTCAGGAGCCTTCTCCGCTCCGAACTGTCTCAGACCGAAGATCTGCCAGGGGATCAGCGCGGCCAGGAAGGCGCCGAAAACATTGGGGTCGGTGAACATGCCTGCGCATCGCGTTCTGATGACGGCGCGCAGAGCCGGGTCTGCCCATGTGAGCGGCATTGGTGCTGCATCGGCGTATTCCTGGATGGCGATGGTTCCGTGAAACCAGCCTGCGAGGCCGGCTGAAAAAGCCATGCTCAGCGCCCAGGCCGGCTTCCCGGTGTCGCGCGCGGTAAGCCACGCGAGCATCAGGACCGCGAGCAGTTTCAGAAAAACGGGAAATGATGCTGAACTGTTCTCGGAGGTGACGACGGAAACTCCGATGAATACCACCCAGACAAGAGTCAGCAGCCAGAACCGGCGTTCATCGTGGCCAGGGGAATCTCCCGCGCGGTCTTCGCCGGTCAAGCCTAGAGATCGCGCCAGGAGCAACCCTGCCGCAACCAGTTCCAGGGCGAAGACCGCGGTCGTTTCGTCGTAATTGTAGAAAAACGGCAGAACAATGAGGACGAATGCCGGAATCAGACCGGGCAGCACCGATGGCACGCTGTTCTCACCCTTGCGGATCAGGAGCCAGGGTGCCGGGCAGTCCGTTCGGCTGGGAGGGCGGCTTCTGCTCGATAATGAGCCACTGCTTGGAAAGCTCCGACATCATCTGCAGGCAGCCCCGGAAATGCTGATACTCGGTCACGGGCTCATACGTTTTGCGCGAAATTCTGAACCGGTCGGTAAACAGCAGAGTCTGGTTGTGCTGCGTCATGGTCGATTCATACGAGACGCAGCCGCAGTTCCAGGTATATCCGCGGTTCCACGGCACCCACTGGAAGCCTTCCGGAAGCTCAAAGACGACGGTATTCACCGTTTCCTCGGCCGCGTAGTAATCGAGCGGATACGTTCGTGTCGCCAGGCCGGCGGAGCGCGAATTGTAGGAAATCCAGTGGTTTCTGAAGGCCATCAGCTGATCCGAGGCTTTCAGAGCGCCGTCCGTGATCCGATACTGCAGTGTCAGCGTTACCGGAGCATTCAGATCGTCGAGATTCGATAGCGCATACCCGGCAAGCCGGGCCCTGGGATGAACCCGTTTCACCATCTGCTCGGCAAAGTTCTGCTTCTCTTTTTCCTTCGCGGCTTTCATGCTGCGAAGAGAAGCCTGGCCGGGCCCGTGGATTCTGCGCACGTCACGGACGTTCATCGAGCCGTCCGCCGCGACCTGAACGTAGATATCACGCTCGACACGGTTGTTCGGGCCGCCCTCGGGAATCCGCTCGAAGGTGAAGCCGGTGCCCGCAGGATTGAGAAAACAGGCCGTGGTACCCTGTGCGTCGGGATCGAGTGTGCCGAATGGCAGGTAGTCATTATCGCAGGCAGTATAGAATGTCCGGCCGTCGACATCGATCCGGAGAATCGCCGCGGCTGCCTGACCGAAGTTCGGAACATCCTGCTTGATGCCTTCGACATTCCACGCCTGCATGAAACCGACCCGGCTTTCGATGCCGAGCCGTGTGAGAGCTGCGTTCAGCAGCGAGACTCGGGCCAGGGAGTTGCCGTACCGCCGGGTCAGGGCAACATCGACCTTGACCGGCTCCACACCCCCTGCTGCGGGACAGCCGATCGCCAGGAACCGGACTCGCCGCATCAGTTTGTCATAGACCGCGGCGGCTTTGGCCAGATCGGTTGGAGCGGAGGCCGCGCCGGTTTCGGCGATGAATGTATCGAGAAGCGCCGGTGTGGGCGCCGCCGCGCGAAGCGAACCGGCGAACTCTGTTGCCAGCTTGTCCCATTCCGCATCGACATGCACGATGACGCGAGGAAAGATGCGGGAGGCGGGCGGCATGTCGGCTTCGGGGATGAACCCCTTCATGTCCTTGAACGTCCAGCTCCAGGTGCGGATTTTTGTGGCCGGATCGGCCGTTTCCATGAATTCGGGCAGGTTCTTTCCGGTCCAGTTCAGCAGCTTTTTTTGAAGCGGATAACCGTCGGGAAAACTGATGCTAAGCTCGTCATGAACGGTTGGCTCCCGCTCGCCGTACATGTCATCGATGAGCATTGGCCGAAGCGGCGTCGGTGCCGAGGCCGTCAGTTTCCAGGCCACATCGATCACGCTGCCCAGGTCGACTTTCTTCAAGCCGAACTTCAGCTTGCGAAGCTTGTCATACTCAGGCGTCGAACTGAACAGCCCTTCGTCTGAAACCGTGTCGTCCGTCAGGTGAAAAACGCGGCCGTCAGGGGCGTAGGTGTGGCCCCACAGCAGCTCGACCTTTTCTCGGTCGGCCATATAGTAGGCCGCCTGGTCAGCCTTTTCGAGCCCCGGTTCCTTCAGGATCTGCACGATTTCGCGACGTTCGAGATCATACGAGCCGTCCGGGTGGATCGAGAAATGACGCTGCCTGTGCAGGGTGATGAAATCAGAGTTCGGGTAGGAGGCCGGGTCCGGCAGGTGAGTGAGAATCTCCATTGCCAGCGGATCTGTAATGCTCGCAACGGTTTGAATCTCGTCGCCTTGGCGAAGGGTCGAGATCAGCACATTCGTCACGCTTGCGACGGAAAGCCGCAGGCTGCCGCTTCCGATTTCATCGAAGATGATCCCATCTCTCTCGATGCGAATCAGTTTCCCGGGATGCTCTTCCCCTTCGTTGAGATAGATGATATCGGCGATGGCCGGTGAGAGGACGACGAACAGGACAGCGAAAATCAGAAAAAAGGTGCGGTTGTTCATCGTCCGGTCTCCTTCGGTGACGTTTCCTGGAGGAAAATACGTTCTTCAGCCGACTGGGAGATCTTCTCAAGAGCCTCTTTCAGCCGCTCGTAATCGGCGATGGGAACTCTGCGCGCGATGATCTCGGTCTTGCGGGCGAGGGTGACCGAGTCGCCGGTCTGGGTATATTTCGAGGAAAACCTCACCCACGGAGTATCGACTTGGACAGGGCCGGGTAAATATTTGACGCTGAACCCGGCGGGCAGTTTCACGGTGATATCATCTGTTCTCAGGGATGTCGTTCCGTAAACGATATCATACGTGCGCGATGCGAGCCCGACTTCCGGGAATCGGAGCCGCAGCCCGGGAATCTCGAAAATCATGTAGCTGCCCGAGCGGGGCGCGAACTGGTGAAGCATGTAGGTCGAGCCGAGTCGGAACGGGCCGCTGAAATCAAGTGGTTCCGAGTGCGTCGCGAGCTCAAGCGTGTAATTGGGGCTGATTGCTCCGATGCTGCCGCGTGTCGCTTTTTCGAACTCCTCGGGCTTGAGGCTGCGGATCCAGCCGCGCAGAGAAGCTTCAGCGGGGCCTGTCGCGATCGATTCGGACTGAACGCGTAACGAACCGTCCGGTGACAGGGTGAGCGTCCGATGCGTCAGGGTTGAGTTTGCTTCGGGCGGCGGCAGCGGAACATGGTTGATGCGCCGCAGCTGTGCGTTATCGACCGAAACGTCATGATCATCGCCGCGCAGGGCTGGGTAGCGGTAATCGCTCGCGGTCGAGTCGAGGTAAAACACCCCGCTTGCCAGATGGACCTCGGTGATGCAGTGATTGTCATCGAAAATCCCGATCTCCCGAATGGCCTTTCCGGCATCGTTCGTCCGGACCCCGACCGGGTATGCCTCGATGCCGAGGCTCTTGAGCATTGTTGCGAGGAGCATGCCCTTGTCGGTGCAGTCGCCGAAGCGGTTTCGAAGCGTCTCTTCGGCGGCCCGGCCGACCTGGTTCGAGGCAAGGCTGCCCTTGATCGAGACATACCGGATATCCTGCTGACAGAATCGATACAGGCGGGCGATTTTTTCCTGAATATCCCGGGCTCCCGCCGTGAGCTGCTCAACCTGTTTTTTTAGTATATCTGTAACGATAAATCTTTTTTCGAACATCGGCTTGAGGCGATCCCAGAGGTAGGTGCGATCTTTCTGCAGGCTGAACGCCACATTCGGAACGACTTCACGCCACGGTGGCATCAATGGTTCGGAAACGATCGGTGGCATCTGGGTGAAATGCCAGCGATGAACGGTTTCATCACCCTCGTCGCGCACGGCCGGCTGTGCCTTGTCGGGCGGGCATTGCGGCGCGACGTGATACAGCGGTGTTCCTTTTGGAACCCGCACTGTGAGCAGTGATTCGACGACCGGGTTGCTGTCCTGGAAGAACGACCGGCCTTCGAAAAGCTTCGGATCGAAGGGATTGAACTCCTCGGTCTCGTAGGCATAATCGATCATGCTGCCGACTTCGGCCTGAGGAATCGTGAACGACATCGTCTGGTAGGGATTGTAATACTCGCCGCCCGAACTGGCTTTGGTGACCTTGATCTGATCAGGTGTGACGGAGTGAATCGAACCATCGGGAGTGAGGCAGCGGGCATGCACCAGTTTGACCCGTTCCCGGTTCGGGTCGAAGCCGATGCCGATGTCGGCTCCGCCGAGGGATTCTTCTTTTGCCAGAAGGACGACCTGGCGAACGCGTGTGGTGTTCGTGCCGTCGCGGTGCAGCCGATACTCGAGTTCATCGAGGACCGTTACCGACTGGGCATCCGGATACTTTTCCAGAAGCTCGCGGCCGCGGCCCAGCAGGGGAAGCAGGTCGGCTGCTTCCGTTGCGAGCGTTGCCGCCTCGCGATGGCGTGCGGTAAAACTGACCTCGCGGATCCCTTCGCGGGCAAGCGGGATGCTGCTCGTGCCGGTGCGGAGCGTGAAGGTCGCCCCGTCAAAGATGATTTCATCCGCTTCAACCGTTTCGCCTCCGATCAGCGTCGCCTGTGCCGCCGAAAGAGGGGGGATTGCCGTGGTAAGCCCCAGAGCTGCGAGTGCGAACCCGAAAATGAACATGCCGCGTCGTGATTTCATGAGATGCTCCGTCAGAGGAACGTTTGCCGGTTTCCGGCTGACGGCATTCTACGCGAAATCCTCCGGAAATGCGACCTTGCACGAATGCCGGTGGTGCAGAACGATCGGCGGATTCATCCGGCATTCTGGCTGGTTCGCAGCTTCGACGCCATTACTGATAATATATGATATATAACAGGCACGACAATGAGCGTGAGCAGCGTCGAGGTGACCATGCCGCCGATGACCGCTATCGCCATGGGCGCGCGGATTTCAGAGCCGGCGCCCGTTGAAAGCGCCACCGGCACCATGCCGCCGATCATGCACGCCGACGTCATCAGAATAGGCCGCAAGCGCACCGGCGCGGCATCGAGAATGGCTTCTTCAAGGCCGAGACCCGCTTCCCTGCGCTGATTGATGAATTCGACGAGCAGAATGCCGTTTTTCACAACGAGGCCCATCAGCATGATGATCCCGATCGAGCTGAACACGCTCAGAGACGAGCCTGTAAGCCAGAGCCCGCCCAGAGCGCCAACGGCGGCCAGAGGCACCGATTCCTGCCCATATTGCCAGCCTCCACGGGAAATATCCCCGAATGTCGGAGAATAAACGAAACTGATTAGTTCCATTTTTAGTACTCTTGAGGGCAATGTGTCAACTCGATGCCAATCTCACTGCTCGTGGTGAGGCTGTTGAACCACGGACATCGCTTCAAATCGGATCTGCTCGCCTCCGGCAAGGTCGGACCGGCCGGAAAACGGGCTGTTTCCGCAGGCTCTTAAAGAGGTTTGTTCAGCAGCTTCACGGCCCGGACTTTGTTGCCGGTGTCCATGAACTCGAGGTGATCGAACTGGAGCCGGCTGAGAAAAACGCCGCGGCCGTCGACCTTGGAAAAATCCGTTTCGCGGCCTGGGGTTTCCATTAACGTCCAGTTGAATCCGGGGCCTTCGTCGGTGATGGTCCACTCGCACCGTTCATGATCCATGTAAAAATCGACATTCACTTTCCTGGCCGCGATGGCCGGATCCTTTGTCCGATCACGGATCAGCCGCTCGATTCCCGCGTCCCCCTCGGATTCGAATGCTTTGAGTTTCTCATGGTAGGTGATTCCGAGATTGCCATGCTGAATCGCGTTGGTGAGCAGCTCCGCGAGTCCCAGGTGGATGCCGAGCCGGCACTCTTTCGGAAGGGCGTTTTCCGTTTCCCCGACAAGCTTGGTGGCCATTGCCGGAACAGCATCAAGCTCGCTCTTGAAGGAGATGACCAGAGATTTGACATGGACTTCTCCGAGCTGGATCTTCGGGGCACTCTGGTGTTGAACCATCTTTTCGTATTTCTTGAGCAGCGCGAGAAGATCGACGTCCCTGATCGGCTTGCAGAGAAAGTTGTTCGCTTTGAGTTTCAGAGCTTCGATGGCGTTCTCGTCCGTTCCATACCCGGTCATCACGATCGCGATGACCCGGTCGTCAGTCTTTCTGATTTTCCCGAGCATCTGGAGACCGCTCATATCTGGCATTATAATATCAGTAAGTATTATATCTGGCCGGGTCTGGCGAAACGCATCCAGCCCCTCCCTCCCGTTTGACGCGGTTTCGACATCGTAGCCGTTTTTCTGGAGCAGATTGCCGAGAAAGGCGCGTATGGAAGAATCATCCTCGACCAGAAGGATTTTCATGAAAACCTCATTTCAGGAAAAATACTCGCAGCCATTACGGTCTCAGGCTGCCGGAGAGACGTGGCAGCGCGGAAAGCCAGCGCTTCAGCCGGCTTTCGATGTCATCGAGCGTGAGCGCGAGAAACCGGCCGGCTTTTTCAGGGTCGAAATCCGGCCGGCCCTTGATATCTCCGCCATACAACAGGACTTCCCCGGGGGGCGGGAAACACCAGAAGCCCTCGTCGGGCTGGTAATCATCGGATTCGGGACAATACTGGGCTTGAACGACGGATTCCGGATACATCGCTGCCATCGCGGCGGTTTCCTCGACTGCCGCGTGGCCGCCAAGGCCACCGTAGACCGCTTGTGCGGCAGTCTCGGACAGTTTCCACCAGTGAACGACGCAGAGAGCGGTATCGCGCTCGCGAACAAGTTTGCGGACAAGACTCTGCAACGGCGGCCGGTTTCCCCCGTGACCGTTCACGACGATCAGTTTCCTGAACCCATGACGTCTGAACCCGCGCAGCGTCGCTTCGATGAATTCTCCCCACTGGCTTTCCGGGTAAAAACTGGCCGGGGCCGACTGGGCAAGCAGATTCGTCAGCCCATAGGCGAACGGCGGGGCAACGATTCCTCCCAGACGGCGGGCGAGGGCGGTTGCAACCCCTTCAGCGCACAGCGTATCCGTGCCGACCGGCAGGTGGCGACCGTGCGCTTCGAGCGTGCCGATCGGGAAAAACAGCGGGGCATCCGATCGGATCCGTTCTGCGATAGCCGGCGTGGTGAGCCGGTCCAGGCGAACTTCCGGAAATTGCGTTACAGAATCTGTCATTGGCATGTGTGTTCTCGTTTCGCGGCGAAACTTACAGGGTCACCCAGAGGAAGAACGTGAACCCGAGAAGAAAGAGGCGGATCAGGATATTCAGCGGGTTGGAAGGATCCACCCGGAAGAGGTTGTCGATCACCTTTCGAACGGAGTCGATCTCGAACCAGTAGCAGCATACCACGGTGGCCGAGAAAACCAGCCCGATCAAAAGAAACGGGTGGTAGAGCAGATAGAGGTTGCTGCCGACACCGAGAAACGGGCTGCCGGCAGCATGGGTCAGCTTCTGCCCGACATGGATGCATCCGGCCAGACCGGGCCGCAGTCTCAGGACCAGGCCGTCCACCGCGCCGATGCGGCCGACCTGCGTGCGATTCCAGACCGCGGTCCAGATCGGCGGCGGAACGGAAATGACGGAAGTATCGAATGCAGGCATCGACCGTATGGTGATGGTGTCCATGATCAGCATCGCCAGAACAATGACGAGAATAATGAGCGAGATCATCTGGGAAAACGCATAGGGAGGAGCCTCCGGATCGGCCGGCCATACACGGAACATGCGGTTTTCATCGGAGTCACGGGGCGGCGGCTTGTCCCAGTTCATCGGGTCGTATATCGGACTGTTCATCCTCGGATCCTCTCCTGAAAGTTAGTTTAACGCATCCCGGAGCCGAATGTCATGTACTTGCTTCGTCACGTGTGCCGGACTATACTCCATCGCGTTCGGCGCCCCGCCGGACTGATTCTCAAGCACTCCAAAGGACAACCAGATGGGTCACACCCGGACCGAAGTCATAGAAAAGAATCCAGGCATCCGCACAGGTCTCACCGCAGCCCAGGTCGTGGAGAACCGTCGCCGATACGGGGAAAATATTCTTACCCCCCCGGAGAGGGACCCCTGGTGGAAACTCTGGCTTGAAAAATTCAACGATCCGATCATACGAATCCTGATCATCGCGGCCGGTATCGCCATCGTTGTCGGACTCGTGGATGGGACGTATCTGGAAGGCCTTGGAATAATATTTGCTATATTATTGGCGACGACCCTCGCTTTCATCAATGAATACAAGGCCGGTCGTGAGTTCGACATACTGAATCAGACTTCGGATGAGGTCCCGGTCAAGGTGATCCGCGACGGCGGATACCATACCGTTCCGAAGCGCGAGGTCGTCGTCGATGATCTCGTTCTGCTCGAGGCCGGGGACGAAGTTCCCGCTGACGGCATCCTTCTGGAAGTTGTTTCGCTGCAGATCGATGAGGCGAAGCTTACCGGCGAGTCCGTCCCTGTCACGAAACGCGTGATCGCCGTCGGGGAAGACGCGGCGCACGAGGGGGAAGTTCTGAGCGAGGCGTGCGAGTCGTTCCGCGTTCTTCGCAGCACGATGGCCTCGGATGGTCACGGGGTCATGCAGGTGACGTCGGTCGGCGATGGAACGGAAATCGGCCGTACCGCCCGTGCCGCTGCCGAAGAAACCGGTGAAGAAACCCCTTTGAATCGGCAACTGGAGCGGCTCAGCAAGGTGATCGGGGTTGTCGGCTTCGGCGTTGCTGCGTTGACGTTCGCCGTGCTTGTCGGCCGGGATTTCTTTGCCGGGGAGTTGCCGCTGACCTGGCAGCAGTGGGTTTTCTCCATGATCCTGGGTGTGAGCGCGCTTGTTGCTCTCGCCCGTATCTGGCTTCCCATCGTCCGCGATGGGTTCATGCTGGCGGGTGAGCCGTTCGAACTGCCCGTGCCGCTTCGTGACGAAGGGCTGGGAGCCTGGCTCAAAACATTCGGAGCCGGAATGGCGCTCTTCATAGCAGGAGTTCTTCCCGCCTATCTGCTGGGGCTGGTTCCCGCGGAGCCAGCCCAGTGGCTTCCGATTCAGGCTGTCGAAGAGTTCCTGCACTTCTTCATGATAGCGGTAACGATCGTTGTCGTGGCCGTTCCGGAGGGTCTCGCCATGAGCGTGACTCTCAGCCTCGCCTACAGCATGCGCCGGATGACGGCGGCCAATAATCTCGTCAGGCGCATGCACGCCTGCGAAACGATCGGCGCGGCAACGGTCATCTGCAGCGACAAAACCGGCACCCTGACGCAGAACCGGATGACCGTGAATGGCATCTGCGCCCCGTGGCTTCCCGATGGATCCCCGGTGACAAAGGGCTTGCAGACGAAGACGGAACGGATATTCGCTGAGGCGATCGCCGCGAACAGCACGGCCAATCTCGATCTGAGCCGTGGTTCGACCCCGGTGACGATCGGCAACCCCACGGAAGGAGCCCTGCTGAGCTGGCTTTCGGAAAACGGTTGCGAATATCTGCGACTGCGCAACGGGTTTCAGCTCCTGCAGCAGTGGACCTTTTCGACCGAGCGCAAATACATGGCTACCTTCGGCATGTCCGGCCTCGATGAAAAACCCGTTCTGTACCTGAAAGGCGCTCCCGAGATCCTGTTGGAACGCTGTGAACGAGTCCGCACGGATCAGGGCGTCGTTCCGATCGCGCCTGTTCGAAAGGCGATCCAGGCCGAACTGAAAATGCAGCAGGCACGTGGAATGCGGACCCTGGCGATCGCGGTTCGTGACGATCTGAAGGTGCCGCTCGAACAGAAACTTGTAAATATATCTTGTGATCTTATATGGCTTGGTTTTGTTTCGATATCCGACCCGATTCGCCCCGAAGTGCCGGGCGCCCTCGATGCCTGTCGCGAGGCTGGTGTGCGGGTCAAGATCATTACCGGCGACACCTCGGCGACCGCGCTTGAAATTGCCCGCCAGAGCGGACTGTTTGCCGGTGATCCGCCCCCAGGGGCGCATATGACCGGCGTGGAGTTCGCCGCGCTCGACAACCAGCGCGCGAGCTGGGCGGCCGAATCGCTGCTGGTGCTTTCCCGCGCCAGACCTGCTGACAAGATGCGCGTCGTGAAACTGTTGCAGCAGAACGGCCATGTTGTCGCCGTCACCGGCGACGGCACAAACGATGCCCCCGCACTCAACCACGCGAACGTGGGCCTCGCGATGGGAATGACCGGAACCGCGGTCGCAAAGGAAGCGAGCGACATCATCCTGCTCGACGATTCCTTCCCGAGCGTCGTGAATGGGATCATGTGGGGCCGCTCGCTGTACGGCAACATCCAGCGGTTCGTGCTGTTCCAGTTGACGATCAACGTGGTGGCTCTCGGCATCGCCTTCCTCGGGCCGTTCATCGGCGTCAAGCTTCCTCTGACCGTCATCCAGATGCTTTGGGTGAACCTGATCATGGATACGTTCGCGGCTCTCGCGCTTGCGACCGAGCCCCCTCACCGGAGCGTCATGAAGCTCCCCCCACGCAGAGCCGACGATTTCATCGTCACCCCGAGGATGGAAAAACAGATATTCGGGGTGGGCGGTGCATTCCTGGCGATCCTGCTTGTTCTGCTCGTCTTCCTGCAGCGTGATGGCATGACTCCCCGCGAACTGACGATATTCTTTTCGATATTCATTCTGCTGCAGTTCTGGAACCTCTTCAATGCGCGATGTCTCGGGCTCAATCAGTCGGCTTTCAGAGGGCTGAACAAGAACCGGGGATTCGTTTGGATCGCACTGGCGATTTTTGTCGGCCAGATCCTCATCGTTCAGTTCGGGGGCTCGATATTCCGGACCGTTCCGCTTTCGTTCGGAGAATGGCTGATGATCCTGGCATTCACGTCGCCGGTCCTCATCGTGGGCGAGGCCATCCGCTGGCGCAACCGCTCGACGTCGCAGTCCGCTCCGGTTGGCTGAAACGATCCCCCGCCGGCGAATCTGCACAGGTTCATCAGGGAGATCCCGAAGGCCTCAGTGCTCTTACAGAGAAACACCCCGACGTGTCTGCGTCGGGGTGTTTGAGTTGAAGTGTCGTCTATGAAATCGTTTTGAGCTCTGTGGCCTCTGTGATGAGGCTTGCCGGATCGGTCAGGCGGCGAGCTGGCGCGCTTCGGCAGGGCGCATGTCGATCTCGCCATTACTGACATCGAACAGCTGATTGCGCACCCAGTCCTGAACGAGTTCCAGCCCGTTGGGCAGATCGAGAAGCTTGATCTTGGGACCAAGTAGATCCTGGTACTGTTCCTTGATCTCCTGGATCATGCGGATACGGAACTCGGCGTCGGTTTTCGAATTGTAGAGGGGAGTGTCGGGCAGAACCACGGTGATTACCTCCTGAGTCATGCGATATTGTTGGATTCCAACAGAATTATCGGCGCCGGTTGTTCGAAACCGAAGGGGCTTCCTGAAAGCAGAAACGCGCTTCCTGATGAAGCGCGTTGTCGGATAGGAACAAATCAGACAGATCAGAAATGGCGGGCTATGAACTCGCCCACCGGCAGGATGATCTCGATCAGAATAAGAATGATGACGGTCATTTCCAGCGCCGTCGCCCGGGAATGGTCGATACGCTCCATGATCACCTTCTGCGCCGAGTCGATCTCATCGATCTTGTCGCCCACCGACTGGAACCAGGAACTCACCTGGAAGGTATCGTTCAGATTGCGGTAGAGCGTAGCAAAGAACGGATCGTCCGTCACTTTCGAGGTGTTCGTCACATCCTTCACCAGGTCGACGAGGTCCATTCGAATCTCCGTCAGCCGCAACACATGGCTGATGCGCTGCTTGTAATCCGTGCGCAGCCAGGACAACGGCATGATCGACTCTTCGCGGGGCAGCTGGTCGAGAAACTGATAGGTGTTCTCGATGGCCCTGTCTAAAATATAGTCGTATATTTTTAATTCAAACAGCTGTACGCGCGAGAGTTCGAGAAAGTTCAGAATGTCGAGGCCGTCGGGCAGGGGCGAAATGTAGGCCCGTTGGCCGAGCAGAAACATGTGGTCGTTGTCTTCCCCTACCGAAATCTGTGAAACGCCGTGACGGCGCACAGGCGTCGACGGGTCATACATCTGTGGCAGCAGCAGTGAAACGGCCTGGTCGGGCTCGCGGTGGATGTCGTCGAGATACACGATGAAGTGGTCGTTGAAGCTCTGAATGTCGTATTCCTTGCGAACGCCTTCTTTCAGCAGCGCTTCGACCTTTTCCAGATCGTCCTTGAAGAGTTCCTCGAAACTCAGGTGCCCGCGGGTTTCAATATTGACCGATGAGAGCCGGGTCAGTTCCTCCATCGACAGCAGGCTGCTGTCAAACGACAGCGTGTATTCGAACAGCACGACGCCATAGCTGAACAGCTTCAGATGCGTCGTCAGCACGGCGGCGCCCTTGTCGAACCGGACGTTCTCGGTATTGCGGCTGATGCGCACCGGGGCCAGCCCGACGGCAGTGAAATAATCGGAATATAATTTCGAAATCGGCTCGGGAATCGGCTCCCCAAGCTTTTTGGGCAGCTCCCTGAAGAGTTCGCTGGTGAACTCGCCGCCGAGATCCCGCAGAAAGGCATGCACGATTTTCATGGCGTATCTTCCTTCCGGCGCCCACGCGGATCATCTCGGGCGACTTTCGCGGAGCCGATCAGAGTTCCAGTCCCACCTTGAGGCCCTTCTGGCCCTGAAGCTGCTTCAAGCCGAGAAATACGCCCGGAAGAAAAGACTCTCTCTGGAACGAGTCGTGGCGCAGCGTCAGACACTGGCCTGTCTCGCCGAATATCACTTCCTGGTGCGCCGTGAAGCCGGGCAGACGGACCGAGTGAATCGGGATCAGCTCGGCATCCTGGTCTTCCTCATCGGAATCGGTCGTGGAACCCTTCTTGCGGCTCTGCCGGATCGATTCGAGCATGCCTTCGCGGGTGCGCAGGGCGGTGCCTGAAGGCTTGTCAAGCTTCTGCGGATGGTGCAGTTCGATGATCTCGGCATGGGGCATGTATTTTGCCGCCTTGCGCGCGAACTCCATCATCAGAAGCGCGCCGATCGCGAAGTTGGGTGCGATCAGGACAGGCGTCGCCATCTTCTTCGACAGATGCGCGAGCTTCTCGATGTCTTCCTGCGTGATGCCGGTCGTGCCAACCAGCACCGGGACCGACTCCTGAAGACAGGTGGCGACGTTCGACGTCACCGCGGATGGCGTGGTGAAGTCTATGGCAATGTCGATTTTCGCGTCCGAGAGGATCGCCTGGAGATTTCCCGAAATCTCGACATTGACATGACCGAGATTCAGCACAGCGCCCAGGTCGTCGCCGATGCGCGCCGTATCGACGCCTGCGGCCAGTTCATAATCGCTGCCTGCGAGAAGACCGCGGCTGACGACCTGGCCCATTTTGCCAAGACACCCGATGACGCACACCCTGAGCTTTTTCATTCTCTTCTCCTGGATCCTCCGTCGGGGAGGGCGTTGGGGTTCACTCGGGAACTCCCCGGGTATTCATCGACAGAATTCCGGTGGAACCGAACCCGCCCGCACCCCGCTGCGTCACAGCGACATCTTCGGTGCGCTCGAAGCCGACCTGCGTGACCGGAGCGAAGACCAGCTGCGCAATCCGCATGCCCGGTTCAATGCAAAACGGCCTGCTGCCGTGATTTATGAGGATCACGCAGACTTCGCCGCGGTAATCGCTGTCGATCGTACCGGGCGCATTGAGCACGGTGACGCCGTGCTTTGCCGCCAGTCCTGACCTGGGCCTGACCTGGGCTTCATATCCATGAGGGATTTCCAGCTTCAGCCCTGTTCCAATCCGGCCGAAGGCGCCAGGAGCAAGAGACAGAGCTTCGCGCGCGCAGACATCGTAGCCGGCGGCGCCGTTCGTGGCCTGAGCGGGTAACGGATACTCGGCGCTGTCGATCGATGCGACGCGCACGACTGGTCTGGATACGCCCGTCATGCGGAGGCTTGCGAAGCTTTCTCGGCCGGGCGTCCTTTTCCCTTCTGCTTTTCGACCTTCTGGAATTGCTTGATTCCTTCGCCGAGAGCTATCATGGCATGCTGCAGTTTCTCGACCTCGAGGACGTAGCTGATGCGGATCTCGTTGCGGCCCATGCCCGGTGTTGCGTAGAAACCGGCGGCGGGCGCGACCAGGACCGACTCGTTTTTGTAGGAAAACTCGTTCAGCAGCCATTTTGCGAACTCTTCGGCGTCGTCGATCGGCAGCTTGGCGATGGCGTAGAACGCGCCGGCTGGAACCTTGCAGACGACGCCGGGGATCTTCTCGAACCCCTTCATGACCGTGTCGCGCCGCCGCTGATACTCTTCGAGAATCGGCCGGAAATAGGACGGATCCATCAGGATGCCGGCGCGTGCAGCCCACTGCTCGACGGTTGGCGAACTGAGACGGGCCTGGGCGAGCTTGAGAGCGGTGGCCATCACATCCTTGTTCTTGCTTGCGATGAGGCCGATGCGGGCACCACAGGCCGAATACCGCTTCGAGATGCTGTCGACGAGAATCGCGTTCTCCGCTATCCCGGGAAGTTGCAGAACCGAGGTGTGAGTGAGGCCGTCATAGACGAACTCGCGATACACTTCGTCGGCGATGACATACAGATTGTGCTTTTTCCCCAGGAATGCCAGGCCTTCGATGTCCTTTTTCGGATACACGGTGCCGGTTGGGTTGTTCGGATTGCAGATCAGGATGCCGCGCGTGCGCGGGCCGATCGCTTTCTCGATGACCTCGACCGGGGGAAGCTGGAACCCGTCTTCTGCATATGTGAGAAGAGGCTTCAGATGAACGCCGAGCTGCTGGGCCATTCCATTGTAATTGGTATAGAAAGGCTCGAAGACGATGATCTCGTCGCCCGGGTCACAGATGGCGTGGAAGGCGAAAAAGATGGCTTCGCTGCCGCCGGTGGTGACGAGGATGTCGCTCGCGTCGAGCGCGATGTTGTTCTGCTTGTAATAACCCGCGAATGCTTCGAGCAGATAATCTTCTCCGGCCGAGGGGCTGTAGGCCAGCACCTTCTGATCGAACGAGCGAATCGCCTCGCGGATAGGCTCGGGAGTCGGGATGTCGGGCTGCCCGATATTCAGCGGGTAGACCGTGACGCCGCGCTTGCGAGCCGCCGTCGCCAGCGGGATCAGTTTCCTGATCGGCGATGCCTGCATTTGATCCGCACGCTTCGAAATCTTCATCATGACTGTTCGGTCCCTTCCTTTCACGACACCGGCGCAGTTTGCCGCGTCCGGCCTAAAACGTCGCGCTTTTCCCCCAGTTTATCCTTTTCCGCTCCTCCATGCAACCTCGTTCACGCCGTTCCAGGGCAAGTGCATGAATTGATTATTCGAATATTCGGAATCCTTTGAATCGTGCCGATGGGGTGAGGCATATGAACGGCATGAAGGAACGACGGCTGCTGGTATGGCTCGTGCTCGCGGTGGTGCTATTCGCCGCGCAGGGATGTCTGCAGACGGAAACGCCGGGCAAGGGCAACCTCAGCGGGACCGTCGTCGACGGCACCGGCCGGCCGCTCAGCGCGGTTCGCGTTTCCGTACCGTCGGCCTCGACCTTCACCGACTCGGCGGGCGTGTGGACTCTCGCATCGCTTGAGCCGGCTTTCTATACGGTCACGGCCGAACGGGATGGGTATGAAACCCTGTCGCGCCAGGTTGAAGTGCTTTCGGGCCAGACCGTCGAGAACATGGCGTTCTCGATGCTTGAAAAAGGGTCGGTTTATAATCTGCAGGCTGTCACCGTGACCTCGTCGGGCGCGACCGTCAGTTTCAATACCCAGACGATGTGCATCACGCACGTCGAATACGGTCCGAATGCTCTCTACGAATACAAAACTCCCGATACTGCCACGAACTCCCTGTATCACAGCTTCACTCTGACCGGCCTCACGCCGGCGACCACCTGGCATCTGGTGGCTGTGGGCGTCGATACCAAAGGCAGAACGCTGCGAAGCAGCGATATCACATTCACGACACTCACCACAGCGCGGCCCAATCCGCCGCAGGGACTGACCGTGGGCCTCGATGCCGTTTCCGGCCAGGTCGATATCCGCTGGAATGCGGATACGGGCAGCGATCTCGCCGGATACCGCCTGTATCGTTCCGCTGCCGAGGCCGGCCCCTGGACCCCGGTTTCAACATCCCCCGTCGCCGACACCCGCTGGCTCGACTCGTCCCTGTCGGCCGGCCAGAAGGCCTGGTATCGCGTGACCAAACTCGCCGGAACCGGTGAAGAAAGCACCCCGACTTCGCCCGTCGCGTTCCTGGTGCCGGGAATCACCACGTCAAGCCTGGTCTGGACTCCCGAACGTGGTCCATACATCCTGACGGGCGATCTCACCATCGGTGCCGGAACCGAACTCCGAATTCTTGCCGGAACCGAGATTCAGGTCGAATCTTCCGACCTGTGGAATCTCGACCCGCTTTCGGACGGGAAAATCGAACTCAGCGTTCTCGGCACGCTCGTCATTGACGGCGCCTCCGATAAACGGGTGACGTTCGCTTCCAGGGCGACGGCCCCACAGGCCGGCGACTGGGTCGGCATCAGTTTCTCCGGCACGAGTAACCTTTCCGCGTCGGCGATTTCGGGCCTGCGCCTCTCCTTCGCCAAAAACGGTATCAGGGGGGATCGAGGTCTGCCGCGTGTCGTCACGGACTGCGTCATTCAGAACTGCAGCGAGTCGGGAATCGAGTGCCGTGAGGCCCGGCAGCAGGTTTCGGTGAACAATATAATGGTTGATACATGTTCCTCCGGCATCTATGTCGCTTCGAACAGCCAAGCGGTGGAAATCGCTTCCTGCACGATCAAACGCTGTTACTACGGCATTGTTGCACGGGATAACACCAGTGCCGATGTGCTCGACAATATCATCCAGTTCTGGTCCGTCAGCGGTCTTGACCTGGGAAATCGCAGCAGCGCATCGATCGCGAAAGGAAATCTCATCGCGCCCGGATCGAACGGGACGGCGGTGGTTCTGCGGGGCAAGGATATGCTGCGCCGCAACACGCTTCAGGGCCAGATCGGAGTCGAGATCACCGGCGCCGCTGAGGCGACGATCTACAGCAATCTGATTCTGGCGGACAAGACGCGCAGCTCGATCGGAATCCTGTATCGCGGGAGTGCCGTGTTCAGCAGCATTGTTCAGCTGATCTCGGGCAACTGCATCTGGGATGTCACGGATGCGACTCTGCGGTATCGCGGCGCTGACGGCCTGGCACTGCCAACGGGCGGAATTGACGTTGTTCTGGCCGAGATCGGCCTGCAGGGGGGAAATCCATTCCAGGAGCTGCCGAACGCGAACTTCAGCTACAGGCCGTCATCCGGCAGTCAGCTGGAAAACCGTGGGTTCGGCGGTGAGGATGTCGGAGCCTACGATGTTCCATGACCGGTTCTTCGTGAAGCTTGTCGTGCTGGCACTTTTTGCATTCGTCACGACGGGCACCGGCTGCGGACTTCGCGAAGCCCAGACCGGCGCCGCCTCGGGCCGGGTGGTTGATACGACGGGAAGCGTCGTCACCGGAGCCCTCGTCTACTCGATTTTTAACGAAGTGGAAAAAGTGTATTCCGGGAGCGACGGCTCTTTTTACATCTCGGAGCTGCCCGCAGGCCGTAACCGGCTCGTTTTTCAGCACGCCGATTACGATGTGACCGAGCTTGGTGTCGATATCTCCTCGAATAAAATGACGGACCTCAGCATCGTGAAACTCGAGAAAAGCGGCCAGCAGAAACGAATCAGTGATCTGCGGGTCGAGAGCGTCGGCTCCACGAGCGCGGTGATCGTGTGGAACACCTATCGCTCCGTCGCGTGTTTCATCGAGTATGGAACGGGCGACGGCTATACGGACACGCTCGAGGAAGCCGGACCGGCTGAGAGTCATCGATTCACGATTCCCGGTCTGCTGCCTGAAACGCTGTATCATGCGCGTGTCCGGTTCAATGAAGATGACGCGACACCTCGTATATCAGTTGATATGCCATTTAAAACCGTCGTCGGCGTGACACCCGAGCCCGCGGCTGCGGTTCGAATCAGGCCTCTCGAAACATACGGCGCAATCACCGTCGAGTGGGATGGTTCGACCTCTGACTCTGCGGCTGGCTATCGGGTGAAACGGCGTGAAAACGGCGGCGACTGGGTCGTCCTCACGAGCGAAACCTTGTCGAGCGACGCACGATCCTTTCGGGATCTGGGTGCGAACGGCGGCAGATATTATGAATATGCCGTCTCGGCCGTCAGCGGAGTTGGCGCGGCATCGGCATGGATGGCATCAGAACGCGTGTTCATGCCAGGCTTCATCAGTCAGGATCTTACGATCACCGCGTCTGACTCGCCATTGGTGCTTGTCAGCGATCTGATCGTCGGGGTCGGCGCGAATCTGTATGTAGAGTCCGGCGTCGAGTTCAGAATTGCCGACAAGGATGCGTTCGGCCTTGGCGAGGACCGTGCGCGGGTCGAGATTCTCGTGAATGGTCGCGCGGTCATCGCTGGCAAAAGCGGCGCTCCGGTCCGGTTCACCCCGCTGAATGGCGCCGGCGCACGCGACCATTGGGCTGGAATCCGCTTCAGAAAAGGCGGGTCGGGAACCTCGGAAGTCAGCTGGACCGAGATGTTCGGCTGTGCCGGGCCCGCCGTGCTTGTAGACCGCATTGAAGCGAATGTGCATGACCTGACGGTGCGCTACAGCGAGGGTGGGTATCGCATTGAGGGAGTGAGGCTCGTTCCGACCCTTTCCGACTGCAGCTTCACAGATATTGCGTCCGCTGCGGTCGAGGTGATCGGCTGCCGGCGGTTCGACATGAAAAACGTCACCATCAGCAGCGCCAGGATCGGCTGCCGTTTCTTGAAAGACACGAACGAAGATCGCATAACCCTGAAAAAATGCCGTATCGGTGCTTTTGAAACCGGTATTCTGGCGGATTTCGCCGGCTCCGTGATTGCCAATACCCTGATTGTCACGCCCACCGGTACCGGCGTCAGATACGAGGATACGAGCTCTTCCGTCAATGATCTCGACCACTGCACGATCGATGCCGACATCGGTGTCGCGATTGCGTCGGGACTGCCTCGTATAGAAAGCAATATTATCTGCAGCACCGCGGAAAACGGCACGGCGGGGATTCTCTACGAAAATACCGGCAACCCCCTCTTCCACTATAACGACATCTATGGCTTTGATACTGCCTACCAGAACTGCACGCAGGGTCTCGGCGCTCAGGCGAGGCAACCCGACTTCGTCGGCGGCAACCCGTATGATTACAACCTTCTTCCCGCATCACCCCTCAGACACCTCGACAGCAACGGTCTCGAACTCGGCCGCTACGGCCCCTCCTACCGCTGACAGCCGACGGGTTTTCCACCATCCGCAGGAAATTCACTCCATGGTTCCGATGCAACATGCCGGGCGCGAAGTCCCTTCACGAAAAGCTGGCTGGCTCCTCTTTCATGGAAAACACGATGAACTCTTCCTGTAACTCAAACAGGTTTGCTGCTAATTCATTGGGCGGACCTGATTTGATGAAAAGGGGCAGAGCTATGAACCTGAAAGAAAAAGTTTCACTGATGCGGAGCCTGTTCAGATTTCCACTCCTTTTGCTTCTTTCAATGGCATTATCCTGTGCCCCTGCCCGGGCTGAATTCATTTTTCCCCAACACGCGGGCGACCCTCTGATTTACGGGGTGAAAAACGGAATCATCATAGCCGTTCATCCCTTTTCCGTTGATCGTTTCGGGAATGGCGGTCCCCGGGGACTGATCCGGATCGGATGCGAAGAAGACGGGAAATGCTTCCTTTTCAACTTTGTCGGCATCGAGCCGCTCGTTGGTTTTTCAAGGGGCCTTTCAGAACTGGATAAAGGAAACGATGGCCAGCAGGGCAAGCCGTTCCGCGTATCCAGTTTTGTACAGGACTTCAAAGTCGAAGCTGCCGACAGCCCATTGGGGCGTATCCTCAGGCGTGTTTCCCCCTTCAAACCCAGATCTGAATTCAAGCAGGAAATCACCGAAACCCCTCCGGGGAGAATCTACGAGAAGCCGGAGGGTCGCGAGCTGACGTTCGCAATTCAGGTTGAGCCTTATAATAACGGCGCCAGGCCTGTCATCGAGGTGACACTCTACGAAAAAATGCCGCAGCGCGTCCGGTTTCGCGTTTTCTCGGCCGGTGGAAGCAGGATGAAGGAATGTGCCCTCACGGCAACTATGGGAAATCTCGCGCGATGCCGGAACGTATGGCTTGAACAGGGAGTTGTCAATGCCACGCGTCTGTATGCAGGGTTCCGGGGCGATGGATTTGCGGAGCGGAATTCGTATCCCCTGAAAGAGCTTCACAGAACCGGAGCCGGGGATGTACTTTTAGCGGTCACACCGGATGAATTTGAACCGAGCGAAGTCTGGCCCCTGCCGACAACGGCTCCGAACCCCTGGCATTACCCCGGTCGGTGGGTGACCCAGTATTGGCTGAAGCGGAACGGCACCTATGACGACAGTCTGAAGGGCAGAGTCAATGGACGGCAATCCTACTGGCAGACCGGTGCCTCCCTTCCGGGCGGCGTCGCTTTTGAAAACTTCGAAATGCGCGAGAATTTCAGGGAAGGGCAGGAAATCTGGTTCGGGTATACCTATGAAAACCCGAGAGAAGCATTCGGTTTCGGATATGATATCCCGCCTCACGCCCCGGTTTTCAGAAACATCCCGGAAAAGGAACAGAAATGCCGTGAAGACGTCGAATCAACCGGCGGGGATCTGCTGAACGGCGATTTCCGGAATGGTCTTGCCGGCTGGAAGCTGGAAGGGGGAGCAGCCGGCTTCAATATATTCCATCAAGAGACGGAGATGGCCGTGTCTACCTACGGAGCACGCAAGGATGCGGATCAGGGCCGCATGTACCAGTGCATCCGGATTCCTGATGATGCCAATGAACTGGCTTTTTTCCTGCACGGCGGCTGTGACCCCGAAAAAGTCTATGCGGCCCTCTGGCGCGGAGACCGTCTATACAGGCGCATGACGGGCCGCGACAGCAATGTTCCGTTTGAAGTGCGCTGGAACGTCAAGCCGTTGCGTGGAGAGATCGTCACGCTGGAGATCTGCGATTTCAGTGCCCGCCCCTGGGGATTTATTGGAGCCCACGGATTCAAGTGGGTTCGTTAATGTTTTCTGCAGGTTGTTCCGACATACTGAGTGAACTATGTTGCATGACAAGATCTCCGCGGGTCGAAAAGGCCCTCGTATGAACCGGCGCCGCCTGATTGCGCGTGCGCTGCGCGGTCGCATCGATTTGAAGATCCGCCCCGCCGGTTCGTCTGAGAGCCCTTCCGGTTCGGGAAAACGGAGCGGAAGCGAGTCCTGCCGACGACGCACTCGTTTGGCGGCCATCCTTGTTGTCTGTGTTCTCGCGCTTGTCTCCATT
>CAZQYQ010000014.1:0-31539 GCA_964597625.1 uncultured bacterium
CAGTCAGACCAGGCAACCCGGCGTCATTTATCGTCCGACTACCAATAGTGAAGGCTATATGTTGGTGACGAACCTCCCGGCCGGCTGGTATGCCATAACATCCACCAATACGACCACGACTCCTTTGTATGACAATACGGGTGCTCTGGTTGGCTATGCATTCGTTGGCGGAACAGTCTATACAGGGGCATTTATGCAGGTCATTCCAGGGCAGACGACGACGCTTCCAAGCGATTAATGGTACATGCTGAAACCGCCCGGCTTATGCCGGGCGGTTTCTTTTTGCAGATGAATTCTTTCCCAGGATCGGCTCTGTCTCGAAGCGTTGCAGCTTCAATACAGATCGGTCTTCAGACCATTCCGCCCGTTCTTCAGAGAGCGATCATCTCGATTTCGACGAGGGAGTCTTTGGGGAGCTTGGAGACCTGGATGCAGGAGCGTGCAGGCGGCTCCTTCGCGAAGCGTTTGGCGTAGATTTCGTTCACGGTCGCGAAATGGGCGAGATCGACGAGAAAGATCGTGGTTTTCACGACTCTCGAGAAATCACTTCCGGCGGCTTTCAGGACGGCTTCGAGATTTTTCAGGACCTGCTCGGTCTGGCCGGTGATGTCGGCAGCCTCGATTTTTCCCGAAGCGGGCACGATCGGAATCTGGCCCGACGTGAAGACAAATCCCCCGGCCTTGATGGCCTGCGAATACGGCCCTATGGCCGCCGGAGCCTTTTCCGTAGAAACAATCTGTCGTGACATTGATGAACTCCTTTTCAGAAATGCAAAGACTTCACCACAGAGATCACAAAGAGCACGGAGTCCTCACAGAGTTTTTTTATTTAAATCAATATAATTTCTCTGTGATTTCTTTGTGTCCTTCGTGGTCTCCGTGATTCAGCTTTTGTGCAGCTCATTGTTAATCCTGAAAGAATGGTACGTCAAGAGACGGGCGACTTGTTCCGATAGAGGGGCTTGTCCCGTTTCCTTTCAGGGGCGGGGTCGTCGCAGTTTGCTCACCGGACCGCGGCGGATGTAGAATGCAACGTATGGAGGGCCACGGACCTATGATCGTAAACCGTCGCTGGTTGAAGCTGCTTTCTCTGGCCGCGCTCCTGTTCCAGGCGAATCCCGCGCCTGCGATCCAGGAGATCAAGGAAACGATGATCGTCTCTCAAACCATGAGCGAGTCTCTCGAAATGTGCAAGGGGCTGCTCAAGACCGCTCATTACATGGCCGAAGAAGCCCATCCCTTCACGCATCCGCGTCATCAGGCCCGCTACAGATTCGCGCCATCCGACACGAAAGCCCGTTCGGTCCTCGATGCCTCCCGAGGCCTTTCCTCCCGGTTCCATCTGCTGATGGGCATTCTGTGCCATGTTCCAATGCCGACCCGCGACGGTATTTTCAAATCAGGCATCGCATCGGCCGACAGCCTTTCGACCTATGCAAAACGGTCACTGCGAGCCATCAAAGATGGCAATTATGCATTATATCTCGCTTCCGCCCAGGGGATCGAGAAAGAAACCTTCGCCGTCGAAAAGGCCCTCAAGGACCTGGAAGACGCCGTCAACCAGTCTATCCGCGAAAGTGACGCCCGCCAGGAAGATCTGTGAGCGTCCGAGGAGGTCGCATGTCCCCCACCCGCCCGTCATCAGGTCGATTGTTAGCCCTGATTCTTTCGTTGCTCCCGGCGGCAGGGCCGGTTATCGCAGCCCCGCAGACCGCTTCCCCGTCTGCGCCGGTCGCGGCCCAGCCATCAGGCATCACCACCTCGAAGGAACTCGCGAAAGAGCTGATTCGAGAGGGGCTCAACAATCTGCTCCTCGAGCAGAATCAGAAAGCCGAAGAGGCGTTTTTGAAGGCAAAGACGCTCGATCCGTATTCCGAAGAGGCCTACAACTTTCTGGGGCTGCTGTATCTGCAGCAGAATCTGCCGCAGAAGGCCGAAGACATGCTCAAACGCGCGATCGCGATCGAGCCGATGTATGCCGAGGCGCTCAGAAATCTCGGCAAGCTGTATCTCCAGCAGGAGCGATACGGGGAAGCCGCCACGTATCTCCACCGCACCCTCGCGGTCGACAAGAATCAGCCGTATACCTCGTATCTGCTTGGAATGGCGCTGTATTTCGAGGGAAATCCCGAGCAGGCGGTAAAGGCATACGAGGATGCATTCGCGCTCGACGCGAATCTTCCCCCCGAGGCGCATTACAACCTGGGCGTGGCGTATCACGAAACCTCGCGGTATCTCGATGCCGTGAGCGAATACGAGGCCGTGTTGAAGTCTGATCCCGAGCATGTGAACGCGCTCAACAATCTCGGGCTCGTCTACTCGGTCATCGGCGAAAAGGATCGCGCGATCGAGCTGTTCAACAGGGTCCTGGCTCTCGACCCGGCCAACGTGAAGGCCCGCATCAATCTGGGAAACGTCTACCTGGGCACGAAGGACCTCGTCGAGGCTGAAAAAATCTATCGAAGTGCGATCGCGACGGACCAGTCGGATATCAGCCCACAGTTGAACCTGGGTGTCGTCTACTTCGAGAAGGGCGACTTCGAAAAGGCACGGCAGGAGTGGGAATCGCTGCTGGGACACGATCCGAACAATCTGCGGGTGCTTTCGGTCATGGGTTCGGCGTTTCTCGAAAAGAAACTGTTCGATGATGCGATCCGGGTGTTCGGCCGCATGGTCGAACTGATGCCTGACAATGGCAGCCTGGCCAACACGCTCGGATATCTGCTGGCCGATCAGAATCGCGAACTGGAGCGGGCCGGCAAGTTAATTAACAAGGCAATCGAGCTTGACAAGCCGAACAGAGCAACCTACCTGGACTCGCTTGCCTGGGTGAAATACCGCCAGGGCAGATTTGACGAGGCGCGCAATCTGCAGGAGAAGGCGCTGAAGATTTTCCGGCTTTCGCACGAGCCGATCTCGAGTGAAGTGCATCTTCACATGGGCCGGATCTACGAAAAGCTGTCAAAACACGATCTTGCCGTCTCTGCGTATGAAAACGCCGTGAAGAGCGGAACGGATCCGGAAGTGGTATGTCTGGCCTCCGAGAGCCTCTCCGCCCTCGGCCGGAAACAGTGACAGGAGACGGTCCCGAAGCCGGCGGAGCCGATACGGGCGTTTCCGCCGGCAGTGCCGGTCGAGGCACGGGGACGTGGCGGCCGGTTCTGACGGCAGGCCTCTTCTGGGTTGTCTCCTTTCTGGCGGCTCTGTATCTTGGGCGGTTTCTGCCGGGCTGGTCCCAGACGACGGCGCTGTTTCTTTCCGCCGCCACCCTGATCGTTTTTGCTCTCGCATTCGTGGCCGCCGCAACCCGGCTTTCATGGCATAGAAGCATCTATCTTGCCGCCGGAGCGATCGGTCTGGTTCTTGTCATCCTGCTCGCAAAGCCCCTCGTTCTGCGGGGGAGAACGATCAACAAGGCCGCGACGATTCCCGGCGAGGTTGTTTTCCTGACAGCGGCGCATGCGATGATGCCGGCGGCGCTCGGCAGCGACGGGACGGTCCAGGTGCGCAATGCCGTCTACGAGGGAATTTCGGATCATCTCGAAGAGGTCGATCCCGAGCCTCCGTTCGGCATTCTCGCACTCGGCCTTGCCCAGCTGCTCCTGGCGGCTGGGATCGGCCTCTGGATAGGAACCGGAATCGACGAGAAAGCGCATCTCATCCCGATCGCTCTCGTAGCAACACTTGCCGACATCTGGAGCGTTTCGGCAGGCGCCACGGCCGTCATCATCCGAAGTGAACAGATTCATTATTTTCTGCTGCGGTTTCCCACTCTGGGCGGGCCCAAGCCGGCCGTGCCGTTTCTGATCGGGTTGACGGATTTCCTCTTTTTTGGCATTTTCTACCAGGCAGCATTGCGCTTCCGGCTGGGCGAAAAAAAGAATCTCCTGCTTCTGGCCGCCTCGTTTCTGATTGCCGTTGCCAGCGCTCTGCTGGCGGGTATCGGGCTTCCGGTCCTGCCGTTTATGGGTCTGTTATTCGTGATCGGCAACGGGCGGGAGCTTCAGCTGAAGCGTGAAGACCTGAAGCAGATGGTGCTGTTTCTGGCGGGCGTGCTGCTGGCGTTCCTCGCCGCAACACGAATCATCCCGCTTCTCCGGATGCATGCAGGTTGATGTGTCAATTCACTCTCGAGAGGAGTTCTTATGTATTCGTTCGCCAAGATGCACGGCCTCGGCAATCATTTCGTTTTTTTCGATGAAATGGGGCAGGATTTTTCCAGGTTGAAAAAGCCCCGCATCATTCAGCTTTTGTGCGATCAGCGGCGCGGGCTCGGTGCTGACGGGATCATTTTCATCATGGACCCGCGCGATCCCAAGCACCACTGCCGCATGCAGATGTTCAATATCGACGGCACCGAAGCCGAGATGTGCGGAAACGCGATTCGCGGCGTTGCACATTTGTTCAGAACCCACTGTCTCGGCATCGAGCCGGTCCGAATCGAGACCGGCGGCGGTCTTCGGGAAGTTCGCTGCGAGGGAGCGAAGGACGGCACCGGTTTTTACCGCGTCGAGATGGGTCCAGCAACATTCGATCTCGTTTCGACAGGCGAGCTGATTCTTGAAAAAGACCGAAAACCGCTCGACTGGGAAGGCGAAAAGCTTGACCCCGTCTATGTGAATGTTGGAAACCCGCATGCGGTGCTGTTCATCAATGAACCCTGGGACGAAGACGAGATGGTCCGCGTTGGAGCATGGCTCGAGACCCATGCCAATCATCCGCGGCGGATCAATGTTGAGTTCGTTCAGGTGCTGTCGCAGCATGAAGTGCGCGTTCACGTCTGGGAACGCGGTTGCGGCATGACTCAAGCCTGCGGAACGGGAGCGACGGGGGTCACGGCAGCCGGCATCAAGACCGGCAGGCTCCAGTCGCCGGTAACGGTTCACATGCCGGGCGGCGATCTCTCCATCTCCCAGGAAAAGAACGGAACGCTGTATATGGCCGGGCCGGTCCAGGAAGTTGCTTCGGGCCGCCTCACAGCCGCGTTTCTGCGCAACCTGCAGACCCTGGTCTGAAAGAAACCGGCGCCTTCCGGACACAACGAAACACAGAGGCGCAGAGACACGGAGAGCTGAACTTCTTTTCCCTGAGCGAACCGGCATCTGCCTATCGAACTTCTTCTCTGTGACCCCGTGTCTCTGTGTTTCGTCATCATCTTTCTCGTGTGCGGTTCTTTGAGCGATTCCAGCGGGAAAATATATCTATTGGATGTGCTATAGATGAAAGCGGAGAGAATCTTCAGGGGTTTCGGCGGAGTTTTGAAGACGGCGGTTCTGGCGGCGGGAATCCTGGCGGCAATGCCGTGGACGGCAACGGCCGAGGTGCGACCGACGGCCGTGGCTGACCAGTTTTACCCGGGGGACCCGGGAAAGCTGGAAGCCATGCTTGAAACGTTTTTTTCAGAGGCGGGAAACGTATCTCCGGTCTCGACGGGCTCCCGGCTTGTCGGGCTGATTGCGCCGCACGCCGGATATCCGTATTCCGGGGCGACGGCGGCAAAAGCATTCAAAGCCGTCGCCGGCCAGATGTTTGACCGGGTGTATTTCATGGGCGTCGATCACCGGTCCGGGCTGCCCACGATCTCGGCATGGCCTGACGGGGCTTTTGACACGCCGCTGGGGCCCGTTCCGGTGGATGCGAGCGCCACATTCGAGCTTCTGAATGCCGGTATCTGTGTTTCCGAGCCGGCCCAGCATGAGCAGGAACACTCGATAGAAGTGCTGCTGCCCTTCTTCATACAAGCGCTGGGGCTTCGTTCATCCGTGTTCCTGACGGTCGGCGGGCCGCCTGAAAACGGCAGACTGCTGGGTCGCGAGTTGATCAGAAGGCTTTCAGGCAGTACCGGGCGGGTTCTTCTCGTGGCATCGACCGACTGGTCCCATTATCACGATGCATCCGCAGCCGCGGTGCTTGACGCGCGCGGTCTTGAAGCCGTATCTGCGCTCGATCCGGACGGATTACAGGCCGCCTGTGAAGCCGGTGCCACGGAGTTGTGCGGGGTGAACGGCGTCGTTGCCCTTTTAACGGTCATGCGGGCCGCTTCCGCGACCGTCCACGTTCTTGATCGAACCGATTCGTCCAGAGAAACCGGAAGCAGCGACCGAGTCGTGGGATACGCGGCGGTGGTCATGGAAGCTCCCGGCCTTGCGGCGACGGGTGCATCAAAAGCCGGTATGCCGGCAGCAGATCCGGCGTCGGGATCTGTTTCACACCAGAGAAAAAAAAGGGAGGGGCAGATGAATGCATTTCAAAAGGAAGCTCTCGCGGCAGTAAGAATGACTCTGGAAGCTGTTCTGAATGGGAAGGGCCGTCCGGAAATTTCATTCAGGGATCCGAGATTCGCGGAAAAGTGCGGCGTGTTCGTGACGTTGAAGATCGCAGGCGATCTGCGAGGCTGTATCGGCCTGATCGAAGGCCGCGCACCTCTCGCGGAAGGCATTCAGGACATGGCCGTTGCCGCCGCGACGGAAGACCCCCGGTTCGCGCCGGTCAGCCCGGATGAGCTGCCGAAGATCGCTATCGAGGTCTCGGTCCTTTCCCCGATGATTCCTGTCTCGAAGCTCGATGAGATACAGGTTGGCCGCGACGGTCTGCTGCTGCGCAAATACCCGGGCTCGGGCCTTCTGCTGCCGCAGGTGCCCACCGAGTACGGCTGGGATCGCGACACCTTTCTGAATCATCTTTGTCTCAAAGCAGGCCTGCCGCCCGGCAGCCATCTCGCGCCAGACGGGAAATCGCTCTCGCCGGATGCAAAACTCTGGCGGTTCACCGCCGAGGTTTTCGGGGAAGAGGAACGCGAGTAACAATAGTGGACGCTTTCTGAACCGTCTGCTAGACTGAGAAGTACACTTATTCTCCGTATGCCTTCTTCCAGGCAGCACGGAAAGGAGGGGACCATGAATCGACGGGGTTTTGCCTATATCATCGCCGTCCTTATTTTGGGTCTTCTCGCCTTCATGGGGCTTTTTCTCAAGCAGACCACGAGCACCGAGTATACGCAGGCTGCGTTTTCCGTGTACGCGACGATGGCGCAGCAGCTTGCCGAAGCGGCGGCTGACGAAGCGTTCGTGCAGATCGACAAGCTGTTTCGTGACGGCTCGGCCGAGGGCAAGAAAGGCCCGCTTCTGCGGCAGATCGCGACATCCGATTACCGCGACAAGGGCGGCACGACGGGGTTAAACCCGAAGCTGCTCGATGTCCTGCCGCCGTTCAAGGATTACGTCACACAGACGAATGCGCTGATCTCGGTTCACATGACCCGCGCCGGCTTCGCGATCGAAAGCGTTCAGCCGCGCATCACGGACTGCCGGCCGATCGACCACCGTCCTCTCACCAAGCCGGAATGCATGTATATCCCCAAGGACCGTGCCGATCAGTCGTTCGATACGGCCATGTCAAAAGATTTCTATCTGAGCATCGGGTTTGACGTCACGATCGCGGTGACGAGTGGTCTCAAGAAAAGCCGTTTTTTCTTTCAGATCACGCGCGACATGAAAGTCGTCAACGTCGGGCCGATCGGCCGCAATTACACGATGTACAGCTGTCTGGGCGTCGATCCGCGCAACACCGGCGAAGTTGAGAACGATCTGTCGCGTGGAGACGGCCGGCTGGTGCTCTGGAATCATCCGTATCAGTCCCGCGTTTACATTCACGGGCCGGCCGTCATCGGTCTCGAGAACCCTGACACGAACCCGGCCTCGACGGACAAGGGCGAGATGTATGGGGCGTTCCTTCAGACCAGCCCGGACGGCAAGCCCGGCTTCAATCTCGGATTCCAGTATTCAGATACATATAACGGACTATCTTATCTTCCCTTCCCTGCCCGCGCCCTCTGGGAAGGCAGAGACTACGCCTGGTGGAACAACCTCGACAACACGAAAAAAGACCTGGAAACGATGACAACCGATGAGAAGAGGATGTTCGAGCATAACACCTATAAAAAGGGGTATCTGCCGCAACGGGAGAAGACCACCTGGGCCGATCTGGGCAAGTTCCTGACCACGGGTATCAGCGAGCTTCAGAAAGAGTATGTCAGGGGAACGAGAAAGAAACAGGTTTTCTTTCCCGGAGGCCCGTTCTGCCGCTTCCCGTGGAAGTATGTCCCGCAGCGCCGCAAGGCGGCCTACTCGCCCAACCAGATCGAAGACACCTGGCCGAACCCCGATCCTGACCTGCGTATCGAGCATCGCAACCTGCTGAACGACAAAGACGTCGAGGAGCAGACGAGAATTTACGCCGAGGTAAGGCATTTCATCATTCGCAACGCCTTCGGCGTCAGGGTCCTCGATACCACGAACAATTATCCGCGTCTCGAGATGCCCGAATTCAGCCTGAACTACGGAAATTTCCGTGATGCGGAAGGATTCTTCGATGCCATCTGGAGCGGCGTCAAGGATCTGGCCGTCGGTGCGTGGCGCAATATCACAACACCGGCCAAACTGCTCTGGCACGGCGGCAGCGCCCTCGTGGGTCTCATCATCAAGCCCCAGGATCCGAAAGCCCCGACGGCGATGAACGATACGGATCTGCGCAACTTCTATCCGACCAACTTCAAGTTTTTCTTCAAGGCAGCCACCCACAAGTACCGCAATGTGGGCGAAATTCCGAAAGACAAAGACGGCATCTGGCTTCTCGACGGCCTGTACTGGCTCGATACGTTCGAGACGACCGGAAACGTGGTCTACAAAGGGAAAGGCATGATCTTCGTCGGCGACAATTTCAAGCCCGCGGTTATCCGTGGCAGCATGATCGCCTTCAGGAACACCGACGGAACGCGAAGCGACAGCCATCTGACGATCGTCTACTACCCCTTCAACAGCAACGGGACCCTGCCCGATCTGAGCCAGTGCCAGCTGATCATTGAAGGCAAAGGGAAGATGATCGAAGCGTCGGTTTTCTCGATGGCCGGCATCCGCACGACCGGCGGCTCGATGTCGGAAGCCGAATTCAGAGCCTGCGGCATGAACCCGGAAGACACGCCCGCCCAGTGGAACACGAAACTGAAGCTGCCCGAGCTTCGGCAGAGTATCAACGCCATTTACGGCAACTACGTGAACTTTTTCATGAAGAAGTCGCGGCTCGACGGCGACCTCTGGATATTCCATGATATAAATAATCCAATGTATTTCACGCACGACACGAGCGCCAACACCTGGCTGATTAAATCAACCTACACGGAAGCCGATGAAATCGCGGCTCATGCGGTTGTCATGAGCCCGCGCATCCAGCACATGCACTTCTCCGGAGTTACCCAGTGACGCCGTATTCCTCAGTTCCCAAATCCCCCTCCCGGTCAGCATTCTCGACTCCGGAGCTTCTGATGACGATTCTGATCTTTTCGTTCGGGCTGCTTCCTCTCATTGTCCTGTTTCAGAGCAGCCACAAATCCACCGCGCAGGCAAAAAATCTCATGATCGCGCAGAGCCTGGGCAGAACGGTCATCGACGAAATTCGAAGTCTCGGCTTCGAGGGAGTGAAGCGTGAAATCGAGAACTCCTCGTTCAATATGTTCCACGACTGGAAACAGGTCAAAGGCAAACTGATCGAAGACGATGACCAGTCGATCACCTGGCCACCCTACTACGAACGGTTCGAAACAAAAATACTCGCAAACCCCGATGACGAAAGCAATCCAACAAAGTACCGCATCGAAATGGAAGTGCGATGGCGTGAGCCTGATCGGACATTCAGCCTCGGATTCGGCACGGTGGTGGTGAATTATGCCAGTAACTGATATCACGCGGGCGCGACGGGGTTTCACGCTCGTTGAAATGATGGTCACGGTCGTCATCATCACGTTTCTGATGGGCTATGCCTGGAAAATCTATTTCGGCGGCCGCGAGGCGATGCGCTACAACGTTTCCATGAGCCAGATGCAGTCGGAAGCGCGATGGTTCTTCGATCAGATCAGCCGGGACGTCGCGGACTGCTACCGGTTTTACGCGGTCAACCCCGCCGAAAAGAAGCTGGGTATGTATTGTTTTCAATATACAAGAACCCCGCTCGATTACATCTATTATGACGACAGCAAGGGGGGGGCGGCTGTTCCGGTCGGCGAACAGCAGATCGACGTGCTGAAAGTCGAGTATGCCTGGAGCAGTGACGGCAAGATCAAGCGCACGCAGACGCCCGGCAAACTCAAGTTTCAGGCGGCGAACCCGACCTTTACGCAGGGGCCGGCATCCCAGTATTCGGGCACAGAGAATGAGGCCCGCGAGAAACAGATGCTTGATAATATCGCCGACTTTATTTTCAAACCCTATACGCAGGAGTTCAAGCCGAACGCAACCTCAGGGGAGGATTACGTCAAGATCGTCCCGATCGATGGCGCGAATGCGGCCAACGCCTCCGCGACGGTTTTCATCACACTCCGCATTCACAGCAAGATTGAAGAGAAACATTCTGAGCGCCGCGACGAGGAGCTGGATATCGTGGCCAAGCTGTACAGCCGTGTAAAGCTGGCTGACGCGATGTATCAGGGCACCTTCTGCAGCACCGACGCGGATGGCAGGTTCTGAACCATGGAGCCGAAACGCTGGCCCGTTGTCGTCGTTACGATCGTCATGCTCGTCCTGATCTACAATTTTCTGAGCACGATCTTCAAGTCCGACATCAAGCGGTTTTCCCACGATCGGATCTATGTCGACTACTCGACGTATCGGAAAACGGCGAAAGGGACTCCCGACTCTTCGTCCCCCCATTTTTCATCCGTTATTTCACAGCAGATGTCGATTGCCGACAGATCGATGGATACCGGTCGCGTCGAAGCCGCTATGGACGCCTTCTCCGCGAACATGGCTCTCTCGCTGGCCAAGCAGGCTCCCCTTCAGCGGGAGCAGCCGGTGCGCGATGCGGCGTATGAGGAAGCAAAAAAAATGGCCGCGGTCGAGTATCCGGATATCGCTCTCGCCAACGCGCTTTATACGGCCGGCAAGTTCGACCAGGCCCTTTCCAAATTCAATGAAATTCTTTCGGACCTGCCCGAGAAAGATCTGCAGAACCGCATGAAACTGTATGACAGCATGGCCGAGTGTTATTTCCGGCTGAAAAACCAGAGCGGGTACGTCCAGTACAAGGCAAAATTCGTTCAGACCCAGAAAGAACTTCGGGATATGATCCGACGGGTGTATCCAAAGTCGGCGCCCCCGGAAACTCCCCTCTGGATCACATCGGAAGAAGCGATGACGCATCTGCTGCGGGTTAAAACCCTCGCGACGCAGCACCTGCAGGATGAAAACCGGGATCTTCTGATCAGGCGCGCGGAGTATGACCTCGATGTCGCCCGCCAGCTGAGCAACTGACGGCGCCTCTGAGGAAAAAAGACCGGCGGCTCACCGTGTCGGTTCCAGGGGATGAAGCCGCGAACGAACGCAGATAACCACGGATACCCGAGTGGAAACTCCGTGTTTTTGCGCTTTTGCGCCTTTACGGCACCGTGAACCTTCGCGTTGAACCACCCGCTCTGGTTCTGCAAAAGCTGAGATTCCAGCCGGAGGCACGCAATATGAAATCCCCGGAGCTTTCGCCCCGGGGATTTTATATTGATCAGTATTTACCTATTGGAATCAGCGCCCGCCTTCAGAGTGACCATGGTCCCGGCGGGGGCCGCGATCGCCGCGGTCGGGGCGATCGCCCCGGGGTTCGCGGGAAGGTTCGGGCGGACGGACTCCGCCGGCAGGCTCGGGCAGAAGGGCCTTGCGCGAGAGGTTCACGCGGCCCTGGGAATCGACTTCGATCACCTTCACGGTCACTTCGTCGCCGATGTTCACGACATCTTCGACCTGGTTAACGCGGTTGTGATCGAGCTGGCTGATGTGGACCATGCCTTCGACGCCCGGGAGGATCTCGACGAACGCTCCGAACTTCATGATGCGCTTCACCTTGCCGGTGTAGGTCTGGCCGACTTCTGCATCCTCGGTGATCTGGCGAACCATGAGCAGGGCCTTCTCGATCGCGGCCTGGTCAGGGCTGACGATCGTGACGTGACCGTCATCGCCGGTATCGATCTGGACTTTGCACTCTTCCTGGATCTTGCGGATGGTTTTTCCGCCGGGTCCGATCAGGTTGCGGATCTTGTCGGGATCGATGTCGATCGATTCGATGCGCGGCGCGTAGGCAGACAGCACCGTGCGGGGCTTGGAGATCGCCTGCATCATCTTTTCGAGAATGTGCATGCGGCCCAGCTTCGCCTGCGCGAGAGCTGTCTTCATGATCTCGAGAGTGACGCCGTTGATCTTGATGTCCATCTGCAGGGCGGTGACACCCGCGGTGGTGCCGGCAACCTTGAAGTCCATATCGCCGAAGTGATCCTCGTCGCCGAGAATATCCGACAGAACTTTGAAGTTGTTGCTCTCCTTGATCAGTCCCATCGCGATACCCGCGACCGGAGCCTTGATCGGAACGCCGGCATCCATCATCGAGAGAGTTCCCGAGCAGACCGAAGCCATCGATGAGCTTCCGTTGCTGGAGAGAATCTCGCTGACGACGCGGACCGTATAGGGGAACTGGTCCTTCGGCGGCATGACCCGTGCAAGAGCACGTTCGGCCAGCGCGCCGTGGCCGATTTCGCGGCGGCCGGGACCGCGCATGGGTTTGCATTCACCGGTCGAGAACGGCGGGAAATTGTAGTGCAGGATGAACTGCTTCTTGTATTCCTCGTCGATACCGTCGATGATCTGCGAATCGGAAGCGGCGCCGAGCGTAACGACACCGAGCGACTGGGTCTGGCCGCGGGTGAACAGTGCCGAGCCATGCGTGCGGGGCAGGAAGCCCACGGCGCACGTGATCGGGCGGATGTCACACAGGCCGCGACCGTCGATGCGGCGCGCTTCCTCGAGGATCATCCGGCGCATTTCGCGCTGGATCATTTCTTCCCTGAGCTGGTAGACACGCTTGGCCTTTTCGGAAGCCGCTTCGCCGAATTTCTGCTGGAGCGCCGCGTCAAGCTTGTCCCCGATGACCTGGAACTTGTTCTTGCGGGCCGTCTTTTCAGCCGTGTTCAGAGCATCGCGAACGTCCGAGAAGATGGTGTCGTGAACGAACGTTTCGAGTTCTTCATCACGCGCCGGGGTTTCGACGACCATCTTGGGCTTTCCGACGTGGCTCTGGAGATCGCGCATCGAAGCCACGAGCTTCTTGATGTTGTCATGGGCGAAGGCGAGAGCCTCGAGCAGCTCTTCTTCGCTCATTTCGGCGGCGCCGGACTCGACCATCGTAATGGCCTGCTCCGTTCCCGCGACGACCATTTCGAGCGTGCTGGTATCGAGCTGAGCCTGCGACGGATTGAGAACGAGCTTGCCGTCGATCTTGCCGACGCGCACGGCCCCGATCGGGTTGTCGAACGGGATCTGCGAGATCAGCAGGGCGCAGCTTGCGGCGTTCATCGCAAGGATGTCGACCTGATTGACGAGATCATAGGACAAAACGATTCCGACGATCTGGACGTCGTTGAAGAAGTGGTCGGGAAACAGCGGCCGCAACGGCCGGTCAATGAGCCGGCTGGTGAGGATTTCCTTGCTGGTCGGACGACCTTCTCGCTTGAAGAAACCGCCGGGAATACGGCCGGCAGCGTAGGTCTTCTCGAAGTAATCGACCGTCAGCGGGAAGAAATCGCACCCTTCGCGAACGGACTTGCTCGCGACCGCAGTGGCGATGACAACCGAGTCTCCGGCGCGAACGACGACCGCACCATCAGCCTGGTTGGCCATCAGGCCGGTTTCGAACGTGATTGTCTGATTGGGCAGTGAACAGGCTGTTATCTGTACCTGATTTTCCATGAACGCTCCTCTTAGCGGCGGATGCCGAGACGCTTGATCAGGGTCTGGTAGCGCTCATAATCTCTTTCGCGCAGATACGTGAGGTGGCGCTTGCGGGAGCCGATCATCTTGAGCAGGCCGCGGCGCGAATGGTGATCCTTCGGATTCTTCTCGAAGTGAGAGGCGAGGTTATTGATGCGGGTGGTCAGAATCGCCACCTGAACCTCGGGAGAACCGGTGTCTTTCTCGGTTTTCTGAAAATCCTGGATAACCTTGGTCTTGGAGTCTTTCGTGATGGACATTGTATGTCGCTCCTTGTTCATTTCGTCAACCCAAGTATCGACGCCAGGGTACAACCCTAGGCTGACGGTTTCGGGAGTATAGCATACATTGTCGATTATTGATACCGTCATGGCGAGAATGAGCAGCAGGTGAAGGAGACTGCAGACACAGTGCCATGCGCGGGCGATGGTTATTGACAAACGGCACGAGGCCTGTGATAATGCGGAAGCCGCGCGCGGCGTTGTTGACCTTGTGCCTCTGCCGGGTTTTTGTTACCCGGCCGCCCCGCGGAGACCCGCTGACAGCGGGCATGACCGGCTGTTATTGCCGGCAATTGAATGTAAGGACGACGCATCGACATGCATACTTTGGCCATCGAAAAAATGACCTACGGCATTGACGCCCTGGCACGGCTGGACGGAAAGGTGGTCTTCGTTCCCTACGCAGCCCCGGGAGACACGGACGAGATCGAAATCACCGAAACGAAGTCGGACTATCTGCGCGGCCGCGTGTCGAACATCGTAACCCCGTCTGATGCCCGTCGCGATTCGCCCTGCCCCAACTTTCCGGAGTGCGGCGGCTGCCACTGGCTCCACATGAAGCCGGAATTCCAGCGCCGAGAGAAGGAAGCGCTGCTTCGATGGCTCGTCAAGCCGCTCAACCCCGGCTCCGTTTTTCCCATAGAGCCGCTTTCGACGACGCGGTACCGCAACAAGATGGAGCTGAAAGTCGCCGTGCGGGAAGACGGCACGGTCGTTCTCGGCAATTTCAAATACCATTCTCATGATGTTGTCCCGCTGAAAGGCTGCCAGGTCCAGTGCGCCGAGAATATGGAAGCCTACGATGCCCTCGTAGCCTTCATCAACGAGCCCGAACACCGCGGAATGGCATCGAATATCGCGGAAATCATGGTCCGCACGCTCGGCCCACAGCAGCAGATGCTGATCACCCTCAAAGCGGCGCCCGACGAGGCGTCGTTGAATGCGTGGAGAATCTACCACGATACCCACCAGCGACTCGGCCGGCTCGAAGTCTCCGCACCGGATGCCGTGCATCTGACCATGATGCGCGAACAGCCGCCGTTCAGTTTTATGAAGCGCAACTGGACCGTTTCGCCGCGCTCGTTCTTCCAGAACAATCTTGAAGGCGCCGAGGCGATTTTCTATACGCTGCTCTCGATTTACGAGGGAACCCCGCTGCGCGGCAAACTCCTCGATCTCTATTGCGGTGTCGGCATCCAGACGGTGCTTCTCGAGAGCCGGTTCGACGAGGTCGTCGGGGTCGAGTGCAATGAAGACTCGTATCAGGATGCGCTCAAGAACCAGAAAGTCCGCAATCCCTCGCGCTCTCGCTTCTTTTGTAAAAAAGTGGAAACAATATTCGGGACGCCCGCCACGAAGGGAAGCCTGGCGGCGATTCATCTGAATCCGCCCCGCACCGGTCTTTCCCAGCGCGTCGTTCGCAGCCTCATGGGCGTCAAGCCCCGCCTGATCACGTATCTTTCCTGCAATCCGATGACGTTCAAACGTGATGCGCAGGCGATCACGCAGATGGGCTACCAGCTTGACCAGATCTATGCATTCGACCTGTTCCCGGGCACGTTCCATCTCGAAATTCTCGGGGTCTTCACGCGTTAATTTCCGAGGCAGCTCGTTCGTCATGAATTTTCAAACTGCCGGTAAAGCCTTACAGCTGCGCATTCTTGTCGTCGAAGACGACAGGGATGCGAACGATTTGCTTCAGCAGACGCTTTCCGATGAGGGATACTCTGTGGAACAGGCATTCGACGGCCTTCAGGGCCTTGAAGCCGTTGCCAGGTTTCAGCCTGACCTGATGCTCCTCGATGTGATGATGCCCCAGATGGACGGCATCGAGTTGTGCCGAAAGCTTCGCGCCGATCCGAAAACCCGATCACTGCCGGTGTTGCTGTTGACGGCGAAAGATTCGCTGACGGAAAAAATCTCCGGCTTCGAGGCCGGTGGCGATGATTACATTACGAAGCCGTTCGTCATCGGCGAGCTGCTGGCCCGCATCAAGGCTCATCTGCGCATCCAGAAACTCAAAAACGACCTCGAACTTTCAGAAGCACGCTACCGGAGCCTGATCGAACAGTCGCCGGATGCGCTTCTGCTCCTCTCCCCGCATCTCGAGCTGCTGTTTCACAATTCACGGTTCATCGAGCTTCTGAAAGGCCGCACCACGGAAGCGTTGACGGGCAGAGAGCTGACCGCGCTGTATCCGGTATCGGACCTGTTTCAGGAGATCGCGGCCGTTGCCTCGGATGCGAACAGAACCGCCACGCCGATCGACCGGACGGTCCAGCTTTCCGCCAGTAATAAACGGGCGCTGCATCTCGAAGTGAGATGTTCGCCGATCAAGAATGCGACCGGAGAGACGGCCATGCTGCAGGTTGTCATACGCGACGTCACGCAGCGCCGCTCGATGGAGGAAGCGCTGATTCAGGCTGAAAAAATCAACTCGCTGGGCATTCTCACCGCCGGAATCGCCCACGAGGTCAATAATCCGCTCACCGGCATTTCAAATGCCGTTCAGCTCCTTCGCAAGATCGATTTGAACGGACGTCGGCGTGAAGAGCTTTGCGATCTGATTCTTTCGAACATCGGGCGAATCGCAAAAATCGTCAAGGACCTGCATATTTTCGCGCGCGGTCAGGATGTATCGCCGGAAGTATTTTATCTGCAGGACGCGATCGGAGAAACGGTCAAGCTGGTGCATTACCAGGACCCCGAGCACAGAGTCGAAATCGAATGGGACCCGCCCCGGGAGAAAATGTATATTTTCGGTGACCCGCACCAGTTTCAGCAGGTGCTGATAAATCTGCTTCTGAACGCGGTCCAGGCGATCACGGGACCGGGACATATCAAGGTTACGCTCGAGCGGCAGGATCTTTCGGCACGCATCGAGGTGAACGACACCGGCTGCGGCATTCCCGCCTCACAGCTTGGGCGCGTGTTTGACCCGTTTTACACGACAAAGCGGGACTGGAAAGGAACCGGCCTGGGCCTCGCCGTTTCTTTCAGGATCATCCAGCTTTTCAAGGGTTCCCTGGCGGTTCAGAGCACGGTCGGGAAGGGCTCGACCTTTGTCATCACCCTTCCTCTGTATCAGCGCCCCGCCTGACCGTATTTCTTGGGCCGGCTGGTTTTACCGGGTCAGAAAGAGCACTCAGGAGAACTCTGGCCCTGTTTTCCCAGTCGGTGAGCGCCTCTGCGCGGTGCGCAGCCTCCTGTCCGCGGCGTTTCACGCCGGGAGCCGCCAGAAAGGCCTCACGCATGCGCCGCCGCAGGGCGGGGATGTTCGGTTCTTCAAGCCGGCAGGCAGGCGATTCAGGATACAGCCCCCCGGCCGGCTGCTCTGATTCCGTCGTTTCAACGAGGTACCCGACCTCTTCGTCGATGTGAGCCACGGCGCATACCGATGCCGGCGCGATCACCGGAACACCGCAGGCCAGAGCTTCCCGCACCCTGAACCCGGTGAACGGCAGGCGATCCGTGCAGACGAACACATGTGATCCCGCGATCAGCCCGGCAAGCGATTCTTCCGGCCAGGAGCCCTCGAGGATCGAAACCGGCGCGAACATGCGGTTCAGCGCCCCAAGACGCATCGAAAGATCCGAAATCTCATACGGCAGCCGCTTTTTCAGCCGCGGCAGATGGGAAAGCTTCAGGATCAGACGGACCGGCTCACCCGCCCTGAACTCTTCGACCCATGCGCGAAGCAGAAGGTCGATGCCGTGCCGCCGGAGCGGAGAAATGACGGATATGAAGAGAAACTCATCCGGCTTTTCAAGCTGTGCTGCGGGCCACTGCGCCCTGGGATTGAAAACCAGCGGATGTACCGCGGGCTCGATGATCCGTATTCTGTCTGCCGGAATTTTTGCTTCGCGCAGTCGTGCGGCATGCGCCTCCGAGGGAACAAAAAGTCTTTCCGGGCGGCTCAGGGCGCGACGCTCCGGTTGTGTAAGGTGGTCCGGGTTGAAGGAGGTCAAAGCCCAGTATCGACCGCTTTCAATATGTTCCGGGAGTGCAAACGCAGGCAGACAGACGAGCCTGATCAGCCCGGACGGGGGGCGCTGAGCCAGGCGCTCCAGGAACGGCGGCAGCGGAAAAGCATCATCATGATCGTAGGATTTTCGGGCATGCAGCGACAGAGGCAGCTCGATTCCCCGCGAAGCAAGCAGCAGTTCGCGTCCGTATCTTCCCGAGGCCGCCAGAGACGCGACGTCACATTCGAAGCAGATCCGGCCGGAATCGCCGGCGGATGCCCGTGGTTTCTGCATGTTCGCGCGCGGGGCCTGGGGAGTCGCGCTTTCGGGCTTTTTTTCAGGCTCGCGGTTCACCGTTGATGTCGGGAAGAGACGTTTCATGCGGCTTTCGCTTTCAGTCTGCGTGCCGCAGAGCCGGCAACCAGCACGGAAAAGAGCTGCCGATCAAGGCCGAACACGCCGAACCGGCTGACATGTTTGCCGTAATCGCCGTGATAATCGCTTCCGCCGGTCAGCAGCCAGCCGTTGCGATGCGCAAGGTCATTGAAAAAAGTGAACTGCTCCGCTGTGTGCTCGGAATAATATGCCTCGAGGCCGTCCCATGCGTTGTCCTTGATGAGCTCCCAGATTTTCTGCCAATCGGAAATCAGGCCGGGATGAGCAATGAAGGCCAGGCCACCTGCGCCGTGGATCGCCGCGATACCGTCTTCCGGCAGCACATGCTTCTTTTGGACGTATCCGGGCCTGCCCCGTTTGAGATACAGGTCAAACGCCTGCTGAAAATCAGTGATGACGCCGGTTTCCATTAAATATCTTGCGATATGCGGACGACCGAGAACACGGTCACCGGCCGCATTGAACCGTTCGCGCAGCTGTTCCATCGGCAGGCCAACGGCCTGCAGTTTGTCGAGGATCTCCATCGCGCGATGGAAGCGGTGCTGTTTCTGGTTCTCCAGAAGCACCGTCAGCGATTCAGAGCCGTCATCGACGAAAAGGCCGACGACATGCAGGGAACTATCCTTTCCCGGCCAGCCGCAGGAAAGCTCTATGCCGGCGACGAGTCCAATACCGGCTTCAGAAGCAGCCTTGCGGGCTTCAGGAATCCCGGCGAGCGTATCGTGATCGGTGAGCGCCATCGCGCCGAGACCAAGCTCCTGAGCCTGTCTCATCAGCTCTGTGGGCGTATATATGCCGTCCGATGCGGTGCTGTGAACATGCAGATCAGCGAAAACTCCGGCTGCAACGGACGGTTTAAGGCAAACGGGCTCTTGAGTGGTGATGGACATTGATGCGGCTCCCTGCTTCGAGTGATCGCTCAAAAATGCGACCGGCCCGACGATGTTACATTCGCGACCGGGCGTACGTCCAGAGCATCCGCGCATTTAAATTGCGTTTCCCTGTGCCCGTGATTCAATCCGTTCCTCGTCTCATCTCGACCTTTCCTGCAGATCCGGCGCAGTCGCCGACAAGGGCACGTCCCGCATTGAATCGTTCGTTGAGCAGAGAGAACGAGGCCGGTATTTTGACAGAAGGGAATTGTTTGGCTATACTGCTGGCATCGTGTGTGGGGTTTGAGATCCAACCTTATCCCCCGGGAGTTTTGAATAGCCGTGATTCTTTCAGACAAACCAGTCGTGAACGTGCAAAAGACATTTCGAATCGTGGGCCTGCTCGCGATTTTTCTCTTTCTCCTGTTCGCTGCCGATGAGGGCTTCGCTGCAAGCCGCAATCTGATGCCCCGCCTGCCGGAATTCGTTCTCGAGCGGGGATACTCGGATGCATTCCAGGTTGTCGCGTGCGACGTGAAAAGCCGTTTAACGGAAGAGACGGCGGAAAGTCAGGTTCGCATCACCCTGCGGAACATCAGCGACAAACAGGTGCAGACCTCGCTGAAGATCAGAATTCTGTATCTCACGAGCGACGCGGCCGCACAGATCGAAGTGAACGGGCGCCCCTGCAAATATGATCGCACGAATCCGCGCCTGCCATTCGTTCTCGAGCCGAACCAGGAAATCAACCTGCAGGTGAAAGCCAGGCACGGCATTCAGTACAGTCTCGAAGCCGCGACCCGCGAACAGAGAACCGCTGCACCGCAGGAAGCGGCGCCGAAGAAGCGCGGATTTTCTCTCGATGAGCTTCGGTCGCTGTTCGACAATGAAAAGTTCGGCAAGCGCTTGATGATCGGACCGCTGGTTTCCAAATGGGGCATTTTTCCGGTCGATTTCAAGAACGTCAAAATCAGCATCGAAGTTCCGATCGAGTTTGATGCGATTTTCCCCGACCCCGCCTTGTGGAAATCAACCCGCGACAACCGCGGGAAATCCTTCCTCTTCGAAGGCACAGACGGGTTCGCGGCGGCGGTATTCCTGCCGGAACACGATGCCGCCGAGTTCAGGCAGGCGCAGGCACAAGCCGCATCGTCAGCCGTCACTCCCTGATCGCCGTATCTCTTCGCCGCTCCAGCAGCGGCACACAGGCGGCAGGCAGTTGCAGAGCAAACCATAAAAGCGCGAGTTGCACGAGATTTCCCATCCCCCCGGCGGGAACAACACCGCAGAGCTTTGCGCAGCACGCGGTTACCGGTGCGACACCCGCGATCGTCACCGCGCCCCAGAAACCGAGAGGAAGCAGCAGGGGAAGCACTTCTTCGCGGGCTTCCCGGTTGTGCAGCAATGCAGCGACAAGGCAAAGAACCTGCAGGGATGATGATCCGACCGCGCCCCAGCCGACCCCGACCGGCCCCATGCGCCCGACAAGAGCATAATCGAGTCCCACCTGGACGGTAACACCGATCAGGCCGACCATGAAAGGCAGTCTGAATTTGCCTTCCGCGAAGCAAAGCCTGTTGAGCAGCATGGTAACGGACACAGGAAACAGCGCCCAACCATAAGCCCTCAGGAGGCTGGCCGTAAGCATCGCCGCCGATGCATCAAAACGACCGCGTTTGTAGACGACGGCCGTCGTCGCTTCGGCTCCACCGGTCATGACGAGCATGATCGGCACCAGCAGAGCCCCCAGCAGCCAGAATGCCCGCCTGACGATCCGCCTTCGTTCCAGCGGGGGTGCCGCGCTGAGCGAGGGAAAAACGGCCGAAGCCAGGCTTATCGAGACGATGCCGAGCGGCAGGTTGATAAGCTTGTCCGTATAATTCAGCCCCGCAACCGCCCCCTCCGCCGATGTTGAAAGCAGAGACCGCTCGAACAGGGGCACGATCGCCGTCAGCAGTACCCAGCCGGCAACGGGGCCGGTTCCCGTGATGAACCCCGAGACGATGTTCCAGTCGATCGTTCTGGGTGCGCAGTCGGAATGATCATAGGCCGCGCCGTTTCGCATGGCGAGCAGGAAAAGCCACGCAAACTGGATGAGCGCACCTGCAAGCACGGCGATTCCGACATACTCGACAGGCTCGCTCCGGGCAAGAAGCATTCCGACAATGATCGCAACATTGACCAGGAGCGGACCGACTGCGGGTCTGGCGAAAAGCCCCATGGCATTGAGGAATGACGTCATGAGCGCCGCCTGAATGGATAACAGCGCATACGGCGTCAGAATGCGCCAAAGAATGACCATGCGGTCGAATGTCTCGGGGAGAAATCCCGGCACGAGAAGTCCGCAGACCGGCCGTGCCGCAAGTGCCAGCAGCAGCGTCAGCAGCAGCGCCCCGGCCGAAACCGGCCAGAAAAGGCTCCAGAACGTGCGCCGGACAACCGACGACTCGCCACGGTCCTTCACGAATAACGGAATCGCAGCCGCCGAGACCAGGCCATCCGCCATGAATTTGTACAGAAGTTCGGGCAGGATCATCGCCGCCAGAAAAAGATCGGCTTCGCGTCCGCCGCCGTAGACAGCCGCGTACACGGCAACCCGAACGAAGCCGCTGAGCCGCGAGAGCAGCGTCAGGAGGGCGAGAGAGCCGAATGCTTTTCCAAGGCTCACTTCAAGGCCCGTTTTGGGGAACTCGTGATCATTCCGCGAGGCTACCAGCCGCTTCGGTGCTTGTCAATTCCAGTGTCGAAGGAAACGATCACGTGCATATGATCCCGTTTTTCTTTGTGCCAAAGTTCCGTTGCGGTCCTCTCTGACTCGCTGTCGTGGCATGCAACTTCCCATGGCCGGGTTTGAGCTTTTGACACTGACGGGGTGAGGTGCTATAATCCGTCGTCTCGTCCGACTCTATCCTGGAACTATCTATGGATGCGGACGCGCCTACGTGAGCAGGATATACCCTGTACACAATCACTCTCTTTCTGGAGGAGCGGTAGCAATGGCCAAGGCGAGGTTCATGACGATGAGGTGGCTGAGACTCCATCTCAAGGAGATCATCTGGGCGACGGTATCGCTGTTCGTCCTCTCGTGCTTCATCATCGGCTACGGCTCAAGCCGCGCCCAGAGCAAGATGGATGAGAAGCGGAAGCGTGCAGAGGCCAATGAAGACAAGTCACGAAAGTCGGAAACGGCACTGCCGGCCGAGCTGGCCGCAAAAGCCGATCTGCCGGCCGTCCACGTCTCCTATCCGACCGCCACCGCTTCGCTGACGGAAGCGATCACGGTGAAGCAGCTGTTCCAGACCCTGATGACGACCAACGAGTATCGACGTCTGCAGAGCATTCCGCAGCAGTTGCGCGAAGCGTTCGGCGCCCAGGTCAAGGAAGGCGTCCTCGAGGGCATGATCACCGAAGCCCTGATTGGTCTGTATGCCAGGGCAAACAACATTCAGCCGCCCCAGACTCCGCAATCCCTGGTGGATAACGATCGACGCCAGTTCACCGCGGTCGAGTTCGACCGGATGCTCAAGCGTGAAGGCATCGACGTGAATGAATACAGCAACCGCCGGTATCGGCAGGAGATCATCCGCGCTGTTCAGATGCGCGTTGTGAAGCCTGTTTGCGCGGTTGCCAGCGTCACCGACGAACTGACGAAAAAGTTCTACGAAGACAACAAACTTCGTTTCAAAAGCCCGGATGAGCTGACCATTACCAGCCTCCTCATCGCCCCAGGCGATTTTGCGGGCGTCGCATCGATTACGGATGCCGAAATCAAGCAGTATTATGACGAGCATCGCAGCGAATTCGCAAGCTCGAAGCGCGCTTCCGTCTTCCACGTTTTCATTGATCCGAGCGATGCGGAGTATCAGAAGAGCATGCCGGTCGCGGAAAACGACATCAAGCGGCGCTATACCGATCGTATCGACGAGTTCAAGGTTCCCGAGACGGTCACGGCCCGCCACATCCTGATCAAGCCCCTCAGCAGCTTCGAGAAAAATCTCGATAATTATTCCGTTTCCCTGCGCAATTTCACTGTCATCAATGACGGCAGCGAGATCCATTACACGTTCGACATGGGTATCGCCGATCGCAAGGCTGATGCGGCTCTCGATTATGCCGACATCACGTTGACGACAGCCTCCGGGTCCACCTTCCAGCCTTCTGTCGAAAGTCAGAAAAAAGTCGGAGGCGCGATCTCGCTGCCGTTGTCCGGCAAACCTCAGGATCTGGTCGCCGGGACGGTCTGCATCATTCTTCCGGCCGGGTCGGTCCCGTCGAAGCTCGAGATTCGCGACAAGCAGAGCACGCACTCGTTCGACGTCAGCGCGGCGCACGATGAAGAGAAAGCGTTCGCGGCCGCCGAAGCAGAGATCCGCGCCATTCGCGAGCGCATCGTGAACGGCAAGGAAGATTTCGCCAAGATCGCATCCGAGAAATCGGATGATACCGGCTCGAAGAAAGACGGCGGCAGCCTGGGCGCCTTCGCCCGCGGCCAGATGGTCAAGCCGTTCGAAGACGCGGCCTTCGCCGCCGCAGTCGGCGATGTGACGGCACCCGTGCGCACCAAGTTCGGCTGGCACATCATCAAGATCGAGAGTCGTGATGCCGGCAAGACCAGTTCGGTGAATGACGTTCGTGCCCGCATTGAAGCGGAACTCCGCAAAGAGCAGGCCGAAAGCAAGGCGCAGACGGATCTCGAGATGGCGAAAGAGCTCCTCGAACAGAAGAGCCGCACCCCCCGGGAAGTCGTGATGCAGTATTCGATGGGCAAATCCCGCCGCACCGATGGCAAGCTGCCCGTTTTCTTCAAGGGGGAGATCACCGCCGACTATTCCGCCGAACAGCGCGCGGTTCTCGAAGCCGAGATCGGCCAGGGCGGCAGCGTGGTTCCTGAAATCGAGGAAGTCGTATTCAGCCTCAAGCCCGATGAGGTTTCCCGTGTGGTCAAGACCGAGAAGGGATATCACCTCTTCCAGCTCGAAGCTCTTCTCGAGCCGATTCAGCTCGGGTTCACCGATACCCTCAAGACGAAGATCCGCAGCATTCTCGAAGAGAAGAATCGTCGCGAACTCGCCTCTGAAAAGGCAAAAGAGATCGCAAAGCGGATCAATTCCGACAACTTCGTTGCCGTCGCATCCGAAGCCCATGCCGCCGGGTCGGTGAAACTCGGCCCCCTGCCCTTCTCGACCAACCCAGGCTTCTCCAACTTTGCTCTTACCCAGGGAGTCGGCCAGATTACGGTCGATGGACACACCTACCTTCCGGCTCTTCACAAGGAGTTTGCGGCACTGCCGAAAACCGGCGCCGAGAACCGCGTGATCGGGCCGATCGAGAGCGAACTGGGCTTCCACTTCGTGCGCGTCGATGCCTACAAGGTCGACCAGTACAAGCCGTTTGAAACCATCAAGAGCGATCTGCGCCACATGATGACGTTCGAACCTGATGAAGTCGCGATTCAAGACTACTTCGCGAAGAACCAGGAAAAGTTCGACACGCCCGAATCCCGCAAGCTCCGCCAGATCCTGCTCTCCGACGAGGAAACGGCCAATGACGTGTATAAGCGCCTTCAGGCCGGCGAGATTTTCTCGCTGCTTGCCAAGCGCTACTCGATCGACGGAACGGCTCAGGATGGCGGCAGCATCGGCAAGATCCACCGGAATCAGCTTCCCGCCAACGTCGAGGAAGCGGTCTGGAAGCTCCAGGTTGGCCAGTATACCAGTCCGCTTCAGACCAGCTACGGCTGGGCGGTCATGCAGTATGAGGCCGAGGGCGATCGCGGAGAGAAGGCGAAACTCGACAACTCGGTTCGCGAGAAGATCCGCAACCAGCTCAAGCAGGAGTATATGCAGGAGTCGTATACCGGCTTTTTAACCGGAATGCGCAATCAGGCTCACATCTTGCGCAACTCGGATCTCCTGAAACTGCTGTAAATACAAGGCTCGACGGACGGGGGCGGGCCGAAAGGTCCGTCCCCGTTTTCTTTGAAGCCAGGGAGCTTTCATATGCGACTCGACAAATTTCTTCAGGCAACAGGGCTGATCAAGCGGCGCGTGCTGGCGAACGAAGCTTGCAAGCGCGGATTGATCTCGATCAACGGCCAGGCGGCAAAGCCCACACGCGAGATCGAGGAAGGCGATATCGTCCGCCTCGACCTGCCACGTCGCGAGCTCGAGGTGCGTGTTCTGAAGCAGCTGACTCATCCGACGATGCCGCGCGCGCGGCGGGATGAGTATCTCGAGACGCTCAAGGATATCGCCAAAACCCCGACGGATGACTGGTGGAACGATGACCAGTGACGGAACCCTTCCGGCGAAAAAGTCGCTGGGTCAGAATTTCTGTACGGATGCGCGACTGCCTGCCGAGATTGTTCGCAGGCTTGCCGCCGAGCCAGGCGACGCGATCTGGGAAATCGGCCCAGGCACGGGCGCACTGACGGAACAGCTGATCGCGACAGGCGCGGCGGTGTCCGCCTTCGAGATCGACACCAGAATGGGTGATGAGCTTGCCCGATTCGGCGACAAAATAACCATTCACTGGGGCGACGTCCTGGAAATGGATCCGTCCCCCCTGATTCCGCCGGGGAAGCGACTGCTCGTGACGGGAAACCTGCCCTATTACTGCGGCACAGCCATCCTGCGCAAACTTTTGATGATGCGGCCGCAACCCGACAAGCTCGTTTTTCTGCTTCAGGATGAAGTTGCGCGTAAAGCCGCGGCAAAGCCCGCCACCGAGGCATATGGGTTTCTCTCAGCGCAGGTCCGGCTTTTTGCCGAGCCGGTTCTCGGCACGCGGTTTTCGCCCGCCTCTTTCAGGCCGTCACCGAAGGTCTACAGCACCATTCTCGAACTGCGGCCGCTGAAGCTGGATAGCGCGGAGTCCGAGCGCAGGGAGAACGCGCTGAAACTTCTTTCCGTCATGCTCGGCAGCCGCCGCAAAATGGCGCTGCCGCTCTTGAGACACGCCTTTCCGAAGGCGAAACCATCCTGGGACGATCGTTTTATAGCACTAGATATAAGCACAAAGATCCGCGGCGAAACCCTACCTCTCGAAACCGTCATTTCCCTCGCCGCCCAGCCGTTTTAGCGTTCGTCCTCTTCTTCCGGATCCTCCTCCGGGGGGAAGGGCGCCGCGCCATGCGCCGTGATGCCGCGGGGGGTCTGGGCGGCTGTTGAGAGGCCGGTCAGGCGCTGAACGGCAACCCCGGCAAGCATCATTCCGAAGATGGCCGTCATGTATCCGATCGAACCCTGGATCATTCGCGGGCGGCCGCGGGTGAGCGTCACTTCGCGGCGCTCACCCGGGATTTCATCCGGGTGATAGGGCATGATCGGCGGTTCAACGGAGGCAACGACGGTTATCCCGCGCTCGATGCCGAAACTGCGAAGCCGTTTCCTGATCCGACGCGCGAAGGGGCAGATTTTCGTTTCACTGATGTCGCATGCCGTTACCCGAGTCGGGTCGATCTTCGCCGCCGCACCCATCGCGGAAAGGAGCGGGAGGCCGGATTTCACGGTTTCAACCATCAGGGTTATCTTCGGGTTGAACGAGTCGATGGCATCGATCACAAGCGAGTATGGCCGCTTCAACAGGGTCGCGATCTGCTCGTGGTCGAAAAAAACCCGATGTCGCTCGACGATGCATGCGGGATTGATATCAAGCACTCTCTCAGCCATCGCATCCACTTTCGGCCTGCCGATGGTCGATTCCAGGGCCATGATCTGACGATTCAGATTGGTCCGGCCGATCGTATCAAAATCGACCAGCGTCAGATGTCCCACCCCTGCACGCGCAAGCCCCTCAGCTGCGTAGGAGCCAACCCCGCCCATCCCAAACACGGCGATATGAGCCTCTTTGAGCTTATTGAGCGCGTCGGCCCCGATCAGCAATTCCGTCCGATAAAAACTCGCCTCACCAGGCATATGGCAGATGATCCCTTTCGATTCGCACACAACTGTGCAGATACCATCCAAACGACAGAATCAGGATACAACGAAATGCAGAGATCCCCTGTCGAAAACACACGAAAACGACTCCGGTGATGAATCAGTCATCGCGCTTTCAACCCGAACCCGTTGAAGATGCGCTGGACGATGGAGGCGGCCGAAGACCGGATGTGTTCGACGGGAACGCCGCGCAGGCCGGCCAGGTATTTCGCGATGCCCGGCAGCGAAGCGGGTTCATTGCATGGGGCGTCGAAAAAGAAGGGCTTCAGATCAGGAGAATCCGTTTCAAGCACGAAACTCCCATCCGGGATTTCCCGGGCGACGGCAGGCGTCTTTCGCGCCTGGGGCATGCACAGGGACCCGGCGAAGGATATCACGGCGCCACAGGCGAGAAACAGCCGGGCGATCTCGATCGGCCCGCTGAATGCGTGCATCACCCAGGGAACCCCGGGCGCGTGGTTCCGAAGAATCATCCGGGCAGTCTCCCATGCCCCGCGAAGATGGATCAGGAGCGGGAGACCTGCGCTCTGCGCTATTTCGGCCTGGGCGGTGAAAAGCGTGATCTGATGCTCCATCGAAACGCCAGACGTCACATCCAGCCCGCACTCACCGATCGCAATCGCCTCGTAGCCGCGTTGATCCCATGTTCGCCGGATCTGATCGGCAGTGACATCGCCGCCATACGCCGGATGGACGCCCCATGCCCGCCTGACCGATTCCTCCGGCCATCCGCCATCCGGAACCGGCCCGGTGACGCCGGGAATGATGATCCGCGCAACGCCCGCCTCGTGAGCGCGCTTCAGAATGCCGGGCCAGTCGCCCGCCAGCGCCGGGGCGTCAAGATGACAATGCGTATCCGTCCAGCCAGTCATATGGTTCCATTCTATCTCATCCAGGAATGTTATTTTCGATTTGCAATAGCCGGGAACATCCAGTATAATGCCCGGATATGGTAGCAAGTTTAACAGGTTTTGGGCGTGGAGAGCTGACGGACGCGACCGGGCGGATCGCCGTCGAGCTCAAGTCCGTAAACAACCGTTTTCTGCAACTCGACGTCCATGTTCCGTGGGGATACGGCTGGGCAGACTCGCAGCTGCGAAGTCTCATCAGCGAACGTGTTTCCCGGGGCAAGGTTTCCGTCAATCTCGAGATCGTTGATTATGCCCCCACCCAGCAGGCCGTCGTCAACCGGCCGCTGCTCAAGTCTTTTATAGACTTGGCTATAGATCTCGAAAAGGAAACGGACCGGCCGCTTCCGCTGAGGCTCGACGGCATGCTCGGGCTTCCCGGCGTCATGAAGGTCGATTCTGAAAAGACCGATCAGAATGTCATCTGGGCACGCATCAAACCGGTCGCGGAAAAGGCGATCGCAACCTTCATCGAGTCGCGCAAGCGCGAGGGGGCCAATCTGGCCGCCGATATCCTTCGCCGCAAAGAGCGGCTTGAAGAGTGCCGGACAGCCATCGAGGAACGGATTCCCCAGTACAGAGCGGCATTCATAGAGCGTTTCACCGCCCGCATCAAGGAACTCGCCGGCCAGGCAGGGATCGATGATTCCCGCCTCTCTTCCGAGATCGCGATCTGGACCGACCGTTCAGACATCAGCGAAGAGCTGACCCGCCTTTCGAGTCATCTCAAAGAACTCGGCGCGATCATGCAGAGCACCGAGCCGATCGGACGCAGGCTTGATTTTCTGCTCCAGGAGCTGAATCGGGAAGCCAACACCACCGGAAGTAAAGTTGGCGATATTCTTGTTATTCAGCAGGTTCTCGACATCAAATGCGAGATCGAAAAGATCCGCGAACAGGCCCAGAACATTGAGTGAGAGCGTGAGGAGCATCGCATGAAGGTTCGTCTGCTCAACGTCGGTTTCGGCAACGTCGTCGTCGCCAGTCGCATCGTTGCGATCGTCAGCCCCGGTTCGGCGCCGATCAAGCGTCTGAAGGAAGATGCCAAGGAACACGGCAAGCTGATCGACGCCACCTACGGCCGTAAAACGCGCGCCATCGTCGTTACCGATTCAGACCATGTGATTCTTTCAGCAATCAATCCTGAAACCGCAGCGCTTCGTCTGCTCGGCCGCAAGATCGCGGACCACAGCGAGGATGAAGCCCCCGTCGAAGAGATCAACCACACACCGGAGGTCGAGTAAATGGCTCTCAAATTTCGCTCACGCACGGAAATCACCGATCGCATTCCGAACAAATACGACGCCGTCATCGCCATTTCGCAGCGCGTCAAGATGCTGGTCGAAGGCCGCAAGCGGCTGATCGACGGCAACGACGAAAATTTCGTGAAGATCGCCATGGAAGAAATCGCCTCCGGGGCACTGGACATTGAGGTCGACAAATAAGTCTGCCGCGGCGCGCCTGCTGATCATTATCGGACGCGGGCTCGCCGCCGGCTTCGCCACGGATCTCGTCTGGCAGCTACAACAGGGCGGCTTCGAGACGCGCATCGCGTTCACCCCCGAAGCCGACGGCTGGGCAGCGCCAGAACCCTACCGCGTGCTCAGCGGGGTACCGGTTTTTTTCACTGAACCCCATCCCCTCTGGGTCGACAAGTCCGAACCATTTGCCGCAACGGTTGCCGTTGGCCTTTCAACCGGCCTTCTTGCCGATATCGCGAATGGAGCGGGTCATTCCCCGGCCATCGATTTGTTTCTGAAACGCGGGGGTCCCCTTCTCGTCCTTCACGAGCCGTTCCCGGCGGAAGCCGAGCCGATCGTTCGCGCCTGTGCTTCGCGCGGACACATCCTGCGCGAGCTTCCCGCGGTTCCGGGCCAGTGGCGGGCTGCATTCGAGCAGACGTTCGCCGATCTGGTCCTGTTTCTTTCACGTCGCCGGCAGCTCGAAACGATGCCCGTCGTCGTTTCGCGCACCATCCCGGAACAGCTCTCCGCGCTCGCGGGAGACCCACCTGCCTGGAAGGCAGAACTTGAGCGCCATCTGCGCCGCCTCGGCTTTCCAAAGCCGACGGACAGCCTGAATGACGCGGCTCCGCTGCTGATCGAGACGTATGAGGGACCATTTCCGGTCCGGTCGAAGAAAGCCCGCGGAAGCACGCTCACCGTGACCTTGGACCTGTCGGAAGCAGACCAGACTCCCGCCACGCAGGCGCGCGGGATCCGCGTCCGGTTCGCTCATCCCGACGCTCCGGAAGCAGCCGTCCGAAGCGCCGTGGAATCAGGCTGGCTCATCGTCAGGCGGCAGCCGCACGGGCACCTGCTCGTCACCGACTCGACGGGAGATCGTCTGCTGCCGAATGTCACTGCGCAACCCGCCTTTTCCCGGCTTGCGGAGCTTCTGGCGGACCGGCTCGCCCACTCGGCCGGCTGATCGCCCCACCAGACATTCATCATGAGCACCGGCGCCCTCAGGCGCTACGTCGAGGTCTCCTTCCCGGTTGCAATTCCAATCGAGGGCGGCGTTCTCACATACCATTACGACGCCGAACCCGAGGCATTTCCCGTTCCGGGGTGCCGTGTCGTGGCTCCCGTTCAGACACAGCGGCTGATCGGATATGTCACGAACGTGACGGATAGACAGCCGGCGTTTCGCACCGTCGCGATTTCCGAGGTCCTCGATCCGATTCCGCTTCTTTCCCGGTCGCTGGTCGAGCTTTCGTTCTGGCTGGCGGACACCTGCCTCTGCACGCCCGGCGAGGCTTTTCACGCGATGCTTCCGGCAGGCGTGAAACAGAAGATGACACGCATTGCCCGTCCAGGCCCGACGGCGCTCGCAAGCGGCATGGAAGCGCTTCCGCCCCCCGTGGCATGGCTGCGCGGCAAAGGAGAGGCATCCTACAAATCATGGGCAGCCCGTTTCCCGCCTGTTGCAGGCAGGCTTTCGGCATGGTCAGCCGAGGGGATGGTCCTTGTCGGGTTCGAACGTCAGGAAGCGGCAGGTCCCCGCATCGTCAGGCTTGTCTCGATTCCCTCTGAACATCCGCTTGTCCTGGAGTCGCTGACGCCGAAGGAACGCCAGGTCATCGAGGCGCTCCTCCGCGTGAACATGCCTCTTTCCATTCCGCGGCTCTGCAAGGAGGCCGATGTCAGCACGGGCCCCGTCCAGCAGCTGATCAAAAAAGGCGTGCTGGTGATCCGCGAGGAGCGATTCTGGCGGGAAGTCGCGCGCGACGCCTATTACAGGACATCCGCGGCCCCGCTGCCGGAGTTGACGGGCGAACAGCATGCCGTCCTTGCAGAGATTCGAGCGGCATCGGGCGGCGATCGCCGGCCAGTGCTGGTTCGAGGCGTTACCTGTTCGGGAAAAACAGAGGTGTATCTG
>CAZQYQ010000015.1:0-31399 GCA_964597625.1 uncultured bacterium
TGCGGGAACCATCCAGATCGAGACCAGGTCGGGGGTCATACTTGCGGTTGTGAAGCCGCCCTGTTGCAGCCCGCTCACGAAGATTTCCGGCGCGGCCTTTCCCTCTGTTCGTTTGAGAGTGCCTCCGGAAAAGCTCCATTCGATCGATGTTCCGGATGTCGATTCGAGAGTCAACAGTTCGCGGCCTGCTATCGCCGAAACGGCCGTTCTGGTATCCCGTGTGATCTTGCTTACAGCGGCTTCGTAGGCATTCGTGAGATTCGTTTTCGAACTCGGGTTCGGAATCGAAATGCGCGAAAACTGCCAGACCATCAGAAGCGTGGCGCCGAACATGAGAAGAAAGATCACCAGCAGCAGGAGCTCTATCGATCCTATGCCATGTCGATGTGTCATTGATTATCCCCCGGAGGGGCAGCTGTCGGTCCCGGAAGGAGTCTTTCCAGGAATACACGTTTGGGGTAGCCGCTTTCCTCATATTGAATGTAAACAATGACTTTGTAATAACCGCCGTCGAGGTAGTAGGTGTCGATGCGGCATTTAAAGGGTTCGAGAGCATCATACAGTATGGAATTATCGCTTTTTTCGATGCCGTTTTCATGTCCGAAGAGTCCCTTGAAATGCTCGGACACGGGCTGAAAACCATCTGCCGGAGCGACCACCGGCTCTTCGGACGTCATTCCCGGCAAATAGGCAGGATCTGCGCGTCTGAGGGCGATAATGCGTTCGAGCACATGCCTGGCAAGAAGAGTCGCTGAAAACTCCATTTCGGATTTTCGTTCAGGCGGCCTGGACAGCCTGTAAACCTGAAACAACGGAACCAGCGCCACGGTCATGAGACATGCCGCCAGAAGAAGTTCGAGAAGACTCTCGCCGGTACGGCGGCCTTTGTTTGTATTTCTGAACATAAACCGACTCATGCGGGCATTATACCATGTGCCGGGAATTGCACCTAAGAACCACTTAACTTCCAGCCGAAAAGTGCCGATGAGTTTTCGTATGGATTCAGACCACGGAAGGAGTGGGGCTCTATGTTGAAACGGTATCAGGTTTTCCTGGCGCTTATTTTGGGGATGGCGCTGCTCACTGCTGTTGGTTGCGGCACGCGCACGACCCTGCGCGGCAGTATTACCGGTACGATCGTCGATTCCCAGACCGGGATCGGCGTTGCCGGAGCCTCTGTTCTCACATCTCCGTCCACAACGACCGTTATGACGGATATCAATGGGAATTTCACGATTCCGGATGTTCAGCCCGGCGTATTCACCGTCACCGCAAATGCGGCCGACTACAATTCCAATTCCATCACCGTAACGGTTGATAATGGAATGACTGCCACGACCAATCTGACTCTCGTATCCATGGGCGGCAGCTTTTCCCGGAATGTGCTGCCCATATTGATGGTCAACTGTTCGATGGTCGGGTGTCATGACGACAACACCGCAGCGTCAGGGCTGAGGCTCAACAGCTACAGCAACCTGATGAAAGGTTCCCGCTACGGAGCAGTCGTTTACCCGTATGATGCCCAGAGCAGCAAGATGATCAAACGCATCAAGGGGACCGAAACCCCGCGCATGCCCAAGAATCGGTCGGCTCTTTCCACGGCCGATCAGGGTTTGCTTTCCAACTGGATCAACGGTGGCGCCCGTAATAACTGACTGTAACGCAGCTTCAACAGAGCTCCTTCGGAGGAAGAGAAAATGATGGATAAGAAAAAAGTGTTTTTCATCGGAGCCGGGATTCTGGTCATGGGCAGCCTTTCGTGGGCAGCCTCTTCCACTCCCCATACCGGCGCAATGGCGAATATGGGAAGACACGCTGGTGTCCCTTCCCCGACAGGGGTGAGAAATTCGGCCGTGAATCCCGTTGCCGCTCCCGCGCCTGCCGCGGTTCAGCCCGGCGCTCTCTCCCTGGTTCCGCCTCCGGCGGAACTGCCAAGAGCAGGTAGTCAGGCCATGGTTACCTCTGTCAAACCCATGGCGCCCGCCGTTGCTGCGAACAGGGTCACGGGAGGCCATGCGAAAAACAGCGTTGCCGCCCGTTCCGGCAAAACCGCTGCTCCGGCGAAAAAACCGGGAAAGCTGTTCTCCTACGTCCGCATGCTCAACTTCAGTCCTCATCCGCAGGAAGAGGAGTTTTTGAAAGACAAGCCCCTGGCTCTCAACGGACATAACTACTGGCTCAAGGTTTCCTATAAAGAGTCGTGGGATGTAACGGATGACGAGAGCGGCAATCTGCAGAATCTTGCATTTGACATCAAGCTCATGGAAGGCGAGAAGGTTGTCAGAAATCTTCAGACGCCGTCCGTGAAAATCGATGCCAAGAACGTGCGCCGCGGTCAGGTCCTTGGGATCGCGGAAGTTGCGCCCTATAAATTTAATATAGCTGTTGATACATTTAATATCATCGATGGCGGCGTGAACGAACTTGTATTCAAATTTGACCTGACGAGCTGAATCGAACGGTGAAAGGCCATCCCAAAGATGCGTATCCGTCTTCGGGAATGGCCATAGACGATCTGAAGCTCGTATTCATACTCAGGAGTCTCGGCTGTGGATAAAATTACTTCCTTTGGTTCGCTTTTCGCCGTTTCGTGCCTGCTGATAGGCCTCAAACTCGGCGGTGGCGAGGTTCTCGCATTCTGGGATTTTCCTTCCGTCCTCGTCGTCTTTGGCGGAGCGACGGGCTCATTATGCATCTCTTACAGCTGGGATCGGTTCAAGTCGATGTTCCATCAGATGAAGCAGGCGTATATTGCTCCTCCTGATTTGGATTACTTGAAAATAATAAGCAATATTCTTTCGATTTCCGATGTGGCCCGGAAAGAAGGCATTCTCGCGCTCGACTCGAAAATCGCAGAAATTGAAAACCCGTTCCTGCAGCGTGGTCTGCAAATGGTTGTGGATGGCGTCGATGTGAAGATCATCGAGGAAGTCATGACCGCCGAACTCGATTCCCGCGCAGCTCGTCATGGGGATGTCAAATCTTCCATCGATTTCCTGGCCAGCATTGTTCCGGCATATGGACTGATGGGCACGATTCTTGGCCTGGTCGGCCTTCTGCGAAACATGGATGATCCTTCCGCGATCGGCCCGGCAATGGCTCTCGCTCTCATCACGACGTTCTATGGCGCTGTTGCGGCAAATATGTTTCTGATGCCCTGGGCCAAAAAACTCGAGGAACGAAGCAATGACGAACAGCTGTACGGGGAAATGATCTCGCGCGGGTGCCTGCTCATCGCGGGCGGAGTGCATCCTCGAATCATTCAGGAACGTCTGCTGGCCTATCTCTCCGATAAGTCCAGAGTTCAGTTCAATGAGCTTCATCTGTCCGAGGAGTTGAAGAAAGGTGGCTAAGCGAAAATATGATTCGCCGTCGGCACCTCTCTGGTGCCTTTCTTACGGCGATATGGTCACCAATATGCTCTGCTTTTTCGTCATGCTGCTGATGTTCGCGACCTTCGGGGCCCAGAAAAAAAATCAGCAGGAAGCCCGTGCGCTTGAGATGGCATTCACTCCGATATTCAGCATCAACAAAGAGCAGGGAGCGCACCAATGGCTGGTAGCCGGCGGAAAAGGCATTCTTCTCATGCCCAATCCGCGCAATATGGCGGATATTCCGAGAATCGTCAGAAAGGTGAAAAATCAGCTGCAGAAAGCCCAGATGCGCGATCAGATCCTTGTGACGGGTGACGATCAGGGCGTGAAGATCCGCATTCCATCGAAGGTTCTCTTCATGAGCGGGTCGGCTACCCTGAAGGCAGGCTCTGAATCAGTGCTTGAAGCGCTGGTGCCGGTCATCGGCGAACTGAACCAGTTCATCCGCGTCGATGGGCATTGCGACGACAAACCGACAAAAAATGTCATGTTCCCGACAAACTGGGAGCTTTCTTCCGCCCGTGCCTGCTCGGTTCTGAGATTTTTCACCGAAAAGATGGGCCTGGACGCCGGCCGCTTTTCAGCTCAGGGATTTGCGGAATACCGCCCCCAGGTCGAGAATGTGACGGATGACGACCGGGAAACGAACCGCCGTGTCGAAATCATGATTCTGTCGACCAAACAGCGCAAAAAAGACGTTTATCACTGGGAATGACGCGAGCCCCCGGCGGTCGTCCTCAGGGCATCTGCCGACGGGCAAGTTCAGCAAGCATGCGTGCTTCAGTAGCCGTTTCGGCCGGTGCTCCGGGTGAGAGAAGCGGTGAAAGTGCTCCCAGCGCTTCGGAAAATCGACCCATGCCGATGGCCGCCCTTGCAAGACCAAGCCGGACCGCCGCTTTTCCGGAGCTGCGATTTAATATTTGCGAATACATAATGTACGATTTAAAATATTGGGAGTTGTTCAGCGCTTCGGAAGCCAGGGCTTCGGATTCCTGATCCGGATCGAATGCCATCAGCGATGATGATCCGGTGTCAGAAGTGGCGGCATCAGCCAGGGGCCTGTCGATCAGCGCCGGCTCCATCGGCGCGGGCTTGCAATCAGCGGAAGAAATCGTGAATGCCGGCCCGAACCAGCCCTTCTTGAAACGCTTCGCCGTTTCTTCCTTGTCGGGGGTGGGAAGGGGAAGCGGCGATGGGTCGAACTGACCAAGTCTGTATTCAAGCTCCTCAAGCAGCTTTCTGTAGCGCTTGACGAGCGGATGCGTTGCATGTTTTGCGGAAGCAAGCCTGAACCATTGTTTTGCATCGGAATAGCGGCCGGCCTCAAAGTCTATGCGGCCAAGAATCAATAACGCCTCGATGTCATCCGGAAAGAACCGCTGAACGGAAAGCGCCTCGCTCCTCGCTTCATCGAGATGGCCGGTCCGATACAGCTCGGAAGCCTTGCGAAGGGACTCCGGCAGCTCGCCCGCAAACACAGCAGGCGAAAGGGCCGACAGGAGAATTGAGGCTATGGCGAGTGCCGGCCCGCATGAACGGGGCATGCAGACCTCCTATTTCTGGGAAGGATCCTTGATCTGGTTCCAGTCCGGGGCGGGTTGGGGTTCCGGTCCGATGTTCTGGAACGAGTCGGGCATGCTTGAGGGCAGCTCGGTCGGAATCAGCTGCGCCGAACCTGACCCGTTTGCCTGCTCTGGATAAGCCTCTGCGGCTGATGCCGTGGGTGTGGGAATGTCCATGGGCTGACCGGCTCCGGGGCCGGGATTGCGCTCCACGTCGAACGAGTCGCCCTGCTTGTAATCATCAGGAGGGGGATAATCCTCCTGGGTGGTCACGGCGACATACGCCTGATGGCCGACCAGAAGAAAAACTGACAGAAGAATCAGAACAAGACCCCATTTCCAAGCTTCTTTGCCGATATCCATGGTGTCATCTCCGTATTGTGTTACGCGCCCCGGTACCGCTTTGAGAGGCTGCTACCGGAAAAGTGATACGAACGTTGCCGCGAACGATTCCGGATCCGTCCAGATCGAGTTGCAGGAGCTGAATTCCTGAAAGTGGCAGCTGCTTTTTCAGCTGATCGAAAAACCGGCCGGTCGAAGAAAATGTTGCTTTTATCTGCAGGGAAGCGGGGATTATTTCAACTCCCGGCCATTCATCCTCGCCTTCATCCGTAACGGCTCCGACGGGCATGCCGTTTTCATCCAGCTGCGGAAGCTGGGCCGGCTGAACCGGCTCGGACTTCATGGAGTCGCCTTGGGCTTCTGTTTCGCCCTTCACACGAAAGGCCTGCGCCAGTTCATAGCGCTGCACCAGCACATCGCTGGAAGAGGCGATCGAGAGAATCGTTCCCAGAAGCAGACTTTCCTCGCCGGGTCTCATCAGACGCCCGGCTGAACCGCTCTTGCGCTGCTCCTGCACTGTTTCGGAAAGCGTTTTCAGCTCCGTGTCGAGCTGCTGATGCTCGGCCTGGAGAGCTGATAAGCCGGCATGCTCATTTGAGATCTCTGAACGCAGACCGCTTACCAGAAACTGGTGAACAAGAATCGCCACGATCAGCAGACAGGCGAGAGTTGCCAGAATCGAGACCACGAGTCTTTTCATGGCAGTTCCCCCTTCAGCGTGAATGGTGATCCGTCTGTGGATTTTCCGTCGAATCTGCACTTCACACCGTTCAGTCTTTGCAGGGCGCCCTTCCGGACAAGAGCAGCCGAGAAATCAGCCAGGGATTCCGGAGTTTTGCAGAGTCCGCGAATTTCAAGGACGCGCCCCCGCAGCTCTTCGTTCGTCTCATTCTGACCGCTTTGAGCCGCACGGAGCGGGACGCTCTGCGGGGGCGGAGCAAACGTGTTTCCGGTTGCTTCACTCGCGGTTCCTGGTTCGCCGGCTTCCGTCGCAGCTTCGTCAGCCTCATCCTCTTCCCCTGTATCAAACTGGCTCATGATCCTGATGCTTCTGAGAAGAACTCCTTCCGGCCTTGTCTGGGCGATGTCGGCCAGAAGCTCGGCCGGCGGGTGATGAGGCTTCAGAAGCGGCCTGAGTGCTGTCTTTTCGGCCGGAGTCATCATGTTCGATGTGGCATTGGCGGCACTGCGCGTACCCGCCTGTTTTATTCTCAGACTGTCGACGGTGGAACGCTCGATCACGGCCTTGCGACGCACTTCTTCAAGCTGTGTCGACAATCCCGAACGCAAGGAGAGCATTGCCAGAAGAATGACCAGAAGGCCGACGACTCCGCCGAAAAGCGGAACCTGGCTCGTCAGGCGGCTGATCGCGGCTTCCCGCCGACGTTCCAGAAGCCTGCCGAGCAGGTCATTGGATGCCCCATCGGCATCAAGGTGCGCCAGAAGAGTGCCTATCGAAGGAAGATACGGCAGTAATCGCGTTGCCGCTTCGTTCGGACCCATGGATGCCGTGCCCGGGCTCAGCACGGTTGCAACATCGAGTCGCGCCGAAATATCAAGCGGTCCTGTTTTTGTCGGCGCGAAATACTCCCGCGCGTGGCCGAGAAAATCACCGCTCCCGGGGCCGCCGCCGATGAACCGGATCTCGTCGATCTGGCCGAGTTTGCTGACTGCTCTGAAATAGTCGAAACTGAAGCGGATTTTCTGGAAATAGACGTCGAGATCCTGGCTTTCGGCCATTGCCGGAATTTCATTCGTTCCGGCAGGAATATGCCGATAGAACTTCAGCTCGCCTGCTGCGAAAATCGTCAGATGCGTGCTGGAATAGCCGACATTGGCGAATGCAAGAGTCGGTCTTGCCCCGACTTCCTGTGACTCTCTCAGCGCGAAGGAGGCGAAAACTTCGCTGTACACGCCTGTGAGCTTGATTTCAGCCGCTTCATACAGGTCGGTGAATCTGATCAGCAGGGATTGTGGAACGCACGTAATCAGCGCCGTCGGAGGCGTGTCACGTAACAGCCGGTATCCGAGAATGAACGGTTCCTGCTTGAAGTTGGGTGAAAGCAGCTTTCTGGCTTCGAACCAGAGGACTCCATCGATCTGATCCCGGTGGATCTGGGCAGGCAGTTCGGCGATCTTGACCTGGAGCTCTCGGCTGTTGAACAGGGCGGCGACTTCGACGCACTCCTTGAGGGGAAGCCGGGCGGCGATTGCGCGAAGAGCCTGAATCTGGTGGTCTCTGTATTCGGATTCTCCGGGAAATTCAGAGAGCGGCCTCAGGGACTCCTCTTCAACCGCAAAAAGCCGGTCGCGGGCCTGTCGCCGTTCGATGACGACCGCCTTGACCGCAAATGTTCCCAGATCGAATGCGGCATAAAACCCGTCAGGACGATTGCGCTTCATGAGGCCTCCTCAAAACGTCCGCGGCTCAGGTTTCCGCCGGTTCTCGTTATGTCCCGGCGAGAAAGCCGCCTGCGGGCGGTTTCGCGGCCACCGTCCCGTACCGTCGCCGCCGATCGAAGGTCGAACCGGCCGCGCGATAACCGCTTTGCTTCTACCTCGACTTCAACCGTACGGTGTTCATCGAGTCTGGTCACGTAGGCGAACCGGAAGGGGATGGCGTTGACGGAAAGCTTTGCCAACCCGCGTTCGAGTCCCCCGTCCGCGGCGTGAAAACTGATCGTCTCAAGCGCTGCCGAACGTCCCATGTCGAGGCTGAAGCGGACGATCTGCTGGCTTCCAAGAACCAGAAGAAGCAGAACGGATGTCACGATAAAGGCGAGATATAAGACGAACCCGCGACGAGAGGCTGTCATGACGGCTCACCCCGCTCGCAGAAACACCATGTTGTCAGGGGAAGCGCTTCGCCGCTGTCTTCGCGGCCGTTCAGATTGCCGTCTTCGAACAGCTTCACCTGCACGAACCATGCCCGCGGTGAACTGGCTCTCACGGTTAAGCCCGACAGACGCAGCCGATTGCCGATTCGCTTCAGAACGGCATCCGCAAATTCCGGTGTGAGTGCGGATGTTCTGCCGCTCATCACGACTCCACGGCAGCTGCGGCGAAGCGATGAAAGAGCTTCGCGCTGTTTCCAGCCGCGCGCCAGACCGTCATACTGCCGGCCGCCATAGACGAGCAGCTGCAGGAGGCTCGTCGTCGTCAAGCCCATCACGAGAAGGGTGATAAGCACTTCGAGCAGGGTAAACCCTTTTGCCGAACTCATTTCACGGCCCTCCCCGCGTCGGGGAAGAACAGGAATGACTCGATGGCGAGGCGGTCGTTTCCTGACTGGACGGTACAGGCCAGCCTGATGCTTGATTCCATTGGCTGAGGAGCCCAGGAAAGCTGGGTTTTCCAGCCTCCAGGCAGTCTGAATCGACCGCGCGCATGCGCGGGGCCGTCGGCTCGTCTTCCGGCCTGAAGATCGTTCTTGAGAAGCTCCATTTCACGCTCGGCATACATCGCTGCGCGTTCTTCGAATACGGCCCGCCGATCGAGAAGCTCGGCACTGCGGAGACCACTCATGAGACCGGTGATGGCGCCGGAAAGAATCAGCAGGGAAAGCAGTATTTCCAGAAGAGAGAATCCGCGTCTGGCGGTGTCCTGAAATGAAACGAGTTTCTTCATGGGCCTGTCAGTTCGACTTTCACGGCATGCGTTCCGCCACCGGGGACCTCAAAGGCAAGATTCAATGCGGTGATCCGCTGTCCGGAACCGTCGGTGACATGTGTTCCTTCAAAGGTGAGTCCGCCCAGCAGGCGTTTTGACTCGGGGGTCCAGCCTTCGCCGTCAAACGTCAGGGCCGGCGCATCGACGGCGGTGACACGCCGATCGTCACCGATCAGCCGCACCGGCAGGCCGCGCTCAACCGCCCGCCGCCGGCAGGCTGCAACGAAAGCATTCAGATGATCAGTGGCGGTTCGCATACGGGTATCACGCGTCAGTGAAGCGTAGAATCGTATGCCGGCTCCGGTCAGGATGCCGAGCGTCAGAACGACGATCAACATCTCTATGAGCGTGAACGCCGCCTGCGCATCCCGCTTTGGAACGCCGTGCGGCATCGCTCGTGCCTTTCTTGGGCGACCGGTCGGGCCGGCCTTACCAGTAGTGGTGAGCGCTGTCCTTCGAGCCGTCGGGGCCCATCTGCCCGTTCATGCCGATCCAGCGCGGCCCAAGGCGAAGGGCGCAGACGACTCCGCGGCCGCCCATGTTGCCGGTTGAGCCGATAATCCACAGGCCGGTGTTGTCGGTGTTGTAGAACCGGTAACTCGAGCCGGGCCAGGTGTAACCCCAGCGATTGGCTGCTTCGGGGCAGATGAATAATTTGGTATCTTTGGCGATATCATTCAGCTGCAGAAGCGCGTTCGAATACTTCCAGCGCAGGTTTCCCGACCTGTCGATCCAGGCATACCGGTTCTTGCCGGCATCGAGCTCAAAGTTCTTGGCTTCCCAGAGCGAAATCAGGCTTTCTATCGACTTCTGATTCGAAAGACACGATTTCGCGCGGGCGACAGAAGCGATGCTCTGATAGCGGGGAATGGCGATTGCAACGAGAATGCCGATTACCAGCACGACAATCAGCAACTCAACGAGCGTGAATCCGTTCCGAGTCATGAAGAGCCTCCCAGGATGCGTCAGCAGGCTGAAATCCTGCGTACAGCGGCCAGTCTAACGCACCATCTTGATGATGTCAAACATTGGCATATACATCGCCAGAGCCAGCAGGACGACGAAAATCGCGAGGAAAATCACCAGCAGGGGCTGAATCAATGAGACCGCCGCCTCGATCGTCGATTCCAGATCTCGTTCGAAAATTTTTCCGGCCTTCTCGAGCATGGCGCCGATATTGCCGCCGCGCTCACCGACGTCGGCCATCAGAATCAGGCTGTCGGGAAAAAGATCGCGGCGTTTTCCCATGCCGGCTGAGACCGACTCGCCCCGCGCGACCCCTGCCTTGATCTCGCCGAGAGCGGTTCGGAAAATCTGATTCGTTAATGCCTTTTCAACCGCCGAAAGCGAGGTGAGAATTGGCACGCCGCATTTGAGAAGCGTGCCGAGAGTTCGCGAGAACAGCGCCAGCTGGGACTGCTGGGCGAGACTGCCTGTCAGCGGCAGGTTCAGGGCGACCGAACTGAGAAAGCGCGAGCCTGATTCGGTGCTGTTCAGCCGGAAGTAGATCAGACTCAGGACCGCGAGACTTCCGATAATCAGAAGGGAGTTGTTGCTCAGGACATTCGACATGAAAAGAACGATGCGCGTGGGGTAGGGAAGCACCTGCCCGTGTGTCGCGACCTGCTCGATGAACACCGGGAACACCTTCACCAGAAGGCCCCAGCTGACCAGCAGCGTCATGGAAAGCAGCACCGCCGGGTAGATCATGGCTTTGATGACCTTCGACCGGATGCGGAACATCGAGTCGTGAATTTCGGCATACCGCTCCAGGACTTCATCAAGGATTCCCCCGACCTCGCCCATTTCCACCATGGTGATGAAGAGCATGGAGAAGACGTTGGGATAGGCCTTGAGAGCGTCGGAAAACGACTTTCCCGACTCGATTTTCTCCTTGATATCACGCAGCAGGGTTTTCAGCGAACCCGGTGGAAGCTGTCGGTGGAGCGCCTGAAGGCTCTGTATCAGGGGGCAGCCGGCATTCAGAAGGCTCGAAAGCTGCATGAGAAAATAATTCATCTCAATGGAAGAAACCGACAGGGTCGTCCGCTCGGCGGCGGCGGCAAATGTCGCCAGCGGGGCCTCTGAAATCTCGAGAACATAATACTGCCGGTCAGCGAGCCAGATTCCGACTTCTTCAGATGAGCCGGCCTCCATCACGCCGTCCATCGGTTTCCCGTGGACGTCGAGCGAGCGGTAGGAAAATCTGCGCTGGCTCATTTTCCGCCGGAGGGCTGCGGGTCACCCTCTTCCCGTCGCGTCAGACGCACGACTTCGTCGACCGTCGTGACACCCTTGATCACTTTGTGCAGGCCGTCTTCCCTCATGGTGCGCATGCCGGCCGACACCGCGGCCTTTCGAATCGTGCGGGCCGGCGAGGAGTTGACGATCAGAGCGTGAATCTCATCCGTGAGCGTCATGATCTCATGAATCGCCGTGCGGCCGACATATCCGGTGCGGCGGCAGGTCAGACACCCGGTCCCGCGCGACAGTTTCTCGGGTTCCATCCCGCTGCCGTCAAACAGCCTCTTTGCTGTTGCGTCAGGCAGATAGGAAATGCGGCACGACGGACAGATGCGTCGCACAAGCCGTTGTGCGCCGACGCCGACGACGGCAGACGCCACGAGATACGGCTCGACCCCCATCTCGATCAGGCGCGTCACGGCCGAAGCCGCATCGTTCGTGTGAAGAGTCGAAAAAACGAGATGACCTGTCAGCGCTGATTCAATGGCAATCTGCGCTGTTTCGAAATCGCGGATTTCGCCGATCAGGATGACGTTGGGATCCTGGCGCAGAATCGAGCGCAGCGTGCGTGCGAACGTGAGGCCGATATCAGGCCGGACCTGGACCTGGTTGATGCTCGGGATCAGGTATTCGACCGGGTCCTCGACCGTTGTGATGTTGATCTGCCCGTTGCGGATGAAGTTGATCGCCGCATACAGTGTCGAGGTTTTCCCGGAGCCGGTGGGACCGGTCATGAGGAAGATGCCGTTGGGCGAAAGCGATATCGACTTGAACTGGGCCAGCAACTCGTCATCGAAACCGACCTGGTCGAGCGTCAGCTGCATGCGGCTTTTGTCCAATATACGTATAACTATTTTTTCGCCGAACACGGTCGGAAGAGCGGAAACGCGCAGATCGATCGAGGTATCCTTGACTTTGACCTTGATGCGGCCGTCCTGCGGAAGGCGTTTTTCGGAAATATCCATCTGCGCCATCAGCTTCAGACGGGAAATGAGCTCGCTCTGGATCGATTTCGGAGCCTTCATCAGTTCGTTCAGAATGCCGTCGAGACGATACCGGACCCGGATGACATCCTCGTCGGGTTCGATATGAATATCACTTGCCCGGTCGGCGATCGCCTGCTGGATGACCGTATTGACGAGGTTGATGATCGGCGCGGCCGACTCGTCGCCCGAACCGATATCGAAGGTCGTGAAAAAACTCTCGTCGAGCTTTTTCACATCCTCGCGGCGCTCGGCGGCAAGAGTATCGACGGCTGCCTGCAGCGACTCGCTCGTGCCGTAGTAATGTCTGATGGCTGCTTCCAGCTGCGACTCAGGGCTGATGCCGATGTCGATTTCGTAGCCGGTCTGGTAGTTTATCTCGTCGATGATGAACACATCCAGGGGGTCGGACATCGAGACCCGGAGGCGGTTTCCCTCAAGCGAAATCGGAAGGAGCGTGTGACTGCGGACGATTCCCTCCGGAATGGTTGTCAGAACCTCGGGCCTGATCGTCAGGGCGTTCAGATCGAGGAATGGAATGTTCATCTGCCTGGCAAGCGTACCGGCGATGCTTTCCTCGGTGGCCATGTTCATCTGGACGATGACCTTGCCGAGCCTCAGTCCAAGGGACTTTTGTTTCTGCAAAGCCTCTTTGAGCTGATCGGCGGTGATCAGGCCGGCGTCGACCAGCGTATCGCCGAGTCGCTTGCGAGGCATTGACTGAGCCTTGGCCTGCATCGCTATATGTCTCCAGATATTATATCATTAAATTTAATTATTACCGCCCCTGACGGGCGCCTCATGCACGTTTCCAGAACCGGCGGCGGGCGCTCTCATACCGGGGATTGATCTCGAGCGCCCGTCTGTAGGCAAGCATGGCCTCGTTGGCCAGTCCCTTCGCTTCGAGCGCCTGGCCGAGCTTGTAATACCCGTCCGCGTAGGCGGGATACTTCTGGATGAACTGGCGCAGCTGTCGGATCGATTCCTCGACGAGCTCCGGCCTGTCGAACAGCACGGAAAGCTCGTAATCATAGGCATCCGTGTCTTCGAACTGATACTCGGCGAAAAACAGGGCGATGACCTTCTTGTATTCGAGGAGGGCGTCCTCGTGACGGCCCTGTTCTTCAAGGTTCTGCGCCAGTTCGTTGATTGCCTCACGATACTTGGGGTGCAGAGAAATCGCCTGCCGCAGAAGTTCATCGGATTTTACGAGATCACCGAGTCCGCGATATGCCCGGGCGAGATGAAAATACGCGTCAGGCCATTGCAGGTCAGCTTTGACGACCCGCTGGATCGTCGTGATGGTTTCTTCGTACTGCCCGGCATTCAGCAGCGCCTTCCCGTAATTCATGAGGTATTCGGGAGAAGGATTCTGCTCGACGCAGATCTTGTATTCGGCCAGAGCATCTTCCACACGGCCCCCCCGCATCAGGGAATTGGCCAGACCATGCCTGAGAAGATGATTTCCCGGGTCAGCATCAAGCTTCTTCCGATTCTCCTCGATCGATTCCTCGAGAAGACCGGGGCTGAAATACGAGCGGGGCCTGTCGGTAAGAGTCACGGCACTTACTTCAGGGTTCCGACGGATGCTGGTGCGGAAGCCGGGGCGAGAGAGGAGCCGAGATTCACGGATCTCGGTTTTTCGCGAAGTTTGAACTCCATTGTTGAGGGCTTCCCCGGGACGGGCTTTGTTGCAACGGGCGCCGTCTGTGACGCTGACGCTTCAGGAGCCGCTTCGGTCTGGACGGTTCCAAGCAGGGGCTGGGGACTTCCCGGAATGGGGCGGAGCGGCGGGCGAACGATATCGGTTGGTGCTGCGGGAGCCGTCTGTTCCGGAACGACTTTTTTTGGCGCATCCGGTCTTTCCCAGGTACGATATTCCTCTTCGGGGCCCGAGGGCGAATAATACTGCAGGAACTCGACGACATCCTGCGAATTGTTCAGATACTCGTGAAATGTCTGCGGGGGGATATATGCGGCAGCGTTCGGACCCAGGACCTTGACTTCCTTGTCGATTCGAAGGGTGAGATTTCCCTTCAATACATAGATGGATTCGGTTACGTAGACGTGACGATGGCTGCTGAGATGCGCCGTGGGAAGCATGGTCAGATGCTGTAATGCGCTCAGGGTCGGGCCTACCTTCGCCGAGTCGATGAGCATTTTGACGCCGATGCGCTTGTCGGGGGAGGTGAAATACGGGGCGTCATCAAAAGAAAAAAACCGATGGGAATCGGGTGCCTTGGCTTCGGCTGCTTTTTTCTGATCCTTGGCGACCGCGGCCTGAGGGATGCCCGTCAGGAACAGGGCGGCGCCGAGAAGCGGGAGAAGGGTGCGATAAACAGGGCGGGCGTAAGCCCGGAGTGTGGCAAGCGTATTCATGGGCCGAATGATATCTGGAGGGAACAAGGCTTGTCAAGGCGCTTTGCATTGACTTCGATGACTTCTTCGGGTACATTTGAAAAACCCATGCGAGTTAACGTAAAACTCTCCTCTGTGCCCCTGAAGGCACTGGCGGCTTTGATACTGATGGGGCTGTGCCTGCTGGCGGGCACGGCCGGTTGTGGTTCGCCATCCCGCCCTGTTGCCGGCGCCGTGAGAAACGGGGCCGTAAAACCTGAACCGCAGGCTCCCGGAATATCCGAGCGACAAGAGCAGGTATCGCGAACTTCCGGCCACCCCGCCCCGGAACCGGAAAATGCGGCAGCTGCAGCGGCGAGACAACGTGAAGAAAAAATCAATACGGAACTCGAACGGGTATCGGCAATGCTGAAAGGAAGCAACTACGAAGGGGCTCTTCGCGAAGCCGATCGCCTTCAGGCCGACAACGCCCGGGATCCCAATGTGACGATGCGCACAAGCTATCTGAAAGCGATGATTTTTCATCGTATGAATGATGGAGCTCGTCGGAAAGAAGCGATGAACCAGATGCTCAAAAGCATGGAAGCGCTCCAGAAGGATCCGCGATTTCGCGCAGCGTATGAAGACGGAAAAGCCGGTTCCGAGCTGATTAAACTGAGTGTTGAAAAATCGGGGAAAAAATATGGCTCGAACTGATCGCAAGGGCTCCGTATTCCTGATGGCCCTGACGGCTCTTATTGTCCTGTTCACTCTCGGATTTTCGATAACCTACTTCACGGGATCGGAAGACATGTCCTCGGCGGTTTCGTATGAATCCGAAGTCGCGTTCAACCTCGCCGAGTCTGCGGTCGAAGAGTTCGTGGCCCGCCTGAAGAACTCGCTGAATCATGACGACAGCAATAATCAGCTGTACAAGGTTCTTCGCGCCAATAACACCAAGACAGAGGATAAAATCCCGCTGGATGCCCCTCAGGTGGCACGGCTTACCAGTTATACGCGCGAGACGGCCAAGCAGGTTTTCGGAATTTCCATCGATCGCGGCTTTCTGGTCGATGCCGTCATCATCCTCAAACATATCAATGGGGTTGAGGCGAAGTCTGGAAATAAAACCCTGTACAATATCAAAAAAGACTTCAAGGAAAAACAGGGCGAACTGACGGTGAACGCGAGTGTTACCTATCGCGGCAAGACGGCGAAGGTTTCGCTGACGTTTCTGATCCGTGTCGTGAAAACATTCGTCCCACCCTTTAACTATTTTACTCTCTTTGTGAAAGACGCCTCGGTGTTCGGCAACTCCTTCTTCAATCACTCGCCGTCCGACATCGGCGCCCAGACGAAGAATCTGCGGCTCGATCACGGCTGGCGATCGATTCCCGGCCAGGAAAAGTTCGACGCGCTTGATAATCTCGCATACTGGGAACGCGCGCTGTCCCTCACCGGAAACAATGCCCAGGTTCCCCCCGGACGCGTCTACATGGGCCAGGAACCTGATGCGAACATGCCTCCCTCGATCATTCTCCAGTCCACGAACGGCACCAAGCTTCTGACCGAGATCCGCTCCGATGCGGCCGACTCGCGCCGGCCACTCAACGCCCAGGAAAATCTGTTCCTCAAATTCGATGTCGTGCCGACCTCCGAGGGCGGTGCATGGATTGGAATGAAAGATTACGTCAAGAAATACATGGCGCTGCAGGGCCAGGAAAAAACAAAAGACGGCTTCCTCGGCCTCACGACGGGTTGGGGAAATGACACGAAAATCCGCCTGATCAACGTCGGCGCCGACAAGATTCTCACCGATACCAAGGAAACGCTTGGCGAGCCGACATTCGGCAATGCAATGATCTCGTTCAACAACTACCGAAATCAGCGGCTGGCCCGTTCCACCGGAAACGAGAAAATCCTGCTCGAACGCATGTATCCCGAACCTGCAAACAGTGGTCTCGATCTTTTCGGGACAGCGGACCTCGAAGGGAAGCCGTCGTCTCCGAAAGACGGGCGCATCAATACGAAAAACGTCTCGCCGACGCTCATCTATGGACCGGTCTGGCGGATGTATTATCGCATCGCGTCGATCATGACGAAAAACGGCAAACGACTTGAACTTCCCTTCATCAACATCAGCCCGGGATCCGATGGCTCAGCTCCGCCAATTCCCATACCGCCTGATGTCAAACCCGGCACGAATCTCACTGCCACGCAGGCAATGAATCTGTTTACCCTGTTCGGCGTGCCGAAAGACCATGTACAGGCGCTTGTCGACAACTGGAACGATATTCCGGACGGTCTCAAGGAAATGAAGAAATACGAGAATTTCATGAGCGATGCCGGTGTTGAGCCCTACAATGCCGGACTCGGCAACTTCATTCAGCGTGTCGGGGGAAAACAGGAAAACTATACCGGGCCGCTCGCGAATCACCTGGTTCCCTTCCTCGCGAATGAACCTTACTCCGGCATGCCCTCGGAACTGAGCAGCGTCGTGACCCAGTCTCCGGTGCGGGAGTTCTATGAAGGTGATCTCTGGCATGCGCTTCCGGAAATGTCGGATGCCTATCTCATGGATTTTTATTTCATTCCGAGAAGCACGGAAGACTTTTTCCGGGGCCGTACGACAATCGCGATGGGGGGAAATGTCTACGACCGGTTCCATTTCAAATACATCGACGATGTGCGACAATATCTGGCCGGTGCCAAAGGCCAGACGCTCGAACTGAACGGAATCCTGGCTCTCAATGATTCAGAGCCGCTCAGATTGAACAACCTCAAATTCCGCGGCCATGGAGTCATTTACTCGAGCCCCATGATGGGCGGCGGAACCGTGACGATTCTGGGGGACTTCTCCCCCGCGGCTGCCGGCGCCGGCGCATCCAGTATCGATGCCAATCCTGAAAGAGACATGATGACGATTATCGCGCCTCAGATCGAGATCGATACGACGACGGCTGCCAATGACCCATGCTATATCGAGGCGAATCTTATCTCGGTGAGTGAACAGATCATCGTCAAGGGCTCCAAGAATGTGCGAATCAAAGGGCAGGTCGTGACTCCACGGCTGAATCTGAAAGAGACGTTCCAGACACCGGGCGGCAATGTCATCGAGTATAATCCGCTGAACTCTATCTGGCGCAAAGACCGGCCTTCCCTCATGGATGAAATGTATGTGGCTAAAATCGTCACCGGCGGTGTCGGCAAATTTGAATGGAAATACGAACATGATTGATATGCGACGCAATCGCGCCGCCTTCTCGCTCATCGAGATTCTGGTCGTGGTTATGATGCTGTCGGCGGGCATTCTGCCGATCTATTCGCTCATGAAAACCGGCCAGCGCCGAATCGTGCGGGCCGACACCCGCGTTATCGCGACGCTTTACGGGGCATCGGCCCTGGAACTCGCGCGAACGCTCGGGTATGACCGCGCGCAGAAGCTCACGATGGAAAAAGACTATGCCGAACTCAAGGACAATGCCTCAAAGAACGGGTTCAATATCGAAGTTGCCTGTAATCTTCAACCGCTGCTTCCGTTACCGAAAGGGGCAAAGCCGATCTATCTGCTGCGTGTCATCATTACCGTGACCGCCGTTAACCGTACTATTTCCGACATTCCCGTGCTTCGCTTCGTTACGATCCTTTCGGATCCGCGATACAACTACTATTGACTGAGAACTATATGGTGATAAATAAAACACAGAGATTTTCTCTGCGCCGTTCGCGAAGCGCCATGACTCTGATCGAGCTGTTGTTCGTCATGGGGATGATCCTGCTTTTGAGCGGGACCATGTATGAAATTCTCCGCAATGTCCAGAAAACATTTACCCATTCGCGAAACAAACTCGACATTCTTCAGACGACGCGCATCATCATGTCTGGAATACGGAATGAGCTTCGCAATGCGATAGACAAGCCCGAGGCATCACTTCTGGACAATGCGAACATCATGAATATTCCGGTCAGGTCGGATGAAACGATCGTCTACCACTTCGACAAGAAGACCCGACGTCTCTACCGAGGGAAAAAAGGCAACATGCGCGAGGGTGATCCAGATATCGGCGATATGCGGCCCTTCATGTTCGATGACGGGCAGATCCTTAAATTCGAGTTTGACAACAGTTACAGAAATTCCGACTCATTCGTCGAATCCGAACTGGCACTGAACTCGAAGGTCTGGTTCAAGGTCTCGATGACGATTCTCTTCACGGAAAAATTCGCCTCCCTCAGCGATACCGAAAAACAGAAAATCATGAATGACCCAAACGATCCCCGGGTTAAACAGTTCTTCATGATGATCACCCCCCGTCGCGTCAACTGGCTGCTTCAGGCCACCCAGTAAGGGAAAACCCCTGTGTCCGGAGTGTGAACCGGTTCAGGTCAGCTCCGTTCCTCTGTTCCACCGTGGTTCGGTGCATTCAGGACCGGCTTTTGCACAGACGCTGCGCCGGGTCTGTTGAAACCGAAGTTCCCCGCCAGATCTGTGTTTTCCGCGCGCATCGCGACCCGGTCGTTCAGGGCTCGAACAGGATGCCCTGTAACGATTTTTCGCTGTCGGAATTGGCGAACTCGAAAATGGCCAGATATCGGCCACCCCGGCGGAGTTCGTCGATATCCTCCCCTTTGAAAAACCAGCCTTTGCCTTCCTCTTCGCGGCCAACGATGCGGCCCTTGCCGAGCAACGTCATTTGTGGAAGAGCGATCAGGTTCATATTTGCGCTGGTGATCCAGTCTTCAGAACGATTGGCGTAGATTTCCGCCTCGATGGTCGCAAAGTCGCGCCGCCTGGGCTCTTTCACCGATTTCCGTTCGGGAAAGGCGTTGAACATTCGCGTGCTTTCACCTGTCGGCCGGCTTTTTTTGAGCAATTCGCCGTTCTTCGCGGTGGCCGTTTTCGTCCTTTCCGTGGACGTTGAATCGCCGCTCGGCGCCTGATCGGGTCTCAGCCAGTCGCCACGCTTGAATTTCAGAGCCAGCGCCCAGGGACTGCCGATGATCGCTTTTACGAATGTCTGGCCTTCTCCTTCAATCTTCCCCTTCTTGAAATCCTCAGCTTCGCCCATGACATAGCGGGCGAGGAGATACCCGAGCCGCTCTTTCAGCATCGGGGACAGCTGTCTGTCGATCGACACCGCAAGCAGTTCCTCGAGGAGCTCGTCAGCGACTTTCCTGCCCGCATACAGTTCGGCTTCAAGTGCCAGGATGCGTGAGGCAAGACGATTCTCGCGCGACATCATGCCCCCCCGCGCGAGAGGCGCCAGCGTATCGCGTGTTTTGTCGAAATCCCCTCTGTAAAAGCACATCAGCGCTTCAAAAAAGGTCTGATCGCCAGGCAGCCATCTGGGAAAGAGATGAGATGCCGTCGTATATTTTTCCTTCGAATACGGCCCTTTCAGTTCTTTCAGCATGGACGCGACGATACGCGCCTCCATGCGCCACTGATCGTCATTCGTTGTTTCCGCAAGCCTGTCATAAACGCCTTCGAGAACCCAGAGAGCCTCTTCGACGGTGGGGTAATCCTGCGGCGGGACGATCTTGAATCTTTTCAGCAGTTCGGCTGCTTCTTCATACCGGCCCATCATGGCCAGAACAAGCCCCTTCATGTGCATCCAGGCAAAGTCGGCGCGGGCGGAAAGCGGCGTCATTGCTGGCATAGGTGTAAATATATATTCGGAAACGAGGCCGTAGGCCTCGGCGACCTCGCCGCCTGTCGCGAGACACTCGATCAGCTTCAGCCGGACTTCACGCGGCGTCAGCTCTTTTCCGAACAACCTGAAATCGCTCTTGTAATCCGGGGCAATGCCGATGCAGCGTCTGAACGCGTTTGCGGCGATCCAGAGGCTTTCCTTGTGTTCACTCCCCCTCTGGGTCAGCATCTTGTGCATGTAGTAATAGGCTTTGACGAACTGCAGGTCGGCATCGAGCGCGCGCGTTCGCCACCCGGCTTCGCAGCTGCGCAGCCACTTCTTTGCCTCCCGGAGCGTTTCCTGGACCGGCTTCACGTCGAGCACGAAAAACGGTTCGGGCCTGTTGGCCAGATACTGCCCCTTGAGGATATTGCTCTGATACTGCTTGCGGGCCTTGAGGGTGAGCGCGAGAACCAGATACAGCCGTGATTTATCTATGATCTCGCCCGCTTTGGCGTCTTTCTCGGCACTCTGAAGCACGCGGATGATCTCGTCGAGGTCTCGAATATCGTAGGCCCGTTCATTGACCGTTTCGAGCTTTTCCTTGGCTGAGAAAAAATACTGCTGGGGCGTAATCTGCATCAGCCCTGATTTTCCGGCAGAACAGCCGGTCAGCAGATGTGCAACGACAGCCAGTATGAGGATGAAACAGCCAGATTTTATTGTGTGCCGTATAATAGTGGGTTGCACATGGCCTCCTGGAACCTGGATAGCTGATCGAATGTTCCGGATCAGACATTCTTGAGTTTGATCTGAACCCGGCCTTTCTGCAGGGAATTATCCTTTTCCTTGTCAAAGAACACGATATAGTTTCGATCGATAAGGTCGTTGACGAGTGACTCGATCTTGCTGAATCGGAACCGGTCGTCATCATATTTTGGTCCGAGTTCGATGAATTTGTTGTCCTCGATGAAAAAGAGATACTGAAGCGTCGAATAGATGCCCTCGGGCGCGTCGCGGTTCTTATCGAGATACAGGTTGACGACATCGACCCGGGGAACGCGCGTCGGATCCTTGTTCATCTCCTCAGCCTTGTGAACAAGCTGATTATGGAGCTCTTTGGTGTCACCCCAGTCTTTCGCCTGGATCATCGCGCAGTCGAGATCATACTCCAGATCGCCCGAGCCCTTGCAGTGATACATCGTCGGCCGCTCGGCACTCTCCGTCGCATCGATCATGCAGCCTTCCTTCGAGAGGGAACTGATCGTCATGATCGGGTTGTTCAACTCGATGGAAAGGGCCTTCAACTCGGTTGAAATCTCCTCGACTTTGAATTTTTCATCCATGTATGCCCGTGAAAGCGGCATTTTCTGGATGTAATCGACGAAGATCATCAGATCGTGCGTGTTGAAATCCTGCATGACATTGTAGGCGTAGGTGCGGATACGGTCGATCGTATCCGCTTTTGTCGCTTCAACGATATAAAAATAATCCATGTAGGACTGCATGCGGCGCCAGCCACCCATGAACTTCGCGTCCATGATCATGTCCGAACGCACCTTCTTGCGCTGCAGCGAGTCGGGGTTGAGTCGGCTTTCCTTGGCGAGAAGACGATACGTCAGGTTGCGCTTCGTCTGTTCATACGTGAAAAACAACACGGGAATTTTACAGTTGGTCGCAACCGATGTGGCCAGTTCCAGGGTGAATGTCGTCTTGCCGCGTCTCGGCGCACCGGCAATCGCATACATGAAACCTTTTCTGAAACCGGATACGGCAACATTCAGATAATGGAACGGTTCGAACGAATAGCCGATGATCTCAATCTCGCCGCGCACTTCCCGGTCATCGATGTCCTTGATGATTTCGCGCATCTCTTCCTTGACCAGATTGATGCGCTTCGTCGACTTCGCTTTCTGGACATTCCTGATATCCTCGATAACGGAAGTCGTGAAATGTTCTATGGTAAGAGGTTTGTTCGGGTCGGGGTTGTCGATATATTCAGAAATATTTGACGATATTTCCTTGAGCTTGCGCTTGAGTGCCTGCTCCTTCATCAGTTCGAGATAATGAAGGACCTGATCCAGGGTGGGTGAGGGCTGAGCGATGACCCTGTTCAGATAATTCTGCATCGGCGGATCGAAAATACCCTGGTGTTTGAGTTTGTTTTTGATGACGATCTTGTCAATCAGCGATCCTTCACGGTTTTCCTCGCGCAGTGCCAGGATCGCCTTGCAGACCGAGCGCGAATAGGACGTCGAGAAAATGTCGGAAATGAGTCCCTTGGACGTCGCCGCATCGAGAATATAGCCATCGTTCAAAAGGCCGGCCAGAACGGCACACTCCATCTCCTCATCGCCGAGTCCGGTGATTTTTGAGCTGTAAACGCTTGTGTCGACGACCGTTTTTTCGGCTTCAAACGCAGTTCTTGGGTTTGCTGTGCCCTTTTTCTGAAGCAGAAATGCCTGGGAGTCACGTATTTGAGCATTCGGAACCGTTGGAGGCGAGGATACCGCCGGCGGAAGGGAAGCCACGGAGTCGTCGGTTCCGCCAGGTGAGAGCGGTGCCGATGGAACGGAAGACGTCATTCCGGCTTTCGCGCGAAGTCCGGCGAGCACGGAGCCGCCGCCAGCCGGCGGCAAAGGTGCCGACGGGGGCAAACCCTGATCAGGGGCTGAGGGAGATATGGTATCTGGACTGATCGGATCGGCCGTGGTCGGTATTTCCGCAGGGAACGCTTCGATGGGAGCGGCAGGCGGAGTTGCGGGAGGTGACTGGAATGCCGGCGGCGGAAAATTCGGCGCCGCAGGTCCAGCCGAAATGGGTCTGGTCTGGGCGGGCGTGTCGGCGGGAGTGCCGTCCGGGCGCTTCTGAAGAAGGCCTTTGAGCGAAAAACTTCCGGCTGCGCCGGCGTGCTGACAGAAAGGACATTTTCCGCTCAGGGGCAGATCACGATTGCATTCAGGACATTTAGCCACGGACATTCCTCCTCGCGACCATATCGCGGCAGTGACGGACGGGGCGCTGCGACGGTCCGGTGTCTAGCATAAATCATGCGGGAAATCCTGACAAGAAACGTCGACGATGTCAATGTGCGGCATGATTTCTACCGTATGGAGAAGGACCGGGATGTGTGCCTGAGAAGCAGACATGTTCCTGAAAAATGGCTTCCTGAGCCGGTTCCTTGACAATCTTCGAGGTGGTGCGTATCATGCCCATACTCTGATTAGTCTATCCTTGAAGGAGTGCTATGAGCCCGCGTCGCACGACCGTTACCAAACTCCTGATCAGCTCTTTCTGCGGCCTGTTCCTGATGGCCGGTTTTGTTTTCGGGTTCGAGAGCAATCTTGCTGTCGGCTTTAAGACCGAGGGGAATAAAATGATCCCCGAGTCCACGATTCTTATGAATCTTGGAATGAAGGTTGGGGACCGCCTCGAACAGGATGCCATTCAGGCTGAGATTTCCAGACTCGGCGAGATGGGCTACTTCTCTTACGTCGGAGCCGAGATCCGGAACGACGGCAAGGGCAAACTGCTTGTTTTCAAGGTCGAAGAAAATGCGATCATCGGCAGCATCGAAGTCAAGGGCTGCACGAAGGTCTCAAAAGAAAAAATCGAGAAGGCCATGGAAAGCAAGATCGGCACGGTCTTCAACTCGAAGCTTCTGACGCAGGACATCCAGAATGTGAACGAACTGCTCGCCCGCGAGGGGTATCTGTTTTCCAAGGTGAGCGATGCGTATGTGAAAGACAAGGGGTCGAAGATCTTCGTCGAGATCACGGAGAGCGTTCTTTCCGAGATTCGAATCGAAGGCCTCAAGAAAACGAAGGAAAAGGTCGTTCGCCGCGAACTGACCATGAAGCCCGGCGAAATTTATGACAACAACAAAATCGTGCGTGACCTTCAGCGCATCTACAATCTCGGCTTTTTCGAAGAAGTGAAGCGTGATCACCTCCCCGGAAAAACGCCTGAGGAAGTTGTGCTTGTCATCCAGGTCGCTGAGCAGAAAACCGGCCGGGCAGGCGTCGGCGGCGGTTACAGCTCTCTGAACGGTCTGGTCGGCTTCGCCAATCTCTCCCAGAATAACTTCAAGGGTGAAGGCAAACGGATCTATGGAAAGACGGAGTTCGGGGGTGTCCAGACCTTCGAGATCGGGTACTTCGATCCATGGCTGAATGACAAGCCTCGGAGCTTCGGAGTCGATTTATATAATACGAAATATACACGCAACCTGTATAACGGCGGCGATACCCTGACCGAATACGATGAAGAGCGCAAAGGCGGAAATATTTCGCTTGGTCGCAGAATTCGTCGTGATGTCGATCTCTCCTTCCGCTTCCGTGACGAGGATGTCAATCTGAAACCGACCGATTCGACCCTGGCCGCACCGATAGGGGTTGTAAACGGCCGTCTGCAGAGCCTCGGCGTGATTCTCGACAAGGATACCCGTGACAACCGGTTCCGGCCATCGGGGGGCATGCATGATACCGCCTGGGTTGAAACGACCGGCGGTCTGCTGCGCGGTGCCAACCAGTATACGAAATATGTCCTGTCCATGCGGCGGTATGTCCCCGTTTCCCGCAACAAGCGCACGGTGTTTGCCTTCCAGGGCGTCGGTGGCCGTGCATCGATCGGCGAGGGTTTCGTGCCGGTCTATGACATGTTCTCGGTTGGCGGCAGTGACACGGTCCGCGGGTATCGCGAACGTGAATTCCTCGGCACCAAAATGCTTTACGGCAACTTCGAGATTCGTCAGAATATCGCGAAAAATTTCGACCTGGTCGGCTTCTATGATGTCGGCAGCGCCTGGGGCCTCGATTATAACCAGCTTTCCAAAGACTTCGACGCCAAAAACGGATATGGATTCGGTCTCCGCCTCCAGACTCCTCTCGGCCCCGTCGCGATCGACCACGGCAAGGCATCGGATCGCAGCGACGGTCGCACCTATTTCAATTTCGGCAGTTCATTCTGAAAATTCAGAGACGAAACTCAATACACGAAGGAGAATCTGATTCCCATGAAGAAAGCACTGTTGCACCTTGGTCTGGCGGCCGGTCTGCTGGTCCTGCCTTCGGCATGTGCGGCTTTTAGCTTTGGCTATGTTGATGCCGGCAAGCTGTTTGCAAAATATTCGGAAACGCAGAAAACCAAGAGTTATCTCGAGACCGAAAAAACCAAGCTCCAGAAAGACCTGGACACCCGCAAAAAGCAGGTTTCCGACCTCGATGCGAAATATGTCGAGATCGCCAAGAAAATGCAGGATCTTCGCGACGCGAAAAAAGAAAATGATGCCCGCGCTCTTGAGCCGCAGCTGCGCGCTCAGCGGGAAGCTCTCGCAAATGCGAACTCTGAGCTTCAGAAGTTTTTCGAAGAGTCGCAGAAACGTCTCTATGAGCTGGAAGAAGAAAAAATGGGTGGTCTCTCCAAGGCTCTTGATGCCAAGGTCGATGCCGTTATTGCGCGCATTGCCAAGGCAAAGAGCCTCGAAGCGGTATTCGAAAAGCGCTTCTGTTACTTTGGCGGTGAAGATATCACCGAAGATGTAATCGCAGCTCTCAATGGCGGTGCCGCCGCTCCGGCCGCCGCAGCTCCCGCTGCCGCGCCTGCTCAGAAAAAGGGCAAGTGACCTGGGATGACATGGCGCCCGCGCCGATCGATGGCGCGGGCGTTTTCTCGCGATCAGAGATGTTGGAAAAATGAGCCATTCGACTCCTGACAACCGGAAGAACCGCTCCAACGGCGAAACCGTCACCCTCGCTGAGCTTGCGGAATTGCTTGGAGGGCGTTTGGTAGGCACGGTTCCGGGTCCGGCGATTTCCGGCATTGCCGCGCTGGCTGATGCAGGGCCTGCGGATATCACATTCCTTTCCGATGCGAAGAATTTTACCAAACATCTGGAACAGCTGAAAGAGACTCGCGCGGTCGCGGTCATTGCGCCTGACAAAGCCGGCGAACTGCCGCTTCCGTCGATACGGTTCTCAAACCCATATCAGGGGTTTCTCAGGGCACTCACCTATTTTCACCCTGAAAAGCGTCCCCGGCCGGGAATTCATCCGACAGCGTTCGTTGATGAGATGGCTGTTGTGGATGCGACGGCCATCATCGGCCCGATGGCCGTCGTTGAGGAACATGCGCGTATCGATGCCGGTGCCTGGATCGGCGCCCACGCGTATGTCGGACGCGACGCCTGCGTCGGGGCCGGTGCAAGGCTGCATCCGGGCGTCAAGCTTCTTGAGCGGTGCCGCGTGGGACCCCGCTGCATCATCCATGCCGGCGCAGTCATCGGAAGTGATGGGTTCGGCTTTTTGACGACTGCTGACGGGCACACGAAAATTCCTCAGGTTGGGTTTGTCGATGTTGGTGCCGATGTAGAGATAGGGGCCAATGTTACGATCGACCGTGCCACCATGGGCAGCACCCGCGTCGGTGACGGCACGAAGATCGACAACCTGGTCCATCTTGCTCACAACGTCGTTGTGGGAAAGCAATGCATCATTGTGGCGCAGGTCGGAGTTTCCGGAAGCACGATCCTCGAAGACCGCGTGACTCTGGCAGGCCAGGTTGGAACGGTCGGTCATGTCACGATCGGCCGTGGCAGCACGATTGCCGCCCGAGGCGTCGTGACGCAGAATGTCCCGCCTGACAGCATGATGTCCGGCTTTCCGCTGAAACCGCATACCGAGGAAAAACGAGTTATGGCTGCATTGCGAAAGCTCCCGGAAATGCTGAAGACTCTCCGGATGGTTCAAAACAGGCTCGGAGTCGAATCTGCGAAGGATTCTGAATGAGACGGCACGCATCTTTTTACCTTCTGACACTCTGTGTCCTCTGCCTGGCTGCTTTCAACGCCGCTGAAGCCGGTGAGTCCCGTCTGAGATACTTCGGGTCATCGAACATCGCGATGCCAACAGGCTACATGCTTGGGGCGACCACCTACATCAGCGACGGTGGTCATAACATGATCATGTATGAGCAGCCTTTTATGGGGCGCTTCATGGAAGCTTCTCTGGTCCGTCATTTTAACGACAGCCAGGCCGGGAAAAATGTTTTCAACTTCAAGTTGAATATTCTCGAAGAAGACAAATGGCTTCCGAACGTCGTCTGGGGCGTCGGCGATGCCGGAATGACGCTCGGATCACGCCTGTTTTATTTCGCCGGTTCAAAGACATTCGAAACCTTCGCGGCGACCGTGCATGGCGGATTTTTTAAGGATCCGGTCACAACGGAAAAGAAAACCTTTTTCGGAATTGAAAAAACGGTTCTGCCCCTCGTCATTCTCGCTGCCGAGAGAGTTGATGGGATTACCTCCATCGGTGGTAAAATGCGGCCATATCCGGGGGTGAGTATCGAGTATGCCCGCCGTGGGGATGGGACGGACGAAGAAGCAACATTGTATAAAATTCAGTATATAAAATCGTTTTGAATTTATTCTCATGACAAACACTCCAGAACAGAAAACCATACAAAAGCCGGTTACGCTCACGGGGATTGGCCTGCATACCGGAAAGCCTGCCAGTCTGACGTTCATGCCGGCTGGCCCGGGAGCCGGAATTCTTTTCCGGCGTATCGATCTCCCCGGCCGACCCGAGATTCAGGCAAGAGCCGAGAACGTCAAAGGAGTGGTGCGCGGTACGACCATTGGCTGTGGCGGAGACGTCGTCGTTCAAACTGTGGAGCATGTCATGTCAGCTCTCTACGGAATGGGGATTGACAACGCCGAAGTCGAAATCGATGGAGCCGAACCTCCGGTCATGGACGGCAGTGCCCTGTGCTTTGCTGAAGCGATTCGCGAAGCCGGGATCATCAATCAGGGCGTTCCCGCCGAAATCTGCGATGTGCGAGATATCTGCGAACTTTCCGAAGGGGATAAAAGTATTGTCTATCTCCCTTCCGACCAGTTTGAGATCACATTTCATCTCTCCTATAATGACACGATCATTCCTCCACAGTCGGTTCATCTGATTGTCGACGAGACGACCTTCCTGGAACGCATCAGCCGAGCCCGCACATACGGATTCGAGCATGAGTTTGAAATGCTGAAGGAAAAGAGGCTTGCGCTGGGCGGGAGCCTCGAAAATGCTGTCGTGGTGAAGTGCGATGGAGCGATCATGAACCCCGAAGGTCTGAGAGACGCTCAGGAGTTCGTTCTTCACAAAATTTTAGATCTGGTTGGCGATCTGGCCTTGACGGGGCGCCGGATGAAAGGACATATCATCGCCCATCGCACCGGTCATGCCTGGAATGTGAAACTGGCGCGCCGCCTGTGCGAGTTGTATCATCTACAGGAGAAAAGGAACCGTGGTCAAATGATGAACATCGAGGAAATCAAGCAGATTCTGCCGCATCGATACCCATTTCTGCTTGTCGATCGAATGGTATCGATTGAACCGGGTGTTTCAGCCGTCGGATACAAGAATATCACGGCCAATGAAGAGTTTTTCAATGGTCATTTCCCTCAGAGGCCGGTCATGCCGGGAGTTCTTATTGTCGAGGCGATGGCCCAGGTGGCGGGTGTGTTATTCCTTTCCCAGCCTGAGCATAAAGGAAAGATTCCGTTTTTCTGTGGGATCGATGGAGCGCGGTTTCGAAAGCCGGTCGTTCCAGGCGACAGGCTTGAAATGCATGTCACTGTTTTGAAAGTCCGCGGCGCCACTGGAAAAGTTCGAGTTGAGGCCAAAGTTGACGGTGAAATCGTCGCGAATGGCGAACTCATGTTCACGATCGTCTGATCAAACACACCTGCGGGAGAAGGGGAACGCATCATGAGCATACATCCCACCGCCATCATAGCGCCTGGAGCCAGAATTCATCCGACGGTCGAGGTGGGGCCTTTCACGGTCATCGGGCCCAACGTCGAGATCGGTGAAGGAACGGTTGTCGGCCCCAATTGCCATATTGAAGGCTATACAACGATCGGGACCGAAAACCTGATCTCTCCATTCGTTTCCATCGGCTGTCCGCCCCAGGATCGAAAATTCGGCGGGGAAGTGTCATTCGTTAAGATCGGCAATGCAAACCATTTCCGGGAATTTGTGACCGTCCATATGGCGGAAGGCGCCGGGAATGAAACGGTGATCGGCGATAAGAACCTGTTCATGGCATATGTCCATGTTGCCCATAACTGCAGAGTCGGAAGCGGTGTCACTCTCGCGAACTGCGTTACCCTTGCGGGCCATGTTCATGTTGGTGATAAGGCGACTCTGGGCGGCTTTACAGGAATTCATCAGTTCTGCAAAATCGGCGGATTTGTCATGATCGGCGGGATGAGCAAGATCGTCAAGGATGTTCCCCCTTTTATCACGATTGATGGCAATCCGGCCCGCGTTATCGGTCTGAATTCCGTCGGTCTCAGGCGCAACGGGATTCCGAAAGAGTCTCTCAATGCGATCAGAAGCGTGTTCAAAATGTTCTTCCGCTCCAGCCTGAATGTCACCCAGGCAAAGGCAAAGCTTGCCGTCATGGATGAAGCGAAAGACCCCTACATTCAGCAGTTCATCGAATTCCTCGGCACCAGCAAACGAGGTGTTTACAAGCGGATCCGCGATGCGGGAACGGATCGCGAAGCTACGGAATAACTCCTTTCAGATCTTCCACGGGGGCGCAGCCGACGAAGGCTGCGCCCCCGTTTATTTGCTGCGAAGCCGTTCATGGCCCGACGGGCTTCCTGAAGATGGCTTGATGCAGATGATCCCTGCCTGGGATCTCTCTTTGATCGCGTGTCTTGAGATCTGAGAAAATGATATGCTTTTAGGGCGGGTGGGTGGGGCATCTTGCCGCCTGAAGAAGGAGTCTGTATTGATCCGGCTGATCCGGGAATGGCTGAAAACAGCGGTTGAAACTTTTCTGCCGTTCTCCTGTCATGTGTGCCGAAGCAGAACTTCTTTGGGAGAGGTCCTCTGCGATGACTGCCGGCGATCAATCAAAACAGGGATGTGGCCACCCGTGCAAGTTGAAGATGTTTCATGCAGATGCTCCGTCTTGGCGATGGGTGAGTATAAGCCGCCCCTGTCCGATGCGATCAAAGCGGTCAAATACAGACCTTCGACACGCCTGCTTGATCAGCTTGCGGAAGATATTTCCCGCGTTGCCGCAACGCTTCCCACGGCTCAACGACCTGAAATCCTGATTCCTGTCCCGCTGCATCCGGAAAAGGAGGCAAAGCGCGGGTTCAACCAGGCCAGGCGGTTCGCCGACATCCTGGGAACGGCCTGGAATGCCAGCATATCCCCCGCGATCATTCGCATCCGCAATACGAAACCCCAGGCAGAGTGTGACGAAGAGCAGCGCGCAACGAATCCGGCCGGGGCATTTGAACCTGCAAAACATCTGATCCCTGCAGCTTTCGCGGGAAAGCGTCTCGCGATTGTCGATGATGTCGCAACGACGGGGGCTACGCTCGATGCCTGTGCCGCGGCGGTGGAACGTCTGCGCCCGGCCTCGCTGCAGGCCTTTGTCTGGGCCCATTCCTACCGGAGGAGAGGTTGACTTTGCAGCTCTTTCCGCCTAAAATAGCAAAGTATCGAACAAACTTGCTAATGAAACCGGCATTTGCGGCCGATATCCGGTAATGGAGGCTTCCCCCGCGCAACCAGATTAAACACCAGGGGGAGACGTCTCGGGGAGTTCAGGAGGGAACCATGAAGGTCTCCAGGAATGACATTCAGAAGATCTATCAGGAGCAGATCAAGAAGGCAAAGACCGACCAGTCGGGCGATGCCTTCGGCAAGATCATGAAGGAAACGACCGGCGGGGCCGGTGCTCCTGCGGCAACATTCCATCCGCCCAGCGGACTGAATGTCAGTCAGCCGGTCTTTGCCGGAAAGCCGATAGCCCAGGCCGATCCGGTTGAAACGCTCAAATTCGCGGCCGAAGTTGTTGCCGGCCAGCCCGAAATCCGGGAAGAGAAAGTCGCCCGCATCAAGGCGCTTTTCGACAAGGGGCAGTATAACGTGCCCGCCGAAAAAGTTGCCGAAAAAATGCTGGCCAGTGGTGTTCTCACCCAGTCCTGGGAAGGCTGACGCACAAATTGAGCGATCAGGGGCAGAACCTCAGGCAGATTCTGAGCGAGGAGCTGGAAATATACCGCCAGCTCCTTGGTTTGTCTGAACGCAAGAAAAAGCTGCTGCTTGAAAAGTTCTCGACCGATCTTCTTCAGATCGTCAGCGAGGAGGAAACGTATTCGGCGCACCTTGCCGAGCTTGCCTCTTCCAGAGCTGACTGTCTCACGGCCCTTTCGGGGCGGGCGAGCCTGACCCTCGAAG
>CAZQYQ010000016.1:0-31229 GCA_964597625.1 uncultured bacterium
AGTGAGCCGTCGCCGGATATGCCGCTTATCCGCGCCTGAATCGCGCGGGCCCGATGACGGATCTGCACGGCGACAATTTGCTCACGAAGAAGCGGAGCCGACAGAAGAGAGTTCACCCGATCGATGCGAAGCGTGCGCCCTTCGATATCTTCTGCCTCACCGACGACGACGGTGCGGCTCTCCGGCCTGATGGCGGTAACGAATAACCGTTTGCCGTGTCCACCGCCGAGTCCCTTGCGCTGCCCGATCGTATACCCGAGATAGCCGGTATGCGTTCCAAGACGATTGCCGGCCGTATCCACGATCGGACCGCTCTGGAAGCCCGGATGCCCGGCGGGAAGCCGTTCGCGGAGAAACGCCACATAGTCGCCGTCGGGAACGAAACAAATCTCCTGCGATTCCGGCTTTTCCGCATTGGAAAGGCCGAATCTCCGCGCCAGTTCGCGCACCTGCGGCTTCGTCATGCCGCCGAGGGGGAGTCGCAGGTGCGGAAGAACGTCGCGGGGCAGTTCCCAGAGAAAATAGGCCTGATCCTTGGCGGAATCGAGGCCGCGGAAAAGACCTTCGCCGCCTTCGGGAACAGTCTCTATCCGGGCATAATGGCCGGTCGCGATCGCGGTGCAGCCGAGACTTCTGGCTTTTCCGAGAAGCCAGGGAATCTTGACGGTCGCATTACAGCGCACGCACGGGTTTGGAGTGCGGCCCGCAGCGTATTCGTCCGTGAAATCATCGATGACATCGCGCTCGAAAGCCTGGGAAACATCGAAGACGGTGTGCGGGATGCCGAGCGCCGCCGCTGCTGACCTGGCTGCGGCGAGGCCTTCCAGGCCGCAGCAGGCCTTGGCGCCGCCGCCCCGCTCGGCGTAGCAGAAAGTCTTGAGGGTGGCCGAAAAGACCTCGTGGCCCGCTTCCTTCAGCAGCGCCGCGGTCACCGATGAATCAACGCCGCCGGAAAGCGCCACCAGCACCCGCTCTTTCGGTCTGTTCATGCCGGCCGCCTCAGGAAAAAAACTGGCGTCTGTGAAACACGAACATCGCCAGCGCCAGAAAGAGTCCTGCCCAGCCGAGACTGCCGGTGAGGGGTTCCCAGACTTCACTGCTTGTCAGCATCAGCGACTGGTTGAGCACGCCGTTGATCGTCTGAAGATCGGTGAGCTGGGATAAATGCCGCGTGAAGCACCACGGCAGCCACCTGGCGTAGGCATCATCGAGTTTCATGAGATAGGGTGCCATCAGTACGTAGGTCTGCATCGTCATCAAGATGATAAGGCTTACGAAGGCCATCAGGATCGGTGTTTCGAAAAACAGGGCCGTGAGGAGAAAGTAGGCGACCATGGCCAGGTTCGCCATGAAGCTGATCGTAAGGAGGCGGAGCGCGGTGCGGGAATCGGCGAGCACGGCTCCGGTGTCGCGGATGTCCATGATGATTGCGCCGCTCTGGCTCATACTGTGGGCCACCCAGAGATCGATCTGAAGGAACAGGCCGCCGAGGGCGACCGCCATGAGCAGGAAAATCATGACCGCCGCCGCCTTGGCCAGAAGGACCTGCCAACGGGCCACCGGCGTCAGCAGGAGCGTTTTCAGATGCCCTCTGCCGGCTTCGCCGGAGAGAATGTCGCCGACGACAAGAGCCAGGAAAAACGGGGATATCCAGGCGAACAGCTTCATATGTGCCGTGAACAACGCCTGAACCATCTCGACGAGCATCGAGTATTCGATACTGCCCAGACCCAGGCTCCGCATCTTCAGATACGCCAGCAGCGCGGCGATACTGGCCAGAATGGGAACGACGTTCAGGGCGAGCAGAAACAGGATCGCCTTTTTTCTCGCCAGGACCTTTTTCAGCTCGAACGCGAACAGCACCATCAGTCGTCTCATAGGGCTTTGTCGGCTCCCGGTTCGGAATCCGTCAGGGCTAGAAACGTCTCTTCGAGAGAGGCTTCGCGGGGGATCAGCGCTGAAACGTGGATGCCGGCTCCGACCAGCATCCGGTTGATCTCCTGGGATGTTCCGCGGGCGAGAGTGATCTCGAGGCCGCGCGGGGAGGATCTGATCTCGCGGACCGTCTGAAAGGCCCTGAGCAGCTCGGAGGCCCGGGTGGATTCCTCGGGTGGAAGGCGCAGTTCCCAGATTTCGTGACCGTCATGGAGCAGTTCCGCCACGAAGCCCTGGCGGACGGTCCGGCCGTGATCGACGATCACGACGTAATCGCAAAGCCGCTGCACCTCGTCGAGAAGATGGGAGGAAAGAAAAATCGTGGTCCCTTCGCGGGCATGAATATCGCGGAGAATATCGCGCATCTGGGCGCGGCCCTGCGGATCCATGCCGTTTGTCGGCTCGTCGAGAACGAGCAGGGCGGGGTGGTGCAGAAGCGCACCGGCAACGCCCAGACGCTGTTTCATGCCGGTCGAATAGATGCCGAACGGCTTGTGCGCCGCATCGGAAAGGCCGACCTGGTCGAGGACTTCGACGACGCGTTCTCCCGACAGCGGTGCCGTGAGTGAGCCGAACCACCAGAGGTTTTCATAGCAGCTGAAATGTTCGATGAACGACGGCTTTTCGACAAGCGAACCCGTCTGTTCAAGCGATCTGGTGCGGAACGCCGGCATGGGGTTGCCGAGCAGCTCCATGTCGCCTTCATCGGGCCTGGCCAGACCGAGCAGCATGCGCAGCGTCGTCGTTTTCCCGGCCCCGTTTGGTCCCAGAAACCCGCATACCGAGCCCGTCGGAATGGAGAATTCCATGCTGTTGACGGCCTGAACGCGTCCGAACCGTTTTGACAGGCTCCTGACCCGGATTGCCGGAGCCTTTTCCGCCCGCGTCACGGCCTCAATGGGTATCATAAAGTTCATGATATAGTTCGCGCGACAGGACTTTCAGGATGCAGGTCACGGGTATTGCCAGGAACATGCCGATGAGTCCGAACACGCTGCCGCCGATCACGACTGCCAGCATCACGGCCAGAGGATGGAGGCCCAGATTGTCGCCCATGACCTTGGGCTGAATCAGGAACCCGTCGAGACCCTGGACGATGGCCAGCGCGATACCGGCTTTGATCAGCGCAAAAACGGTTGCCGAGGAGGCTCCGGTCGTTGCAAGCGTGACGAGCGTCGCCAGGACGATCGTGACCAGTCCGCCCAGATAGGGAATCATGTTGCCCACTCCGGCGATGGGCCCGAGAAGAAAGGCGAACGGCAGGCCCGAAAGCCAGAGACCGATTGTCGTCAGAAGCGCAAAGGCGAATGCGCAGATCAGTTGACCGCGGAGGAGCGCATTCAGTTGCTTATCTATATCTTCGGCTATACGTGTTGTGGAGTCCCGATACATCGGTGGAACGAGCCTGGTGAGCTGGTGCCACAGCAGGTCGAGATCGACGAGCATGTAGAAGGTGAGCAACGGGATCAGGATGAGATCCATGGCTCCAGAGAATGCCGACAGGAGGAGGGTGAACAGTTTCTGAGAGAGGCCCAGAACGACATCTTTGGCATTGAGAAACGCTTTCGTCGCGAGTTCCCTGATTTTCTCCGAATAGTCCAGGCCGTTCAGCCAGTCGTTCACCCATGGAACCGCCGCGTACCGGTCGTAGAGAGATCTGAGCGAAGTGTGATAATCCCCCACGATCTGCCGCACGTCGAGTTGTCCGAGGCGGGTCGCGAGGTCATGCCCCTCGGCGACGATCGTAAACAGGATCGGGATGATGACGAGAATCCCGATCGTGAATCCTGATATGTAAATAAGGAGAACGGCCCAGGCGCGCGGAACTCCGCGATGTTCGAGCCCGCGAACCAGCGGATTGAGAATGTAGGCCAGAACGAGAGAGAACAGAAACGGCGCGATGACGGAGGACAACAGGTAGACGAGCCAGAGAAGAATGATGCCGCAGACCAGGATGAGGCCGTTCTTCACGGATGGAGACAGATCGCGAAGATACATGCGTCAGACCGCTTTCCGCATCGCGTAGAGCTTCATCATGAGCTCGACTTCGCTTTTGCTCATTTTCATCTGGCGCGCGATCTGGGGGATGGAAACACCCTGGTCGTGCAGGTCCAGCACCTGCTGGACAATTTCAACCTGCATGGAATCGAGGCCGAAATGAGACGCCCTTGAACGGTTCTTGAGCCGGTCAAGCACGGCTGCATCCCCGAAGGGGGTATCCTGGGCCGACGGGATGTGAGGTTCTGCGGTGTGCTGAGCCGGGGGCTGTTCCAAGGCCGGCGCTGCGTAGGCCGGGGGCTCTTCCGCCGGATACACGGGCTGGGGTGGTTCATCCAGAAGTCGTTCAGGCGATGCTTTGACTTGTTTGAGGCTGACGATCTGCTGAAGGAGCTCCAGCTGATCCTGTTCCAGTTGAAATATACGCGTCTCTATTGCATGCACCTGTTCGTTCGTTCCATCAAGCAGCTCCTGCACCTCGCGCCTGAGCTTGATCTCGTTCACGGGCGCAGGCAGGGCCGTGGCGCCGGCGGTGCGGTTGTGATTCTGAAGCTGGCGTTTCATCTCTTCGACCTCTTTCATCAGATCGTTCGCGTAGAGACACTTCTTGTCGGCGACGGTAAGAAGTTCGCGCAGCTCCTGGGTCTTGGTGTCGAGCACTTTCAGGTTGTGGCCCGAGACCAGTTCCATCTGCTCGAGAAGCTGATTGAAAGCCTTTTCCAGTGTTTTCATCTCGTCCTGCATTTTGAGAAATCTGCGCTGCCCGATGCGCTTACCGGCGATGAAACAGACGGCAAGGATGATCGTCACGCACATCAGGATCTGGACTGCAATCCACATTATTCGGGCTCGCTCACAGTGGTCTGATTATATCGGCTCACCGCACATTCGACAAGATCGGATATCCCTGAAAATGACGGTGTACACATGATTCAGAGCGGGAATGATTTGTTGCTGGTCCCGGGAGACCATGCTAGGATGCCACCCATGAAGAGTTGGGGGAAAAAAATAACCGGGCTCCTTCTCAGCGTCTTATTTCTCTGGCTTGCCCTGCGTCAGGTCGACTGGGAACGGGTACCTGCCGTACTCTCGGCAGTCGACTGGCGGCTGCTTCCGATTCTGTTCATCTCTTACACATTCGAGCATCTGACGCGCACCTTCAGGTGGCGGTACATTCTGTTTCCCCGGAAAGTGCCTCTCATCCACCTGTATGCCGGACTTATGCTCGGAAATCTGTTCAATAACCTTTTCCCGGCCCGGGCCGGGGAATTCGTCCGCTCCTGGTATCTTCGTCACAAACAGCACACCGGATTTTCCGAAGCCTTCGGTTCCGTTGTCATGGAAAGACTTCTGGACGGGGTCTGCGTGGTTCTTTTCATTGCGTTTGCGGTAACCATGTTTCCGGTAAGCGCCGTGGTCCGCAGTGGCGGCTATTCTGCGGTGATTTTTTATGGAATAGTTCTTGTTATTATATTGCTTCTCCAGTTCCGGCGGCACTGGATCGACACCGTTTCTGATTGCATTCTTTCACCGTTCCCACGCGCATGGCGGGACTGGATCTACGGGTTGCGGGATTCCTTCATCGGGGGCCTGTCGCTGGTGCGGCACCCCCGGCCGTTGGTCATCTCGATTCTGCTGAGCCTGATTGCCTGGGGAACATCCGTCGGCAGTTATTATATTTCGATACGGATGTTCGGCCTTCCGATGGGGCTGAATGAAGCTCTGCTGCTGATCGCCGTTTTGTCGCTCGGCGCGATGATTCCCTCAAGCCCCGGAATGATCGGCATTTACGAATACTGCTGTATTCTCGTCATGACCGACATGCTCTCGATTCCCAAGGAAGTATCCGTTGCTTTCGGGCTGGCAACGCACTTTTTGTCCTATCTTTTCGTGCTGGCCATTGGCATTGTCATTCTCATGGTCGAGAATCTGCACCTTTCCGACCTTGAAACCGCCGCCGAAGCCCCCGAAAGCTCCGCATCACCAGGCGCCTGACAGCCTCTTCCTGCATCAGGATTCACGGGTCTCTTCCCCTCTTGGTCAGAGAGAAAGACGGGTGGCTTGCCGTACCCGGGATCCATCACTATAATTTGAAAAAGCCCGGTGGTGTTCCGGATTCTTGTGCATTCAATCGGAAAACAAGGGAAAACGATGAGAAACGTGAGCAGATGGGTGCTGGTGCTCCTGATGTTCTCTCTGTTTCCCTGCGCCGGTTCTTCCGGCTGGGACTGCAATGAAGCACATCCGGCGATCAACGAACTGGCCGGAAAATTATTTGTCATCAAGAGCCAGTCGGACTCGTTTGGCGACAAATACAAACGTGCGCCGGTTGAGTTTCGCAGCCTGTTCAACGGGTTCACCTTTAAAAAGGGCGGCATGAGCGAAAAGACCGCCGACAAGATCAGGATAGATGCAAACTTCATCGAATGGCTTCGCCGTGGCGGTCATGATGCGGATATCCCCGAGATCGTCATGGGATTCCGCCATTTTTACGACCCGGTGTATGAACCGAGATATCTGACCTGGCTGATCAGGCGGATCAAAAAGCCCGGCAGAGAAGACGTTCCGACGGAGCAGGCTTTTTTTGATTCGTTCGATTATCGTGCCGACGACTGGAATCCCAACATTGACTGGAACGGGCAACTCCGGAAGCTCAGACTTCAGCCCAAGCTCATCAAGCCGCGCATCGACGGAATCACCTGGGCGTTGAGCGATGAGGATAACGAGCACTCCTGGCTCAGCGGTTTGAAAGCCTACAAAGCCGCCATGGAAAATGATTGCGCGCGATTCGGCGGCCTGACCCGGGCGCAGGTGTTCGCGAAATCGTTCCGGTGTCTCGGCGAAGCCATGCATATGGTTGGTGATATGACTCAGCCCGCGCACACGCGTGCCGATTCACACTCCCTGTACGAACCGGTCGAAAAGACCGTGGATGATGCCATGGTGCGCAAGGTGATCGGTGATGGCTGGAAAGATCCTGAATTCAGGCCGACGAAAGATTTCACCATCGCACGCGGCCTTTCCCCGGAAGCCCTCATGAAAAGCGCCGCGGCTTTCACCAATAACCGCTTTTTCAGCAACGATACGGTTGCCGATTATAAAAAGTGGGTTTTTCCCCGGAACAACAAGCGGCCGTATCCCAGCCCCCTGGTGTCAAACCTCAAGGAAACGGGCGGCGTCTACTCCTCCTGGTTTGAAGACGTTGGATGGGTTCCGCTGGCGATAGAAACCGGCTCCTGGTTCTCGATCGTTCTGTTCAAATCAAAAAAGATCAATCGGAAACATCCGAAGTTCAATGTGACGGCTGATATGGCCGAGGCCCAGGCAAAAGTGCTGATTCCCCTGGCCGTTTACTCAGGTTCGGAGCTGATCGACAAGTTCTTCCCCACGCTCGAGATGTCCGCAACCGTGAAAAATATCGATGGAAATACATACACGGTTTCAGGCACGCTGAAACATAGTGTTGAGAATGATACCGAGTGGAAGAAGATTGGGGAGATCCGATACACCGGCCCCGGCGTTCTTCTCATCAACAACACCCGCAGAATCAAATGCGAGTTCGTCGCGGGGGAATTGATCAGCCAGACCGTGACCGCCGATGCCGGCGACGAGATTCGCCTGATCGTCGAAACCGGCGCCCGGATCATCAGAAGCGAACTTTTCAAACTTGACTGATCCGGCCCTGTGTTCCCTGAGCCTGCCAGAATCCCTGAGATAAAGCGCTTTTCATACGCGCGAAAAAAAAGAATGTTCATCACCCGTTTTTGAATGGTTTCCTTGTCGGACAGCGGGTGAAACATTTTCCTGACGGGGAAGCTCCGTATGTGCCGGGCAGAAACGCAGATGCAGGGCGGGATTGATCAGGCAGGGGAGCGGGAAGATCATCTCCTGAGCCGGCCCTTTTTTCACGACCTGAAATTTTGACATTCTCAGTTTCCATCCGTTTAAGGTATGATCCTGAAACTCTCGAACTCGAAATCGGATGGTATGATGTCGCAGAAGACGCAAAATGCAGGAAAATGTTTGCCACTAGCCGTTGTCGGACGGAGTTCTCTCTTTCCCGTGTCGGTGACTTCCCGGGCCTTCTGGCCCAACCTCCTGGGACTGAAAGGGCTGATGGCTGATTTGGCCGGTGCCCAATGGCCTTTTACCGAGTTTTTAACGGTCCAGGATTTGAAGAATCTCAAGGGATTCGTCATGAAGAGCGGACTCCTGATGTCAGGCAGTCTGCCGGCGGATGGATTCGAGATACCTCCTGAGATCCTGAAAGTGACGACGGTCCTGCCTGCTGTTGCCCTGTTCCTGGCGAAGCAGGCCCTCGATGATACCCGGAGTTTCCAGACCGGCGCCATCCCGGCCGCCAGGGTTCGGGTGGCCCTCGAAACCCGGGCGCAAAACCAGGTGGTTCGGCAATTCCAGGCCGAGATGCAGCGGACGCTCTGGTTGAAAGCCCTGCACGCGGCGGGCCTTTCCGAAGAACAGCAGCGGGCCATCCGCGAATCGGTGGATCGCCCGGCAACCGAAGTCACGTCCGAAACCGACGAGAGGCCGTCACACCTGAAACTGGCCGAGACATTTGCCCGGCATTACGGATTTGAGATGTGCCAGGTGGACGATTCCTCGCCGCTTCCGGGATCCCTCTCCTGGATCGCCGCCGCCGTTCGGGAACTGCAGGATGGCCAGGCCGATCTGGTCATCGCCGGCGGCATCGATGGGGTCCACGCAATCAACGCCTTGCTGAATCGTCAGGCGGAGAGCGCATCCGATCTCCGGAACGTCCGGTACTGTGAAGGACTCGGAATGATCGCCCTGCGTCGATTTGCCGATGCCGAGCGCGATGGCGACCACATCTATGCGATTATTTCCGACGTCGATGCTTCCTCGATCGGCTTTGCCGGCCGGGAACCCCCTCTTCCCGCAGAACTTCCCACGACTCCGCCGGCAAAGGCCGGTGGCGGCCGGATCGAACAGCTGGCGCGATTTGCCCGTCTTTCGATGACCGATATCGTCGAGGATGGCAACGGATTCTGCCGGAATCTGCCATTCAACAGCCTTCCGGAAGATGGATCGACCAATGCTTCTCTCGATTGGAAGCGGCTTCGCGATTGCTGGGTCAAACGAACCGGCTCGCATCGGTTTTTTCATGACCTGATTGGAGCCCTGTGCGGAGCCTTCGTCAGCCGGGTGGTGATTCAGAACCCCGCGTCATTCGCCGCCGTGGCCGACCAGCCGGTCGTCTTTCTGGCCAACCACCAGATCGGCCTTGAATCGCCACTGTTCATGGCAATCGCCTACGGACTGACCGGGCTGCCGGTTCAGGCGGTGGCAAAGCCCGATCATGTGAATGCCTGGCTGTCCTTTCTGCTGGACTTTGCCCAGGATTCCCTTGGTGACGGGCATCCCTTCAGGTTGATGTACTTCGACCGTCAGAACCCCCAGGGGCTGATCAATGCCCTGAAACAGGAGGGCAGGAGAGAGGCTTCGCTGCTGGTTCATGTGGAAGGAACGCGGGGACTGACTGCCAATCAGCCTGTAACACGAATGAGCTCGATCTTCCTGGACATGACGATCGACAAGAACATCCCGGTGGTACCGGTACGGTTCGTTGGAGGGCTGCCCCTGCACCCGATCGATGAACGGCTCGATTTCCCCTTCGACAATGGCAAGCAGGACTACCTGATCGGGAAGCCGATCCTCCCCGGAGAGCTGAAGAACCTCCCCTACGGCCAGCGGCCGAAATATATCATGGACTTGATCAACAACCTCGGCCCGGGCAAAGGCGAGGATGTGTTGCTTCCCCCCTGCCAGGCATTCGGAACCAAAACCCGCTTTTTCATGGAAACCTTCGGGTTTCCCAAAATGCAGGCGATGCTGTTCGCGATTCTTCAACTGATCGATGAACCCTGCAAGGAAACCGCGCAGCTGATCACGTCGGCCAAATCTGGAAAACTCGATGCCGCAAGCAGCGATATCCCCCCCGTCCTGAAAAAATTTCTGGGCCACGTCAAGACCAAGTTCACCTGAGGCCTCTTTTCGAGCCCGGCCACGGTCCTGCCCGGAAGCTGCTGATCTGCTCCTGTCAGTGGCTGGTTCCCGCGGCTCATTTCTCTCGGTTCGATTTCCGCAACGAGCGCGGTGCCAGGCCAGACGCGATCCGCTGCCGGGATCTCTGGGAAGCTCTCTGGCGCCCAATACGGGCGGTGAACTGCCGCATTTCATAACCGCTTTTCTTTTCCGCCGGTGTGCCGCAATGAAAATGTTCATCGGAAGCCGGCGGGCTGGATGCCGCATCTGCAGATGAGAAGCGGAAGGGCAGAGGGCAGCTGATCAGATGCTGTGCAAAATCGGGCGCTCATGAACGGTGTGGGGGATGCCGATAGGTTTTCTAGCCTATTCAGGAGGTTGCTCCATGATCTCCCGTGTTCCTCGACGCTCCCCCGCATCGCATCGCGGGTTGTTCCTTTTTTTCGTCGTTGGACTGTTCATGCTTCAGGTTGTCTTTGCCTTCACGATTCATGGCGATATCGGTCCCCAGTCGCCGATCGTGCCGGGAATCGAACGGCCGGCTTCGCCCCTGCTCGTCGGCCGCATCGACAGTCTGATCACCCAGCCATGCACCCGGCAGCCGGTCCGTCCGGTTCCGGAAGCGGCGTTTGCCCCTGCCGCCAAAACCATTCCGGTCGAACCTGTCGCTGAAGCCCCGAAAGTCGTTTCGGCAGCTCATGAAATGGCAAAGGCGCCCGAAGCCAGGACTCCCGAGACAAAGACTTCCGCGGCAGCAGCCGGACCACAGCTTCAGGAAAAAGGCCGGTATCTGGAATACACGATCGAGCGCGGTGACACGCTTGAATCGATTGCAGGCAAGTTGTACGGAAGCACCCGCATGACCCAGGCCATCGTGAGACTCAATCGGATTCGTAATGAAAAAGCGCTGCGTCTCGGCGAACGCCTGCTCGTTCCGCGCACGGGTCTCACCATCAGGCTCGCTGCCCGCTGAACCCCGCTTCCAGCGCTGTAACAGCGGCGCACAAGATCTTCCCTGTCTAAAGACTTCAGCTAAACGGAAATCAGGAACCGCATGATATCAACCTCCATCAAGTCGCTGAATCTGCTTTGCATCGTGGGCTATCTGATGTTCATGACACTGGCGATCGACTCTTCGATCGTCGATGCCCTTGTTTTCTTTGTATCTGAACAGGATGGCACGGCAGTGTTCACGACCGGCGCGATCCGGACGACGGCGCTTGGAAAAACGGATGCTGGCCCGACCGGTCTTGCGGCGGTTCAGTTCAAGTCCCTGCCGCTGAGCCCGAACAAGACGGCGAATGCTTCAACGCAGCCGGCTGAAACGCGCCAGGCGCCTGCCCGGAATATGGCTGTGAATGCCGGTCTGTCTTCGCACAACACGTCCGGAGCAGCTTCCATCGGGGAGCCGATTGCCGGAAAGAGCATTGCCATGACCTCGCCTGGCGTCGCTCCGATGCAGGCCGCTTCGCATGAGGCGCTCGCAGCGCACGAAGAAGCCATTGAGGCGACACCTTCCACCGCCGCATCGTTCACCGCTCCGCCGCCTGACGCGGTGGCTTCGGCTGACGATGAAGACAATGGAGAAGAAGGCGAGGAAGGCGTCTGTCCGGCCAGCGACTCCGAAGAGCTCGACGGAAACGATTCGGGCGCCACTGCCGCGACGTTGCAGGATGACAAGAGCCCGATGGGTATGACAATGACAGCCGGGGTCAAGCCGGCTTCGGCCATGGCCCCCGTCTCCGTTCCGATGGTTGCCCCGATTGCCGTACCCGCGGCCCAGCCGGGGCAGACGATCGCGGCAGCTCAGGCAGCCGCGACGAACGTGAACGGCCGTCAGCTTTCCATTCTTCAGATCATCAAGATGCTGCCGATCAGGCCGTGGCGGTATGACGCCGGTCTCGACCGCTATGTGGTCGATTATGATGCCGACACGCGTATTGTCATGACGATCAATCCAGCCCTGCAGCGTCTTGCCGAGAGCGCCTTCAAGCATTACACGACCAAAATGGGTGCCGCGGTCATTCAGGACCCGGCAACAGGGGCCATTCTTGCCCTTACGTCATACGACGGCCACCGAACTCTTTCTCCGGACTCGCCCGGGTATGTCGCTGATAACTGGGCTCTGAAAGCCACATTCCCGATCGCCTCGATCTTCAAGATCATCACTGCTGCGGCGGGCATCGATCGCCAGAAAGTCGTTCCGGCCAGCAGGATTCGCATCGGCCGCAAGGCTTCGCTGGAACTTTGGCGGGCGTTCGCCAAATCCCATAACGGGGTGTTCGGCGTTGTCGGCCGGGCGGTCGGACAATCGGTTCTGCTGGCGTATGCCAACGCCTTCGGATTCAACAGGCCCTTCTACTTCGACCTGCCGGTGACCCAGTCGGTTGCCGACATCCCGGAAGGTGGCGTGAAGCTTGGTGAAGCAGCCGCGGGGCTGAACCGGGCCTTCGAGGTCTCGCCGATGCATGTCGCGAGCATCGTTTCGACCGTGCTCAACCGCGGCCGCATGATGAAGCCATATCTCGTCGACTATGTTGTTCACAAAGGCCAGGTGGTGTTCCGGCGTCAGCCGTTCCCGCTCGCTCAGCCTGTTCCGGCCGGGGTTGCCACGCAGATTTACGAGATGATGCGCACCACGACCATCCATGGAACCGGCAAGCGCGGCTTCGGCTGCTATAAGAACTGTCCCGAGCTGGCGAATCTGAGCGGCGGAAAGACCGGCACGCTGACCGGAACCGATCCGCACTATCTCTTCACCTGGTTCGGCGGGTTCACCCGCACCGGCGGCAGAGACCTCGCCATGACGGTCCTGGTCGGCCAGCCCGGCTTTGCCCGGGTGCGCGCTTCGACTCTCGCCGGGCGCATGGCATACGAACTCTACACGGGGAAGGCTCCCGGAACCCCGGGGAATACCCGCATGGCCCGCCGCTGAATTCCCGCATACCAAAAATCGCCTCCCGGCCCGAAGCCGGAAGGCGATTTTTTATTTGTATCGTTATTTTTTCGAGGCGGGCTCGGGCTCCGCTGGCGCGGGTGGCACGGGCGAAACATCGGCAGCAGGCTGCTGTTGCACTTCGAAATGGCCTGATACCTTGAAGGTCGCGCTGTCTTCCCCGTCCGCATCTTTGCCTGGAATGGCTGATATTATATCGCCTGATTTGAAATTCTCGCCCTTTAAAATCAGCTCGGCGAGAGGATTCTCGATGTGGCGGTGAATGCAGCGGCGCAGGGGGCGGGCGCCGTATTTGAGATCGGTGCCCTGGTCGACGAGGAATTTGCGCAGCTCTTCGGTGAACTCGATCTTCATATTCAGGTTCAAAAGCCTTGTCGAGACTTCGCTGAGCATGATATCGAGAATTTTCAGGTTGTCTTCCTTGGTGAGCGCCCGGAACACGATGATGTCGTCGATACGGTTCAGGAACTCGGGCGGGAACTTCTTTTCGAGGCTCTTGCGCGTGATCTTCGTCTTCTGGGCATGCGAAAGATCATCGAGCTTCTCTTTCGGCTTTTCCGTCTTGGCCGATTCGCCGACGCGGAAACCGGGTTTGCTCTCTTCGGATGTGATGTCGCTGACGCCGATGTTGGTGGTCATGATGATGCAGGCTTCGCGGAAGCTGACCATCTCGCCCTTGCTGTCGGTGAGAATGCCTTCATCGAGAAGCTGCAGCAGCAGGTTGTGCACTTTTTCGTGCGCCTTCTCGATTTCGTCGAAAACGACAACGCCGTTCGGCTTGTTCTTGACGGCCTCGGTCAGGTAGCCGCCTTCATTGTGGCCGATATAGCCCGGAGGCGCGCCGATCAGCTTCGAATACTCATGACTCATGGCGTATTCCGAGCAGTCGACACGGACCAGATCGGTCTCATTGCCGGTCAGAAACTCGCACAGCGCCTTGGCAAGCTCTGTTTTCCCGACGCCGGTCTGGCCGACGAAGATAAAGCTGCCGATCGGCCGTTTCGGATTCTTCAGGCCGACCTTGGCCTTTCTGATCGCCTGCGCGACGGCCGTGATGGCTTCATCCTGGCCGATGATGCGCTTCTGCAGATGTTTCTCGATCTCCATGAACCGCTGGTTCTTGGCTTTCGCCTCGTCGGCGGCTTCGGAACCAAGCATCGGAATCGCGCCCTGCGGCTGATTCTCGTCCACCTGGATGGTCACTTCCTTGATGTCGAGCGTCGGATTGACCTTTACGCACAGGTTATACAGCTCCTGTTCGATGATCTCACCAAGAAGTGGGTATTCATTGTTGCCGAATACCAGCGGCGCGATCTCGTCAAGGTAGTTCACTACCGAGGCGTTGATGATCAGACGTTTGTAGGACTTCTTGTCTGTGATCTTGATGTTCTTGAAAAGCTGCTGTTTCTGCTCGGGCGTGAACGCCCGGATTGCCACAAAGCGGTCCAGTGACTCACAAAACTTCATCTTGATTCCCGGCGTGGAATCCATGGAAGCCCTCCTGAGGGGTTTTCCCGTTGACAAGCACTATCTGATGGGGTATACGTGATTGTATCACCATCCATTGCACAAGGCAACACCCTACATTCGACGGGATCATGATGAGACCAAGAGAGGCCGAAGAACACTTCGATCGCGGCATTCATTACTTCCGGGGCGGTTTTTACCCTGCGGCGCTGCACGAGTTTCGCATGGTACAACAACTGGATCCGGATTACCCGAATATCGCCTACATCGTGGAAGCTGCCCGGAAAAAATCCGACGAGGTGAACGGCCAGCTTTCCACGTTTATCGAAACCGCATTCGACGCCGAAATCAATGAATTGTCACGACAGCTCGTCATTGAAGGATCCGGTGCCCTTGGCCGGCAGCTCGAAGAACTTCTCCGTCAGGATAAACCCCAGGAAGCGCTTGCAAGACTTGACGCGGCTGGCGCGATCGTTCCCGAATCGAAGCCGTTCCTGCTGCTCAAGGCCAGCCTGCAACGCCGACTCGGCCGGCTCGAGGATGCGGAAAAAACCCTCCGGCAGACCTGCGTCCTGTTCCCCCATGATCCTGACGTGCTGAACAACCTCGGCAATGTCTCTCTCGCGCGGGGCCAGTTCCGCGACGCCGAAGAGCAGTTGTCGGAAGCGGCGGCTCTGGCGCCCGAGGATCTTCGGATCATGAACAATCTGGGTTCCCTCAGAATGCAGATGTATCGACTCGACGAGGCGAGAAGCTGCTTCGAGGAAGTGGTGAGGCGCCAGCCGAAAATGGCCGTGGCCCGCCGCAACCTCGACAACCTGCAGATGCGGATAAACGAACTCGATTTTGAAATCGCACGGCTCCGCAAAGAATACGCGGCGCACCCGAATTATCTGGATATCAGTCTGTCCCTGGGCAAGGCGCTTCTGTTCAGAGGCGCGTTCGGCGAGTCGGGAACTCTGCTCGAAGAGCTTATTCAGAAGAATCCCGGGTTGATTGCCGCCTATTTCTACCTTGGGAGCCTGCGCGAAATGCAGGGAGCCTACGACGCGGCCGTGGCGGCTTATCGCGAGATGGGGCTCCGCAAGAAGCAGGGCGATTCGCCGGTTTTTCTGGCGGCTGAAAGCCTGCTTCAGCAGGGATATCTCGAAGAGGGCCTGAACGAGCTCAAAAAAGTGGCTGTCATAGAACTTGATATGGCCGCCAGCAGGATTCATCTCGGAATCAAGTATTTTGAAGACGCCCTCTGGGCTGACGCGCTGAGGCATTTTGAGGAAGCGGCCGGCCTGAACAACAACTACCCCGATGCATTCTACTGGATGGCGATGTGCCGTCTCCAGACGGGAAAGCGCGCTGCTGCCGAACGTGATCTGCGCAAGGCGATCGAACTGAATCCGCGGTATGCCGATGCACAGTTTCAGCTTGGAATGCTGTTGCGCAAAAAGGCCCCCGCCAAGGCCAGACAGCATCTGAAGCAGGCATTGACGATCGGTTTGAGGACCGCATTCGCCGAGATGGCCGAGCGCATTCTCAAGACCGGGCCGGAGGACTGAACAGGAACCGAATATGGATGAAGCACTGTTTCAGGCAAATTTTCCGGCTTTTCCGACCGACTCATTCGCGCTTCAGAAGCTTGGCGTCATTCTTCGCGAAAAGAAGATTTACTCGAAGGATGAGTGGGATGAACTTCGCAAGAATACGGTCAATCCCGCGGAACTGATTGCAGCCATTGCCGGAAAGCCGCAGGTTTCGCCCAGAGAACTGGCCGATATCGAAGCGATGCTGCTCAACGTTGCGTATATCGATCTCGAGGCGACTCAGATCCCCTCGGAGGTGCTCAAACTCTTCAAAATAGAAGTCATGGTCGAGCACAGAATCATTCCGATCAAGCTGACCGGCCAGGAGCTTCTGGTCGGCATGCTTGCCCCGGCAAAAGCCGCCGAAATATTTCAGGCGATCGGGGCGAATCCCACTCTCGCTCTGAAACCCGGAAAAGTTCTCTGGGACCAGCTCGAACACCGGTTCAAGCGGATGACGGAGGAAAAGAAGCCGGCTGTTCCCGCCAAAAAGGGCCAGCACAAACGCCTTGGGGACATTCTCGTCGAGTCAAAATACTGTACGGATGAGCAGATGAAGGAGGCGCTCGGGAATGCGAAGAAAGACAAGACCCGCCTTGGCGCCTATCTCGTAAAGAAAGGCATTGTCAGCAACAAACAGCTTTCGATCGCGCTTTCCAAACAGTTTGACATTCCCTTCATCGATCTTGAAGAAAGTCTTGTAGATCCGGTTCTGGCCACGCTGTTGCCGAAAAAGCTCTGCTACGATCAGATCCTGTGCCCGGTCAAAAAAGAGGACAGCAAGCTAGTCATCGCCATGACCGACCCGACCGATATCATCACGATCGATCATATCGAGATGATGACCGGCATGCGTATTTCACCCGTGGTCAGCTCCGAGTTGTCGATCATGTCTGCGCTCGGCAAACTCTATGGCGAAAGCGTTGATTCGCTTGCCGATCAGGTCGGAACAGGCGAAAAAAAAGGCGACGAAGAAGGGCTCGGCGAACTGGGCGAGAATGATGCGCCGATCATCAAGCTGGTGAACCTGGTCATTACGCAGGCGGTTCAGACCGGGGCTTCCGATATTCACATAGAGCCGTTTGAAGACGAACTCCGCATCCGCTTCCGCAAGGATGGCGTGATGAAGCTGCATATGAAGCCGACCAAGGCCGCTCATGCGGGCATGATCAGCCGCATCAAGGTCATGGCGAATCTCGACATCGCCGAAACGCGCAGGCCGCAGGACGGCCGCATCAAACTTCAACTGCAGGATCGCAAGGTCGATCTGCGTGTTTCGCTGATCCCGTGCGTGTGGGGTGAAAAAGTCTGCATGCGTCTTCTCGATCAGGGCAACCTCAAGGTCAATCTGACCGACCTGGGCTTCGAGCCGCATGTTCTCGACCTGTTCATGGAGGGTGTGAAATCGGCAAACGGCATCGTGCTGGTGACCGGGCCTACGGGGTCCGGCAAGACGACCACGCTTTATTCTTCACTCTTCCTGCTGAACAACCCGGCCATAAACATCATGACCGCCGAAGATCCGGTCGAATACAACCTGATGGGCATCAACCAGGTCCAGTGCCACGCGGACATCGGTCTCGATTTCAGCGCCGCGCTGCGTTCCTTCCTGCGCCAGGATCCGAACGTCATCATGATCGGCGAAATCCGCGACTTCGAAACGGCCAGCATTGCCATCAAAGCCGCCATGACGGGCCACCTCGTCATTTCGACGCTGCATACGAACGATGCCCCTTCGACCATCAGCCGGCTTCTCAACATGGGAATCGAGCCGTTCAGCATCACCACGTCGATACGGGTCGTCGAGGCACAGCGTCTCGTCCGGAAAATCTGTAAATCCTGTTATACCGAGTACAAGCCGACCGAGGATGTGCTCAAAAGCCTCGGCATTACATCTCAGCTGCTCAAAAAACTTCGTCTGGACAACCTTGATTTCGGGGATCTGCGTTTCGCCAAGGGGACAGGCTGCCAGGATTGCGACAACTCCGGCTACAAGGGCCGCCAGGGTATCTACGAAGTCCTTTCCATGAGCGGCAAAATGCGCGAGATGATCGAGGCCAAGGCCAGCACGGAAGATATCCGCAGACAGGCACTTTCGGACGGCATGCTCTCCTTGCGCGAATCGGCTCTCTACAAACTGCTCAGCAAGCGGACCACCGTCGAGGAGGTGTTCCGGACCACGCTCGACACCGCCACGGATGATGCAAAGCCGAAAGCGGCGGCGAAGAGTGGTTCCGGCCCGGTCGCCGTGCCGCAGACAGGTTCGGGGCCGGTCGAAATGGGTGCGCTCGGAGCTCTTGCCGGCGAAATCCAGGCTTTCCGGACAAGCCTCGACAGGCTTGCATCGCCTGCCGGCGGCCAAGTGAAACTTGAACCCGAGCTCCTCAGGCAGAACCTTACGGATCCGCTTGCCCAGATCCAGGCCCAGGCGACCGGCGGTGATCCGGCGAAAGCGCTCCCGATCATCCAGGCGCAGGGGCAGAAAATGGATTTCAATCTCCGGAACATGATGCACCATTTCAGCGCTCTCGCCACGAAAGCGACGGCGCTGTCCCTGAATGAGCTGGTCGACAGGGAAATCATCGGGCAACTCAGACATCATGTCGTCACGGCCCGGCTTCTTTCCGGGCGTCTGGATATCGGCCAGGGACTCAAAGTCGCAAAAAACCTGGCGAACAACCTCCCTAATATATCTATTGATATAGAATATTTCAGGCAGGTGATCGCGAATCTTGTCGTGAACAGCCTGATGGCGCTCAAGCCAAATGGGGAGATCAAGCTGATGAGTCGCCTGAAACCCGGTGCGGGCAACCGTGTCGAGCTGATCATTTTCGATAATGGCACGGGCATTTCCGCTGACGATCAGACCCGGCTGTTCATCCCGTTCTCGCCGATCGGGCGGAAAACGCTGGGATTGGGCCTGTCCGTGAGCCGGAAGCTGATGAATGCCTGCGGTGGACAGATTATCGTGAAAAGCACTCCCGGCACGAATACGATGGTAACGCTCGAATTCGCCGCGGCCTCCTGACCGCTTCCGGCGGCCGGCGTTCGACGGCGGTTTCCGAAAATGGAGGATCGGCCATGTTTCGCAGACTTCTTCCCCTTGGTCTGATTGCCCTTGCCGCAGTAGTCGGCTTGACGGGAACGGCCGTCGCACAAGTTGAGACGAATGATTCCGATGTGCGGGAATCCCGGGGTGCATCGGCGCTTCATGATTCCCAGGGAGTCATCGGCGAACTGATCAATGCCGTCGCCGAAGCCGATCTTGAGCTGCGCAAATGCTCGCTGACGGCAACTCCGGCCGGCGGCGAATCGCTGGCCGAACTTTCGGTGACGGCTTCCGGAGTCGCTGATGTGAAGCGGCTTATCGAAGGCTTGCGCCGGAAGAAGCAGGTGCTTGTTGAGCAGCTGGCGATGAAGCCCTCCGCCCCGACAGCAACGCCCTCGGCACCGGTGCTTTTCGATCTCGTCCTGCGGCTGGAGCCGCAGGAGGCTTCGCCGGCTGCCGCCGATGCGCTGAGCCGGCTGGCGCCGTTTGACGGGCTTCCGGGGTTCAACCTGACGGAGCCGGCGCTGAGCGGTGTTCACCTGTACAGCTGCAGTATCAAGGCTTCCGGGCCGAGATCACTCCAGCTTGTTGCGCCGCGGCTTGCGGACCTGTCAGAGCTGGTCAGAAAAGAGGCGGGAGCGGCACCGGCCTCATCGAAGACGATTTCGAGCTCCCTGATCGGAGCGGCGAGGGTTTTCACTCTCGATTTGAGCGATGATTCCGCCTTCCTGCCTGTCGGTGATCTGCTTGCCCTGTTCGAGCGGCTTGCAAAGGTCTGCGACCCGAAGGAAATCACGGTTCAGATGGCTCCCGACGGCAGCCGGCTTCTCAAGATGGGCATTCAGGCTGCTTCGGCAAGAATGGCGGATATCGGCTCCCTGCTCGCCTCTGAAGAACGCTCGATCGTCATCAAGGCCGATGCCGTGCCCGCTGCGGTACCTGACTGGGCTGTAACCCTTCTCGTCGGTTCATCCGGTGCCGCGAATCCCGTTCAGGCCGAACGGCCCGTGGCACCACTCGCTGATTTCACCGCGCTGCTGGATGCTCCGTGGCCGGCGTCTCAGCGTGACCGGCTGCGTTTCTCCTGGACCCCGGGCGCGATCCAGATGACCGCAACGGTGACGGACGAGCGGGATGTCGAATCCCTGAAACCTGTGGCAAAGACTCTGGGAATGACCTACCAGGGTGCAAAGCGCCAGGAAAGCATCGAAAGCGGCGCCCTGACGGTGGGCTTCGGACGCGAGCTGGCTGCCGGCGGTCCCGGCGCGCTCGTTTCACTGGATGCGCCGCTCGGTCGGTTCCTGGGGTTTGCGGAACTTCTGGAGGATACTGCCGTGCGTGACGGGCATCGCCTGGTCGTTGCCTGTGATTTTACCGAGATGCCCCGCCTGGTCGAAGCCCTTCAGGGCGATATCGGAAAACGTCTGCAGTCCCTTGCCATGGACTGTCATCCGGGCGCCCGTTGCAGGACGACGCTGATGCTCGCGCCTCAGACACGCCCGGAAGCCGCCGCCATGCTGAATACCGTGCGCGCGCTCATCGGTGCGCCGTTGTTCTGGAACCGCCCTGAAAGCGACCTCGCGGGAGGGCTGATCGTTACCGGGCTTAAAATGGATGATCCGGAGCGGTTTGCCGTGATGGGAATGACCTTGAAGAGCCGCCTTATTTTTTCCGATTTATTTCCCGCGCTCGAAAAAATCCCAGGGGTAACCGAGCCGTTCTTCAGGCAGGGCTCCTACAGCGATCACAACGCCGGCCGCCTGATGAACTTTGAAGTGACGGCCCGCCGCCGTTCGGCCCCCTGAAAAGGAATAGACATCGACATGGAACCTGTTCGTCTGACGAAACTGCTGGCATCATGGGGGCTCGCTTCGCGGCGCGCGATCGAGGAGTGGATCGAGGCGGGCCGGATCCGGATCAACGGCTGCACGGTAACCGGGCAGGGAGTGAAAGCCGATCCCGACGCCGATGTGATCGAGGTGGACGGTCGTGCCGTCGCGGCGCCGGTCTCGAAAGATCATCAGTATCTCGCGATTCACAAGCCGCTTGGATACGTGTCGACCATGTCTGACGAACACGGCAGACAGGCGCTGCCTGATCTGCTGCCGAAAGGCCTGCCGAGGCTCTTTCCGATCGGCCGGCTTGACCTTGATTCGAGCGGACTGTTACTGATGACGGATGATGGGGAACTTGCTAACCGCCTTTTGCACCCCCGATACAAGGTCGAGAAGGAATACCGTGCAACCGTGAGCGGGACGCCGCTGTCGACGGACGAGCGGCGGCGCTTCGAGTCCGGGCTTGAGCTGGATGACGGCCTGACGGCGCCATGCCTGCTGAAAAGCCTCGGGAGCGATTCATACCTTGTCACGCTGCGCGAAGGCAGGAAACGGCAGATCAGGCGCATGTTCTCCGCGCTTGATCGGAAAGTGACTGCGCTTCACCGCATCCGATTCGGCCCGATCGCGTTGGGAGCCCTGACGCCGGGTGCGATTCGAACCCTTTCGCCAGCCGAAATAAAAGCCCTGCGGCATGCCGCAGGGCTTGAAGAATAGTCTGGTATTTTATAATTCAAGAGATATAAGCCGGCAGATGGCTTCGTCCGGCGTATTGCCTGATGGCAGCCGAAGCGTGAATTTTTCCATCTTCACCCGTGGCCCGAGCACCTCGGCGACCGGGCGGGTCGCGAAGATCCCTTTCTGCTTGCCGTTGAGCATCTGGGCGGCCCGATTCACCGTCTCGCCAAGAAGGGTCCGCATGGTGCGGCCCTGTTCTTCCCAGCGGCCGTCTGCAATCTCCCCGACGTTGATGGCGATGTTGACATCGAGCTCGGGGCGAAGTTTCTTCACTGATTTGCAGATGTGGAACGCCGCCAGCGTCGCGCACCATTCGGGATCGGCGCTGCCGCAGCCCTCGGAGGAGAACAGGCCGATCACCGAGTCGCCGACGTGCAGGACGACTTCGCCCCGCTGTCGCCTGATTTCACCGCCCCAAAGGCTGTAAAGCGACTGAGTGAACGAGCAGAGTTCATCCAGTTTCATTTTGCCGGCCATCGGAAAGAAGCCATCGATGTCGGCGAACAGCACGACCCCTCTGGTCGTGCGCCAGGTGATTTCCAGCGGCGGCGCTTCGCGTGGCGTCGACATCATCTGTTCCTGTCAGCGCAGCTTCGCTGCAATGGCGGGTGAGAGCCGCCGCAGATGAGCCGCTGCAATTTCGGGCGATACAGCGCCCCGGTTCAGCAGGTTGATCCAGATGGCGGCTGCCTGAGCAGGGAAGCCCTGGAATTCAGAACGAACCGCTGAGGAGACGGAAATGTCAGCCTTGCTGGAAAACTCCACGCCGAGCGACGTGCTGTGCTTGTTCTTCCCGTTGAGGATAACAGCAGCCGTGGAAACATCGGCGGGTAGTTCTATATCGATAAGTATCCATGTGCCTGTCGAGATGCCGGGCTTTTCGGGAATCTCGATGCTGGAGAATGCCGGTGACTTGCCTGCTTTGACAGCCTGGGCGATGAATATGGTATCAAGTTTGCCGATGGTGATGTTCAGCTTTTCGGCGGGAATGGCAATGAGAATGGTGCGGGCCTGGATGGCCATTGCCTGCTCTGCCTCTCGCTCTCGTTTCTGTTTCCCCAGGGTTGATGCAACTTCTCCCTGCGGGAGGTTCGTGTCGGCATTGCCGGACATCAGATCATCGATGTCGTTGCCCTTCATGAAGGAAGTGCCGCCTCTGGTGGACATTTCATCTTTTTGTCCCTCAAAGGTGCTTGCCATCGAAGGCTTCTCCTCGGAAACAGGCGAAGGCCTCTCCTCGGGAACAGGCATGGATACGGGCGCGGGAGCCGGCGCTGCAGGCGGCAGTGACGGCATGGCTGACTCGCCCGCCCCTGATGAAGACGGCGGGGTGGAGGATCGGAGTGATCCTCCGGGGGCCGTCTTGCGTGCGGGAGACTGAGCCGTATGCTGCATGTTCACGGCTCCGACCTGCTGCTGGTGACGGGCTTCGAGATCGAGCCCCTGAGGCATGTTTTCGAGTGTGGCCTGTTTCGTATCGGTGGCCAGACCTTCAATGCTCTGCATCAGGACGATGACGCGGGACCCTTCCGGTAACGTCACTTCCCTGTTTGTGCCGAAATGGACGAGATTGACCGTTGATCTGGGGCCGATTTCCAGCCCTGTTTTTTCAGGAATCGTTTCGCCAAGCATCGGAGTCCATGTCGCGCTTTCCAGAGTGGCTGTACAGAGCTTGTCGCCGTCGAGTGCCGAAATCAGCGCGGCATCGCCCGCCCATGCGGAAAACGAGCCAGTGACGGCAACAACGGCCGCCAAAAATGAGCTTCTGAGCGATATGGTCCTCAACATGCTGTTTCTCCTCTGCTTAGAGCCGCCTTTTCCGAAGAGCGGCCGACAAGGGCGTAAAGACGTATGGATTGTTCGCGTCCTCTGATGGCACGTTCTTCGAGAAAACGCCATTCGAACGTCTGTCCGGTTTGTTTCACCAGCGCCTCACTCGCAATGATATCCGTTCCGAACTCCTTGTTCAAGCTCTCAAGACGCGAAGCGGTGTTCACGGTGTCGCCGATTGCCGTGAACTCGGTTTTGCGCATCGAGCCGATGTTGCCCACCAGGGCCGGACCTTCATGCAGCGCGATACCAATTTTCAGATCAAACGGCTCGACCAGACGCCGGATTTCCTCTCGCTTGATGAACTCCCTCATGGCGAGGGCGGAATCCGTGGCTTTGACCGCATGGTCGGGAGTGTCGAGCGGAGCATTGAAGAAGGCCATCAGGCCGTCTCCGAGAAATTTATCCACGACCCCGTCGTATTGCAGAATGATCTCGGTCAGCCCTTCGAAATACCGGTTCAGGAAATTCACGACCTGGTCCGGCGAGCGGTTCTCGGAAAAAGTGGTAAAACCGCGGATGTCGGAGAACATGACGCAGACTTCGCGTCGTGTGCCGCTCATGAAGGTGTCGGGCGACTGCTGCAGGATGGATGACACGACGGAATCATTCACGTAGCGGCCGAACAGCTCGCGAACCTTCTGACGACCCGCCTCGGCCCGGCGATACATCCATAATGCCGCGAGAGCGCTTCCCCCGAGAAGGAAAGGGATCGGCCGCGTCAGGGGCAGCACCATTCCGGCCTTGAACGAACGAATCACGATGGCGAACCAGACAGGGCTGCCGAGGAGCGTCAGGGTCAGACCGGCCGCGAGACTGTTCCCCCAGGCGGTGGTCATGAGAAGCAGCATCAACGCGAGAAGAACGGGCTCCAGCCAGGCCGCCGGCTGTCGAAGAAAACGTCTGTTAATGAGGTTTTCGATGATGTTGCCGTGCAGTTCGATCCCCGACATCAGGCCCGCGGCGGTCATCTTGACGTCGGCGATCTCGATGACGCCGACCAGCAGCGTCTTGCCGGCAAATCGTGCGAGCCGCTCCGGATGCTCGCGGACATCCGTCAGGACATTCTTGAATGACTCGATCGGAATCGTGCCCGCGGGGCCGGCGAAATCGATCATGGCCTCGCGGCCGTCGCCGTGGGTCTCGAGAGGTTTTCCATCAACGGTCGGAGCGTCGCCTGCTCCAAGAGAAAACAGGCCGGGTCTCGTCAGGCTCGCGACGACGAGGTCGATGGACGGCAGAAGGCGATTGGTCGAAGGCTCGCGGCCATACAGCACCGCGGATCTGATCGTTCTGTCGGGGTCGGTGCAGACGTTGAAAAATCCGACCTGGTTGAACGGGATCGAGCGCAGAAGGGCGTCTTCGATCGTCAAGGGTTGGCCTTTCTCCCAGGTATAGCCGAGGGCGATGCGGAGACCGAGTCTGCCCGTCGTCAGCACCGCTTCGCGAAGTGGCTGATCAAGGCTGAACTGGCGAAGGATTGGTGCTGGTATAAGGATTCCCCGGTCGGCGAAAAAATGGCCGACAAAGTCACGCAGCGCAGTGTCTGACCCGGCTTTGAATACCAGATCGAGCAGGACGGCCGATGCCGAAGCCTGGGCGGCCCCCTTCAAAAACTCTGCATACAGAGGATTCCAGAGATATCCCGGCCGCTCGGCGGCGCGCACCGAGGCGTCGTCGATGCCGATGATCGCCAGATCGGCAAGTGGCGGCCGCGCGCCGCGCCAGGCGAATCGCTGGTCGATGCTCCACCGCTCGAGATCGGCAACCGGCGGCAGCCACAAGAGAATGAGCGCAAGCCCGAAAAACACCAGCGCCAGCGTCGTACGTGAAAGCGTTCGCATCTTGCTTCTCCGTCATGCGTGAGAACGTTCACCAACCGTACCACAGAAGATGCCGTCCCGCTACTCCTGGCGCGTGAGCAGGAATTTCGTGCATGATTGCGGCTGTGTGCTATCATGGCGGCGGTCGCCGTTGTTCTGACACCCGAGCGCGCGGCCAAGGAGGAAAAGGAATGAGCCTGCGAATCGACGATCATCCCGTTCTGTCATTCAAGAAAGGGCGGAAAGTATCGTTCCTGTTCGAGGGGGAGAAGATGGAGGGTTTCGAAGGCGAGCCGATTGCCGCCGCCCTGCATGCTGCCGGAGTGAGACTGCTGCGTCACAGCCCGCACAAACACCGGCCGCGCGGGTTCTTCTGCGCCATCGGCCGCTGTTCGAGCTGCATGATGGAAGTGGACGGCGAGGTGAACGTCATGACCTGCATTACGCCTTTGAAAGAGGGCATGGTCGTGAACCGCCAGGAAGGCCACGGGGTGATCGAACCATGAGCAGAAAAACGGAAATTCTCGTCGTCGGCGGCGGTCCGGCCGGCCTTTCCGCGGCTATCGTGGCTGCCCAGCTCGGCTCGAAAGTGCTGCTCGTCGATGATAACCAGCATCTTGGCGGCCAGCTCGTCAAGCAGACCCACCGGTTCTTCGGCAGCAGCGCCCGGGATGCCGGCATTCGCGGCTTCAACATCGCGGAACAGCTTCTGGAAGAGGCAGCGGGTCTGAAGAAGAATCTTACTATCCTTCTTAATACGACAATCGTCGGTTTTTACGGGGACACCGAAGCCGGCCTGCTCTCGCCGGAACGGTTTGAGAAAGTCACGTTCGAGCGCGTCATTGTCTGTACCGGCGCTGTTGAAAACAGCCTCAACTTCGAGAACAACGATCTGCCCGGCGTTTACGGTGCGGGCGCGGTTCAGACGCTGATGAACGTCCACGGAATCAAACCCGGAAACAGGATTCTGATGGTCGGCTCGGGCAATATCGGTCTGATCGTCAGCTACCAGCTGATGCAGGCCGGTGTCCAGGTTGTGGGGCTCGTCGAAGCGATGCAGACGATCGGCGGATACCTCGTTCATGCGAGCAAGATCCGCAGAATGGGCGTGCCGATTTATACCGGCCACACGATTGTCAGCGCCCTCGGAACCGATGGCGTCACCGGCGCGAAGATCTGCCGGGTCGATGAGAAGTTCCAGACGGTCCCCAACACCGAATTCGATGTCGAGTGCGACTGCATCTGCCTTGCGGTAGGCCTCTCACCCCTGATCGAGCTGTTCCAGCAGGCCGACTGCAAGATGGTGCATGTCGGTGAGCTCGGCGGACTGGTTCCGCTGCACGATGTGAATATGCGCACCACGAACCCGCATGTATACGTTGCCGGCGATGCCTCGGGCATCGAAGAGGCGACCACGGCCATTCTGGGCGGCCGCGTTGCCGGCGCCAGCGCAAATAAAAGCATTCACGGCGAAAGTGCGGAAGCGGGAAAAGTGGTTGCCGATGCCGTTTCCGAGCTGCGCACGCTGCGATCCGGCCCGACCGGCGAACGCATTCGGTGGGGTCGTGAGAAGATCGAGAAGGAGATTACGGCATGCTGATCAATGACGGAATCATCACCCGCGAGGAACTCGCGACTGTTCTTCCGACTGACGAGCGTTTCAAAAAAGGGCCTGTTGCGATTATCGAGTGTCTCCAGAATATTCCGTGCGATCCGTGCGTCTCGGCCTGCCCGTCGAAAGCGATTTCAATGAAAAGCGGCATCACCGACCGGCCGAAGCTCGACGCCGCACGGTGCATCGGCTGCGGTCTCTGCGTTCCACGCTGTCCGGGGCTTGCCATCTTCGTTCTTGACATGACCCACGCTGCGCGCTCGGCCGCGCTTTCCCTGCCCTATGAGATCCAGCCCGTGCCGAAGATCGGCCAGGTGGTCAAGGGCCTCGACCGCAGTGGAAAGCAGGTTTGTGAAGCAAAGGTTCTCAAGGTGATGTCCGCGAAAAAGTTCGACAAAACCCATGTGGTCACCATCGAGATTCCGAAAGATCGTGCGCTGGATGTGCGTGCGATCAGGCTGGCGTGAGGAAGGAGACCGGACGATGAAGATAGTCTGCCGTTGTCAGGATATCACCGAAGAAGAAGTGGTCGCCGCCATCCGCCAGGGTGCCACGACGATCGATGAGATCAAACGCCTGGTGCGCGCCGGCATGGGGCCCTGCCAGGGCCGCACCTGCCGCCGCCTTGTGGCGCAGATCCTCAGCCGCGAGCTGAAAAAACCCGCTGCCGAGATTTACCCGCCGACCTTCCGCCCGCCGAACCGGCCGGTGCCGTTCAAACTGATCATGGTCGAATACACGGACCAGCTGGCAGCCGAGAAAAAGGCGGAAGAGAAGGCCGCCAAAAAGGCTGCAACGAAAAAGCCGGCCGCAAAGGGAGGAAAGAAATCATGAAGACTTCCTTTGATGCAATTATTATAGGCGGTGGTATTATTGGAGTCAGCACCGCGTATGAACTGGCGAAAGCCGGCATGAAGAATATCTGCGTCATCGAACGGCGCTACCTCGCCAGCGGCTCCACCGGCCGCTGCGGCGGCGGCTTTCGCCAGCAGTGGAGCACCGAGGCGAATACCCGCCTTGCCATCAAGGCTGTCAACAGGCTCGAGCACATCGAGGAGGAGCTTGGCTACAAGACGGAGTTCTTCCAGGGCGGATATCTGATTCTCTCGCACAGCGACGAGGAAACCGCCCAGTTCGAGAAGAACGTTGCGATGCAGCGCAAACTCGGTCTTGATGTCAGGATCGTCGATCGGGCTGAAGCGAAGAAGATCGACCCCTATCTGAATGTCGATCTGATCGAGTGCGCGACCTGGTGCCCGACGGACGGCCACATCAGTCCGTTCCTGCTGACTCAGGCGTATGCCAATGCCGCACGGCGACTGGGTGCAGAGATTCATCTCTGGACGAACGTCACCAGCCTGCTGAAGAAGAGCAACGTGTTCTTCGTCATGACCGATAAAGGAGTGACGTATCAGACGCCGTTGCTGTTCAACTGCGCCGGAAGCTTCTCCCGCACGATAGGCCAGATGCTCAACGTCGATATTCCGGTCGATCCCTACCGGCATGAGATTCTTGTTACCGAGCCGGTCGAGAAACTCTGGAATCCGATGATCATCGACTTCGGAATCGGCCTCTACGCACGCCAGGAGCAAAGTGGCGGCGTTGTGATGGGCATGGGCGATCCGAACGAGCCGGTAGGCACGTTTGTCGGCAGTTCCATGCATTTCATGTTCGAGATGAGCCGCCGGTTTACCCTGCTGTTCCCGAAACTCGAAAGCCTTCGCATCGTGCGCCAGTGGGCCGGCCTGTATGAGATGACCGCCGATGCCCAGCCGATTCTCGGCCCCGTCGATGAGATCGAGAATTTCTACCAGGCGAGCGGCTTCTCGGGCCACGGCCTGATGCTGGCCCCCGCGGCTTCCGAGCTTCTCACCGAACAGGTCGTCAAGGGCAAGACCTCCCTCCCGATCGACGGCCTGAACGTCCGTCGCTTCCGCGGCAAGCAGGAAATTCATCGCGAAAAATCCGTCGTCTGATGGCAGCCTGGGCCTGAAGAACCAGAAAGAATGTTCGCCCGCTCGTTCATGAGCGGGCGATTTTTATCTGGGAGATACCAGCAAAACCAGGATGACTCGTGGGCAGGAACTGTCTGAGCGGGAGACAACGAAGTCAGGACGACGCTCCGCGTTCCAGGACTGGTGCTATTCGAATTCACTGGTATAATTAAAAGCTGTGGGAATTTTTTTGGGGAGGTACTGCATGTTCGATTTTTTGAAAAAGCCCCTTCTGATTGCCTGTGCGGCTGGGCTTCTGACTTGTGCTGCAGATGCGCGCACGGCGCCGACGGCGATTTCCAGTGACGATGATCCGCTCCATGACGATGCATTCTCGATCTGTGCTCCGGTCACGACGGGGGGCGGCATCATCATGGGAACGCTCGGTAAAATGCTGAACATTCCCAAGAGCGTGAAGATCAACGAGATCGGATTCCTGTTCAATGCACTCGGAATGGATGCCATCCAGGTTACGGCCGGCGACCCCAAGGGGTTTCATGCAAATACCGTTCTCCCTTACCTCAGGGGCAGCAAGGAGATGCAGGATTCACTCAAACTGCGTCGAACGGCCCGCCAGCTGAAATACCAGGTTGTGAGCAAAATGCTGAAGGACGTCCCGGCTGACAAGCTGAGCGACGAGCAGAAACAGGCGATTACCGACTTCCTTTCCCAGCAGGCCGGCTCGTCGCTGGTCATTCTCGAAAAGTCGCCGCTGCCGTCGTTCATGCCGACGCCGGGGCCATGCATGATTCCGCTCGGCATGGAGCGCGTCGAAGCCAAAACCGGTAAACGTCTGGGCCTCGAAACCTCCGGGATTTGTGTGCTCGACATCGAATCCGGCGGTCAGAAACTGTTTTCGGTGAAAGACGCTCTCGACAACGACACCCTCGATCTCGTGCTCGGTCATGAAAATGCCCACGGTATCATGTTCGATCTGTATGGACGCTCCTTCGGCATCATTCAGCGCGTCTCGACCAACGGCCACGATGCGCCGTATATCACGGATCTTGGAATGGCCTACATCGAGGGATGGGCTGAAGCTTTCGAAGCTGTTTACGGGCCGGCCAACCCGAAGCTCGCCGAGAAAGATCGTAAAAAATATAATATTTCTGAGTTTTTATATGGCCGCCAGGATCCGATCCGCCGCGACCGGTATATCTGGGCCCGTCCGACCGGCAAAAAGACCGGCGTTCTCAAGAACGGCCTGCAGCTTGTCTGCACCGAAGGTGTCGTCGCCGGCCAGTTTTACGACATTCTCACCAGCCGTGCCATTACCGGCGCCTATGAAAAGTGCATTTCCGTCATGCTGCTGACGCAGCCGCAGAACTATGCCGACTTTATCCGCGAGTTCGTCAACAGGTATCCGGATGACCAGAAAGTCGTGTATCGCATTCTTCTCGAGGGCATGAATTACGTGACGATGGACAGGCAGGCGGCGCCGCTGTATCGCTCGTATTACGAGGCAAAGCTGGCGTATGTCGCGAAAAAGATCGACAAGGAGACCTTCGAGAAGGCCAGAAAAGCCTTTACCGACTTCAAAGAGGGCCTGTTCGGGAAAGCCATGAAGGGTGCCGATCCATTCGCGAACGTCGGCCCGCAGCTGTGGTTCTCGGGTTCGCTCAAGCTTGAAGGGGAGAAACGGTCTGGTTCGGCCGCGACCAAGGTCGTTCTGGCTCAGAAGTTCGGAAGCAAGAAAGACAATGTCTGGAACTTCAACATGGATCTGAACACCATCACTGCCAAAATGCTGATTGCCCTGGGAGCAAGCGAGGAGACTGCCGCGAAGATCATTGCTGATCGCGAAACAAGAGGGTTCTTCACGGGCGATCCGCTCAAGATCCTGGAAAGCTCCCTTGGCTCAGAGTTCAAACAGGTCATGGAGAAGAGCAGCCTCAAACCGTATCAGCCTGTGAAGGCCGGCGATTCGAAGACTCAGCTGACGACTCTCTATCCCGAAGATTTCGACCAGATGAAAATCGGTGGTGGAAACTGAGTTCGATTCGATCAGGCATATCTGAAAACGCCCCCGGTCCATACCGGGGGCGTTTTCATTCCTGTTTTACCCCTGACGAGCTTGCGGTCATGCGCGAAAACGCGGCAGATCGCTACTCTTCAGGGTTTGGAAGTTCGGCCTGAGGTCCGTCAGAAACAACGGGCATCATGTAGTTGTCGGGCATTTCCTTTTCATGGAAGTCTTTCAGCCTGACGGCGGTGCCGTTACAGACGACCATGACATACTTGCCCATGAACTCGTGATAATCGATGTCGACACCGACGATCGCATGAGCGGCGAGGGTCTTTCCCTCTTTGATCATTTCGACGAGGGCGATGTTCTTGACGGATTCGAGCTCTTTTTCAAAACTCTCCACCCGTCTTCCCACCAGATCCTTG
>CAZQYQ010000017.1:0-30984 GCA_964597625.1 uncultured bacterium
TGCGTATTTTTTTCGACGGCTTTCGCAGCAGCAATCTGCTCGATCTTCTCGGCGGAATAGAGATCAAGGCCGGGCAGCCGCTTCTTGCCGGGGAGTGGCTCCGAAAGTCACTCTGCCTCAACCTGGAGGATCCGACGGCCCGGAACCTGCTTGCACGGCTTCCGCCGCCCCCGCGGCCGATTCCGGTCGATCCTTCCTCCCTGCAGGAGCATTTCACGCAGATCACCTCGAGACTGCCCCAGTTGCTGTCGAGGCTCAAGACTGCGAAAATCCATTATGAAAGCGTTCTGGATGAAATCTCGCGCGGCCAGTTCTATAAAGCGCTTGCGCTTGCCGAGGAATACGAGAAACGCTATCCGGGTGTTGACGGTGCCGCGTTGACGTCGCTTTGCGCCCTGCACCTCGGAAGAATCAAAGATGCGATGCTGCTGTGCGGTCAGGGACTTGCAAAAGCTCCCTATCACCCGCTTCTGCTTTTCGTCAAGGCGATGACGAATGATTTGAACCCCGAAACGTCGGCCACATCTCGTGCCAGGGCGTTGTATGACCTTGACCGGTGGGGCGAAGCTGAGAAAATGGCCGACCAGCTTTCGCAGATCTTTACAAAGTCTGCCGAGGGGCTGCTCGTGCGTGCCCGCATCGCCCTTGACCGGATGCAGCCGCGGAATGCCCAGGTGTTCCTCGATAAGGCCTCACAGCGCGATCCCGATCATCCCATGCTCGATCTGCTGCGTCTCGACCTGGCCCTCATGACCGGTGAGCCGGAAAAGGGCGGTGATATCCTGAAACGCGCATTCAGACGCGGGTATAACCTGCCTTCGGTGAATCTCAAGGCGGGCCTGCTGGCTGCGGCAAATGCCCGCCCCGATGAAGCGAAGACCATCATGGATGATGCCGGCAACAGTCTGCCGTTCCTCGATCGTGATGCCTGGTCGCTGTATGTGCAGCTGGCAGTCATCATGAACCGGCCTGCCGAGGCTCGCCGCGCACTCGATCTCTGGGCCACGCGTCTGCCACGGCGTAGCCTGGCCTGCTATATGGAGGCATTGTACTGGTTCAAAATCAGCGATGTCGAAAAGGGAATCGACTGGCTCCGGAAAGGGTTCACCATGAATCCTGACCACGTGACGGTTCTCAACGCCCTTGCTGCGATTCCTTCCCTGAGCCGTGACCCGGCACTTGCCCAGCAGATCATGGCCCAGCTGACAAAAGCAGAACAGGCGGCTCAGGAAAACCCGGCGCTGCCTCAGCCCGATGTACCCGATCCCCTTGATAACAAGCCGACTCCCCTGCCACCTGATCCGACAAAGGAAAACTCCGCCGGTGCTGCGAATGCCGACAGCCAGCCGACTCCCCATGAGCCCCCCCCTGCGGGTGAAGCCGCTGTTCCGACGCCCGCCAACCCGGTTCAGACAGCTCCGATACAGGCATCTGCGGCTGTGACGGTTGTGGCAAGCGGAACAACCGGGTATGCAGTGCCTTCATTTCCGATGACAGGGCCGTCAGCCAGTTCCGCGCGATTCTCCCTGAAATCCGCCGCCGGAACCGTCGACAGTCTGCCCGGCGTGATGATGCAGACGCTCGATACCACGCTCAGTCGACTTGAAACTCACCTGGGCGGTCTGAAAGAGCCTCTGAATGTTCAGCTGGTGCCTGTTTCGGCAATGGGTTCAGCGATTGCACGATATTATCCTGATCCGGATATACTTGTCGTTTCAGCCCTCTATACCGATCTGGGTGCCGTGCGCGGCTGGATTGCATCGGAATACCCGGATGCCGGCGAAGAGTCGATGATGATCCTTTCACAGGCGCTGCCGGGCCACGAACTCGCGAGAGAGCTTTCCCGGGCTCTCATCCATCGTCGCGCCCCCCATGCCTTCCTTCCCGAAAACCAGGCAATCTGGCTCCAGGCGGGTATTGCTGAGATCCTTGGGGGAAGTGACGATGTAACGAAGTTTCTGCTGCAGTCTGCGCAAGCCAGAATAGCCAGTGATGAAGCCCGGCTGGTCACGCTTGAGAACGTCGACGGGATCCTGACGGATTCCTCGGCATCCATCGCGGCCCGCGATACCGCAAGAGCCCAGGCATACCTTATGGCGGCCTTCCTGGTGAAGAAAAAGCCGGATTTCGCCAAGGGTATATCTTCTGCTATAAAACTTCTGGAACTGCTGGGAGCCGGGAAAAAGCTCGATGCCGCGATTCCTGAGGTCTTCCAGATACAGCGCGCTCAGTTCGACTCGGGCTGGAAGGAATCATCGTTCTGGAGCCTGCGGCAGGGCGTTCCTTACGAGTGGTGACGTTACGGAACGGCGAGAAACTCCTCGAACGTGGCCGCTGCAAGAGCCGGATTGAATCTCTTTTCCTCGCCGAGTGTCCGGCTCGGGGCAGGGCCGTAATCATGGCCGGGACAGACGATGAGTTTGTCTGAAAGCCGCTTGAGCCGCTCAAGACTCGTGTAAAGAGCTCGGGCATCACCTCCCTCGAGATCGGTCCGGCCGCAGTTCCCGATAAAAAGCGTGTCACCCGTGATCAGCCACGTGTCATCGATGAGCAGACAGAGCCCGCCCGGCGAATGGCCGGGAGTATGCATGATTTCGATCCGTCCTTTGCCCTGCCACGCCGCTTCCGCACCGTCAACGGCAGAGATGTCTATGCGGACGCTGCCTCGAAGAAATGGCTCGCAGCCTTTGTGAGCGAGGATGGCTGCCCCGGTGCGTGCCTTGATGGCGACCGCCGCATTGACGTGATCGAAATGATGGTGGGTCAGAATGATCTGCGTGATGTCGAGTCCGTGTTTTTTTATATTGCTAATAATATAATCCGGGTCGAACGCTGGATCGATCACAACGCCGTTTCCGCCGTCTTCATCGCCGGCCAGATAACAGAAGTTTCCAATGGTTCCAACACGAAGAGTTTTTAGAAACATGCGTCACACCTCCCATGCAGAAAATATGCTAAACCCTGCCGGCTGAAAAGAAAATCACCCGCTCGAGAAAATGAGCGGGTGAAATGATGTTCAAAAAACAGGGCTACTGTTTTTTCCGGCTGTTCTCTTCGATGGTTCGGACATCGATGGTTCCTGGCTGGGCGATGGTGATCGGCACGCGGATTTTGACCTTGTGCCCGGCCGGATCAGATGCTTCGGCCGTGATCACGTATTGACTGCCGGAAAGGCCCCGCCGGAAGATTGATTCGACCGTGCCGGCACCATGAACGGGGTTGTCCGGATGAGGGATGTCTATGGTCACGTTGACGGTGCGCGGGCCGTCGTTATCGTATCCCTCGCCGGTAACCCGGAGGCGGGAGTCCGGGCAGACGGCGAGCGGAATCGAACCCGCCTGGACGGGAGTGGTGATCGTGTAGCCGGTCGGGGTGCCGGAGACGGTTCCCAGGTCGTATGTTTCGGTGAGCGAGGCAATCGGGAAAACCGGCGTCGTTGTCGCTACGGTCGCCTCAAATAAGGTGCCGCCGCTCTGTTTGAGGTTGGAAACCTTGATGGACCTTACGCTGAAAGCCGAACTGAGATCCCTGTATCCGCCCTTGATTTCGATCATGACATCCAGATTCATGTCGTCACTCAGGAGCAGACGCACGTTCGGCGGATCGTTGTCGACAATCACCGTCGTTCCGGTCGCCAGACCGCCTGACTGAAGATTGTTCGAGGCATCACGGATCGTCGGTATCGGCAGACCTTCGGCGTCAAAGTTCGGGGCGCCGCCCGGGTCGTCATACAGGGCCCAATGCTGAAGATACTGGTTCTGGTTGAAACAGGGCGAATTGAGAGCATTCGCGTTGATCAAAGATCCCACCGGCTCGTTTTTGAGCTGGACCAGGCCGGGGAAGTTCGATATCTGGACAGACCAGCTCGAAAGATCGACCGCCGTCGTTTTATATGCCCACCACCGGTTCGTCTGGGAAATCATCGCCAATCCTGATGGAAGAGTATAAGGTGCGCTGGTTTTCCAGCCCTCGAAGTCGATGTTGAGGAAACCCTCGTTGGCGATGTTGAGAACTGGGTCTACGCCGCTCTCGAGAACATAGCGGATCTGCGGATGGCGTTGGCCGCGCTTCCAGAAATCGTGGGGATTGTTGTCGCTGAGGCGCGCCATGATTGGTGCGCGCGGAGAGGGGTCTCCGCTCATGCCGCGACTGTCAGGCAGGAACTGTTCCACGACCGGCCCTTCCTTATCCATGACACGCAGATAAACGCGCTGGGCGGTATTCGTGCTGTAGCTGCGCTCGAATTGATCCTCGATCTTGTTGCAGTTGTAACTGTTCGTAAGGATGTTCGTGTTGAAATTCTTGACCGTTACCTGGCTCCATTGTGCTACCGGATACTTCAGGGCCACACGGATTTCATATTTATCTCTGACATCATTGTCGTCCATGCCGCCATCGAGCGGAACCGGGAGATACATCCACGGAGTCTCGATCGTGAATGTAAATTTGCGCTGGCTGGGCAGTCGATCGGTGTTGTCGGGTGTCACGGTTATGATGCTGGAACCCGCCTCGAAAAGTCCCGGGCGAAGCGTGCCTAAACCGTCAAGAGTTCCTGAGGCTATCTCTTCAAAGCCCTTGTGAGGCGGTGTTGCCCCTTCGTAAAGCATGTGACTGGAATCAGCCAGGGGAAGGGTCTGTGTGTAGGTGGCTGAAACTCCGTCAGGCTTCAGAACGGCCGCGCGGATATATGCCGCATACTTTATTCCGGCAAGATCCTGTTTGATTTCAGCCGCCGTAAGATTTCGGCCGAGCTTCACATCGAACTGATTGCCGGAGGCGTCCATGCGGACGCGGTAATGATTGTCCGTCTGGGCGACGCCGAACGGCCATGGCATGACGCCGCCGATCTGGCTGTAATAGGAACTCTCCGGGGTCGGAATTTCGGAAAGATACAGGATGCTTCCGGTGGCCCGGAGCTTGATCCTGCGACCCTGATCCGCTTTTGGAGCCCCACTGACCCAGCCGCCCGTGAGATCCGTGAGCGCCTGCACGTTTTTGATGACCACGGGATGGTCAGGGGTCGGGTCGCGCCGCGTGTCGACCGTGATGCGCAGAGGAGCTCCCCAGCGATCATGGCGTGCGCCGTCATAATACTGGCCCCCGTTCGAATTGCTCCAGGCGAATTTCTCGAGCACCGGGGCGCCCCACCAGGAATACGCCGGGTAGGGCATCTGGTTGTAATCCTGGCTCTTGAACTGAATTCCGAGATAGACCGAGAAGGTCGCGACCAGGCGGCCTCGAAGGTCGGTACTCTTGAAAACATAATTCCAGTTGGGGGATGTGAGGAGGTTGCCGCCGTTCTCGACGTTCGAATCGATGACAAGTCTGGAATCGACCGTCGGGTCGATATCATTGAAGGCATCGTCGAGAATGACATATCTGAACCGAACCGTTGCTGGATCGACGAGGCTGGCCGGATCTGAATACCCGCCCGTGAAATACACCGGGGTGTTGGGCTGAACGACCACACCGCCGTTGTTTGCAACAATTGTTGGAGCTATTGTTCCATCGATGAACGGTGGGGCGCCGATGTTGACGATCGAGAAGTCCAGGATAGGCGAACTGGCTTCGGATACGAGCTGAAAATTCTCATAGCGCTGCCCGCGACAACCGCAGTTCACATTGTAAACCAGCTGTGAATACACGGAGTTGCCGATGAAGAATCCGGCTGTGTTCAGCCATTCGCTGTTTGAATTGGTGCCGATCCAGTAGGTTCGTGAAATGCCGTATGACGTGGATCGATTATACTGATACTTCCACCACAGGTAATATCCTGCGACCGGCGGAGTATACGGATTGTTCGAATCAACGATGCGCGGACTGACATAGGCACCGTATTTTCTGGATAAAAAGTAGAGATCGCCCTGCCCGGCAGCCCATTCGTCGTTTCCGACAACCCCGAAATAATCGGCCGTGGCATACGATGTGTTCTTCACCATAGCTCCAAGAATATGACCACTGTTCCTGAACGCGGGGTTCGTCTGCACGTTGTAGGCGTTGCCCGCATTTCCGACCCAGAGAAACAGGGCATTTCCGGGGCTGCTGTTCCAGCCGAACTGAGAGTATTCGCCATACACGTCAGGGTCCCGGTGAAAAATATTTCCAACCCTGATATGGACGATTTCTCCCGGGATCATCCGGGACGGGGATGCTGACGGATCTCGTTCGATAGCCATTTCCTGGTAGGTGAATTCATCGTTGGCGGTTTTGCCGGCAAGAGAGAAACGATGGGCAATGATGTAATCGAGAACGTAATCGGTATTGAGAGTGGAACCGTTGTTCCGGTCTATGAGATAGTCTGCGCGATACCCGAAATATCCCTGGCCGTCGTTGTCGACATGGTCGGGAACGTTGTTCCGGTTGTTGTCGGTGATTTCTCCCTCGGCAACAGCATTCTGATTGATCTTGAATACGGGTTCATAGATGGTCAGCTCTGTTCCGGAAAGGGCATTGCGGCAGGAAAGACCATACAGGCCGACGGCATTGTGACCTAACACCAGCGGATTGGGGTTGACCCGGATGGTGTCCAAAACGCCTCCATCCGGTGCTCCGTTCCGGATCTGAACCTTCTGCCCGGCGTCGTCGGCGATATCGTAGTAAAAATGCTGAAGCGACGTATTGGTGTTCACATTGTTCTGCACGAACGTCGTACCGTGATTGTAATAGGATCTGAAGTAGAGAATGGTATCGGCATACGCGTTCCCAAGGTCCATGCCGACGTCGAAGATCTGCGTCATCTGCGAAGGCATGTTTGTCAGATAATTTGTTGAATTCGCCTTCATGACCCGGTTGTTGTCCATCAGGTAGTTGATTCCCCAGCTGCCGGCAGTGCGGGAGGTATCCCAGACATGCTGGAGAGAATATCTTCTGGTCGGATGATACACGAGCAGGTCCTGACGGTCGGAAGTGGCGTTGACACTGATCGACTGCGCGGAACCCATGTCGCCGGATTCAGTGACATTGGTCCAGTTGGATGTCGATGTGATGAAAGGCGGTTTTGCATTCCCTGGATTCAGGCCTGTCATGAACCGGTATCCGATCGAGCCGCTGGCCACGTTGTTCTGAAAAGCCATTTTCATGACGGCTGGGCCCGAATTGAGAAAATTGTCGAAATACATGAAGAGCCGCACCACATCACGATTGTGGCCCATATACTGGCTGACCGCGAGATCATACTGGCGGGCATCCGGATCAAACGGCGTCACGGGGTCGGTGAATGACCACAACGGCGTTCCGGCTCCACGGTAAACCTCGAATTTCGCTCCGGCCGGGTTCAACGGGGTGATGCGCAGCGTGATGATTCCGTTGGGATCTCCCGCGTATTCGCCGGTGCCAAGGGGACGGCCAAGCGGATCTTTGTTGGATGTGTACTCACCCCACCCGGCTGAGGGCAAAACCGCCACCCGTCTGGCTTTGGGTGCAATGAAAATCTGAGACTTGTCCGGATTGAAAACCGTTTCTATGTTCGTATCCGGATCGACCTGAAGAATGAAAACCTTGCCGTTGCGGTTTTCCTTGTAAAAGTTGGTTGCTCCCAGAACCAGAGCGGCAGGAACCAAAATGAGGGCGAGTATCCAGAAGTAGAGCCGATAAGCGGTTCTGGGGCTATTCATAAGATGCTCCTTCTGTCGGGCGATTCGTGAAAATCAGTGACCGAGGCGCTCCCGAAGCAGATTCATGATGGCGTCGCGTTCAGCTGGTCGGGAACGATAGAGTTCGATCAGCCGGGAAACAGCTTCAGATGTGAGATCGAGCGAGGTCACCTGGACGGATCCTGAGAGGATGTGACGTGTTGCTCCCATTCTGAGAAACGGCTGGGAAAAGGACTGGCGGTTATCGTAAAACTCGCATACAAGCGATTTCAAAATGTTCGGATCGGTGACGCTTTCGAAATGACCTCCGCAAACAAGTTCGGCTGAGGGTTTCGGGCGTGCTGTCTCGAACGGCATGGATGCCCCCGGCGTCTGCAGAAGAGCTTCGAGATCATTGAGGGATCGAATATTCCAGCGTTCCAGGATGTCGCCCGATGCGGATTTTGCGGAAGACTGGCCGGTACTTCCCTCGGGATTGAAATCCCCGGTTGATGTGTTCAGCACAATGGCCGCTCCGTGCGCCTGCGCACTTGTCTGAACAGCCCAGAACACCTCGGACATGATTCGTTCGAGATTCTGCTGGGGAACACTTCCCAGGAGCTGATCCGGAAATCCTCCGAGAATGCGGTTTGCGAGAGGCGCAAGAAGAGCCTTGTGCTCCTGGTTCATCCTGGCCAGTTTTGCGAACTCCGGGCGATCGATCTTTTTGCCCTCCCGCGTTTTGGACTGATTCTGGATCAACTCGTCATTGACGCGGCGAACCTGTGCCTCCATGGCCGTTTCCATGCTTCTGATGCGACGTTGCTCGCTCTGGGTTTCTTTCCAGGCCTGGAGGCCCGTAGAGACCCCGGGAACAGATGTCTGGGAAACGAATTTTCCCGATCGATAATCAAAATTACGCATTGCGGGATGAAATGCGATCACCGCGGAAAGATCGACAGAACCGGCGACGATCGTTTGAGCGGTCGATCTGGCCGGTTGTGCCAAGGGAAGGGGAGAAGCCGCGGAACAGACAGTTCCATTTCCGACGAATGCGGCTGCCAGCAGGAGCCCGTAGAGCAGGCTGCCTGCCAATGCGGTCAGGCGATCTGACGATGCCATTTGTTATTCGTTCCTCTCGGAATAATTGTACAGGAAATAGAGGCTGACAGATAGGGACATCACGAATTGGAGAAGAGAATCTCAGAGTCCGGCATCATTATACAGCATAAATCAAACCAGCTTTGATCTGTGCCGTCACCACAGGTGAAAAACATTGATATTCAAGTCTGGAACTGAATTTTCCCATGTAAAAGTGCAAAAAAAGGAGAGAAAAAATTTGTTCCGATCGTCAAAATTACTTTCCTTCAGGCAACCTGATCCGTATGGCTTTGTGAAATTGAATCAATGCGTTCTTCAGCTGGCTCGCGGCAAGAAAAAGTTCATCTGGCCACTCCTCTCCGGCTGATGCCGAATGCTTTTCCAGTTCGGTTCCCCAGTATCGCACCGCTTCGGTGAGATCGGCGTCTGATGCAATGGCGAGGCTGCTTTCCAGTGTCTGAATACTACTCGCGAGTCCCGCGATTTCATTTCGAAAACGGCGTGTGTCACGGTCTCTCGATGCTTCTGCAATGCTCCAGACGGTTCCCGTCAGGGCGGCAAGAGAGGAGACACGAACGGGAAGTTCAAGCTTGCTGATTCCCTGGATGATGAGTCTGAACTGCCTCTGCAGTGCTTCATGCGCGGAAATGAAATCTCCGGAACCGATCAGAAGGTCCACGAGGCGTGTTGCAGAACCCAGATCGGTTGCCGGATCGTTTCCGGTTTGCTGGGCAACTACGGATACTCTCCATGATGCTTCGTTCCAGCGGTGCACGATGCTGCTGGCCGGAGAGCCGGTGTTCAGCGCATCTGACAACTGTGCGGTCGCGCGTGCGGCCTCGATCCATGATGCCGAGACCGGAAACGACGCCGTTTCCACTTCGATGATGGCCAGAAGATCGACATCGCAGGCTTCGAGCGGAACATTCGACAGACCGGGGAGGGAAAGAAGCAGAATCAGTAAAAAAGCAAAGGCGTGAAATTCGCTTATTCTCCCGCAGTTTCTTCCTTGTATGCCAGTCACCCATCCACTATAATTAAAATGATGATGAGCTGCAATCCAGATCAGATGAGAATTCGCGAAATGTCCCACCCCGGAGTTCAGCCAGGACGTCATGCCGGTACAGGCGTGACCCTGACAGAGGTCATGCTTGCGATGCTGGTTCTGGCGACGGCATTGATTCCTGTTTTCGGGGTTTTGACCCGGGATGTGAAAGATACCGATCTGCTTGCTGCAAACTCCTTTGCGATCGACAGAGCGCGATTCGTATTGAACTCTCTTCTTGATAACCTCCCATTTTCGGGTCTGATCCCTGGAAACCCTGCGATGATAACCGGCCCGGGTGCCGCATCCTTTGCCGCTGCGCTTTTCCCGGGGTCGGTCCTCGCCGCCGGGGGATACTCCTGCAACGGAATCGCATCTGACGGGAGAGGAATCCAGTATTCGATCTACCTTCGATCAGATCCGATTTTAGACGGCAGCACGGCCATCCAGCCGGGCACGGAACTGACGTTTTCTTTTTTCCAGAACCCCCGCCCCGAGGAACAGCTGGGCTGGGCTTCTCTGACCGCGGATGCGGCGCATACGGAATCTCTCGGCCAGCCGTCCGTGTATCAGAAAACAGGCCCGGGGAATCCTCTCAATGTGGTTTCTCCCTATCGGTATTTTGGAATTCCCGGCGCCATGCATGTCTGGGGCCCGGCAACGACGCCGGTCGTCGTTGACCAGCGGAGGCTTGCCAGGCCGGATGCCCTGGGCCGCTATTATCTGATGCAGCGGCTTGTGCTGCAGATCAGATGGAATCTTGCCACTTCTGAGTACCGCCGGCCGGAAAGCACTGTGGGCCGGCCGCAGCGGCTTCATGTCGTGACATACAAGGCAAACCTGGATTGAAAACGAACATGAGAGGCAGAATCCTGCGATGCCGCCGCGGAATGGCGCTGATCGTGGTTTTGGTACTGACGACGGTGCTTCTGATTACTTCGATGGCCCTGCTGAGAACCGGCCGCGAATACCGCAGCCAGGTGACGAAGTCCATACGTGAGCTGCAGGTTCAGTATATGGCCGCGGGTGCCATTCAGCATGCGGAGTTGAAAGTCAGGCTTTTTCCTACGGAACTCTATGATGCGAGCATGTACAGCCTTGGCAAGAACCCGGCGTTCGATTTTTCAGAAGTCACACCCACGGAGAGATCGTTGCTGCCCGATATCAGGAAAAACGAGTATGCACCCTCGGCTCCATGCGTTCGCAGAGCCAATGTGTATAATCCCGGACCGCGATTTTTAACCCAGGGAACTCTTTCGGCGGATGCCTTGATGAAATGGTACAAGCTGGATGCGCTCGACACAAGCGATGTCACGGCCGGTCAGGCATCGTGGTTCCCTGCCGGATGGCCCACGGAAGAGGGAGTTCGGGTTCCGAATAATGACCTGTATTTGTGGCGGTTCAGATCCGATATTACGAACCTGTCGAGCATCCAGCGCGACCTGAACTGGAATGACTCGATGATCTCAGATCCATACCGCCTCGACATCGCCGTTTCAAACCTCTTCCCATACCGGGCGACGTATGAAGTCGTTTCCCTCCGGGTCATATCGGTTGCCGGCCAGCGGCGGTTCAATCAGGAGGCGGTTCGCATGGTCGTCGAAGCATCGATTCTTGACCCTCAGACCGGAACATCCCACGATCACCGCCTGGAAAAAATCATCAAGGTGAGCCGCCGATAATGCCTGACAGGAAAGGGTTTACCCTGGTTGAAGTGCTTGTTACGTCACTGGTTCTGTCGCTGTTCCTGGGTGCGGCCTACTCGATGTTTTTCGGAGGACAGAAAGTCGCCGGAAAAGCTGCATGGCTGCAGTATGTCGTCACGGATCTGCGTAAAGCTGAAATGGTCATCACAAAGGCTATTGAAGCAACGTCATACCCGACGACTCTTCTGCCGTCGGACATGTACGACGCCGGCGGCCGGGATCAGGCGACGATCGGGCCGAATGCCGTGCAGTTCTATGTCCACATTCCTCAGGGGCTGGGGCGCAAAACCGCCACGGCGATCCTTGGCGCAAACAGCGGAATTTCAATGTATATGCCGCGGGCACTTCCGGAACGACAGAAATTCAGCGCGGCTGAAAACAGAGCCGGAATACTCGGCTGGAATATTTTCAAACTGGAAGCATCACCCGACAATCCGGCTCAGGGCACCCTCATCTGGGAAGAACGTGAAACCACATATGCCACGACCGCGCCGAACTACGCGGCCGCTCTCGCAGCGGCTCCCATGACTGCCCCGCTGAAACGCCGCGAAATCCTGGTACGGAATGTGGACTGGATTGAGATTCAGGCCGAAAATATCGGCCACAGGCCGCAGAAGATCACCATTGTCATTTCCGCAGCGTATCCGCGGGAGCCGCGAACAACCCGCCAGGGAACTTCGGCCGCGGTTCCGAACGTGGGCATCACGACCAGCCCGTAACCGGCATCTCATATGAAATTTCCTTTCTGCTGCAACGTTTCCTGTGTCCGGAATCGATCCGCGCTGCTCGGTGCGCTGTTCCTTGCCGTGACTGCCGTTTCCGTTCCTGCCGGCGCCGGTGATATTCACGAAGCTGTGCGGCGCGGCGATCTCGATCGCGTGCTCGAGATCCTGAGGCTGCGTCCCCGCACCGTTGAAGACCGTGACACGATGCGGCCGAAATCGGGTGATCTCCAGATGCTTCAGCAGGCGACACCGCTGCATTTCGCCGCCCAGTCCGGGCATATTGCCATCGTGAGGGCGTTGATCGATGCCGGGGCTGACGTGAATGCGAAAAATCCTCAGGGCATCACCCCGCTTCACCTGGCCGCCTGGGATGGAAACGCCGAAATCGTCGCGCTGTTGCTCGAACGGGGCGCTGATCTGAACCTGCGAAACCAGAAGAATGAAGGCATGTCGGCGCTCGATATCGCCGCCATGACGGGTGCGGCTGACGTCGTGCGGCTTTTGATATCCCGTGGAGCCGATGCCCGGGCTGCGGATCCGGTGAAAAAGGCGACCCCCATGCATCTTGCGGCAGCCTGGGATCAGGTCGGAGCAGCCGATGAGCTGGTGCGCGGCGGAGCCGATATCAATGCGCGTGATGCAAAAGGCCGGATGCCCATCCACTGGACGATACCGGAATATGGTCCTGCCAGGCCTGCCGGCAAGGTTCGTCCTGGCTCGGTTGCGATGGCGCGCTGGCTGGTTTCCCGGGGGGCATTCGTGAACTCCGGAGACTCCTCGGGCAGAACCCCGCTGGCGCACGCTGTCGCCTGCGGCTGCCAGGGCGTGGTGGAGATCCTGAAGGGTGCCGGCGGGCTGGACAAGCCTGTCGATTTCGAGGCGCTTCTGAAAGCAACCGGAACGGCTCAGCTTGAGCAGGTTCTGAAACGCGCGCCTCAACTGGCGAATGCGCCGCTACAGAATGGAAGACCGCCCCTCCACGCTGCCGTGGCAGCAGGGAACGAATCCGCCTGCCGGATTCTGTTACGTCTCGGTGCTGATCCTGCCCGCAAAGACAGCAATGGCGATACGGCTCTCCACGTGTGCGCGGCTGCCGGTAACGCAGGAATCATCAGGGCCATTGCCTCGGGCTCTGATCTGCTGAATACGATGAATGACTACGAGCAGACACCCCTTGATACCGCCGAGGATTACGGACAGGCTTCGGCGGCTGCCGTCATCCGTCGCCTTGGAGGCCGCCGCGGCGTCCCATCGGGAACCGTTCTGATTCTCAAGGCGGGCGATGAAGTGCAGATCAAACATCCGAAATCGAAACAGCGCGTGACAATACATGTTGCAAGTAATATATCTCGTATTGTTTTTTCCAGGACGACTCTCGTCAAGTCCGGACGCCTGTTTGATGCGTTGAACGCGCATGATATGACCGCCGCGCGCCAGGTGCTCGAGGATGATCCCCTGGTATCGAACGTTCCTCTGATAACCGGCAGTTCCACGAACAGGATCACGCCCCTTCACATCGCCGCGGAGCTCGGGGATGCCACGGCTACCGCGTTGCTCATCATGTTCGGAGCACGCATCGGTGCGGCGGACATGCGTGGCCGGACCCCGCTGCATATCGCGGCTGAAAAAGGGAAGGGCGATGTGGCGCGCCTTCTGGCGGAAAACGGGGCAGACCCTCATCGCGCGGATGCATCAGGCTGCACTCCCTGCGAACTGGCCACGGATCCCGAATTAACGGTATTTCTCGAACGCATTGCCTCCGAAAGAGCCCGGAAGGAGAACGGCAGCCCGGCGAACTCCGCCGCTTCCGCCCCGACCCGATGAATATCATCACCCACGGGCTGGTCAGCTGGTGCATCGCTCAGAGAAGCTGCAAAACACCCCGCGATGCCACCCTGGCGGCTGCCGCAGGGCTTGCTCCCGATCTCGATGGCGCCGGCGCGGTCATCGACGTGATGCGCGGGGGAGAAACGGAGTTCTTTTCAGCCTATCATCATGTTTTCGGACATAATGTCTTTGCCGGGATAACATTCGTGCTGCTGCTGACGGTATGCGCGGTGCGTCGGACCCGTGTCGCGATAACGGCGGGAGCTCTTTTTGCGCTTCACATCGCCTGTGACGTCGTGGGTTCGCGCGGTCCTGACGGTGAATCCTGGCCTATCCCGTGGCTGTATCCTTTCCGAAAAGACGTCCTGCTCGCCTGGAAAAACCAATGGGAAGTGAATGCCTGGCAAAATATACTAATAACAATAATAATGCTGGCCGTTTTCCTGAAACAGACACGGGATCTGGGCTGGTCGCCTCTCCGGCTGATTTCGGAACGTGCCGATGCCGCTTTTGTCGCGGCGCTCCGGGCGCGGTTTCCGAACGAAAGGAGTTCCGCGTGACCGGGCTGTATGTCCATGTGCCGTTCTGCCTCTCCAAATGTGGCTATTGCGCCTTTTATTCGATGGTGCCGACGCCGGCCTCCATAGAAGCGTATCTGGATAAACTTGAAGACGAACTGCGCGATGAAGTGACGGGATCCGGGGACAATGACATCAGGACGCTCTTCATCGGGGGCGGCAACCCGACCGCGATCGGCGCCGGTTCCCTCGACAGATTGTTGCGAACACTCCGATGCGCCGTCCCGGAAACGTCCCTGGAAGAATGGACGGTCGAGACGAACCCCGAAACGCTGACGGATGAAACGGCTGCCGTTCTGCGCGAGATTCCGGGTCTGAGGCTGAGCATGGGCCTCCAGCGGCTTCAGGATGGGGAACTGGTTGTTCTCGAGCGACGCGGAAACGTCTCGACCGGGCGTGAGGCGATAAAACGGGCGTTATCCCTGACGAACCGCGTCGGCGTGGATCTGATACTGGGTGTTCCGGGCTGCCCTTCGCTTGCCCGGGATCTGGAGGCCCTTGTGTCCGAGTTCCCGATAGAGCACGTGTCGGCCTATTTTCTGACTCTCGAAGAAGGAACGCCGCTTGAAGAACGCGTCGGCAGCGGCCGGTTCCCTGACCCGGCGGATGTCGGCCCCGAAGAGCTTTTCGAAGTCGAAGATGTCCTCGCGGCGGCCGGGTTCGAGCATTACGAGATATCGAACTTCGCCCGGCCGGGTGGCCGGTGCCGGCACAACATGAACTACTGGCATAGCGGTGAATATATAGGTGTCGGTCCGGCGGCGGTCGGCACACGATCGGGAGTCCGTCTGTCTAAACCACCGGACCTCGCATCCTGGCTTCGGGGCATGGCGGGAGAGACTGAAACGCTCGCGGCCGGAGATATCTTCCGGGAAGCCGTCATGCTGCGGCTCAGACTTGTCAGCGATGGTCTCGACCTGGAGTGGCTTGCGGGCAGATTCGGTTCGCCGTCGAAGTCATTCCATGAAGCCATTGACGAACAATGCATTGCCGGGATGCTCCACCGAAGCGGTTCAACCATTACCCTGACACGGCAGGGAATTGCCGTCGCAAACAGGGTCATCTCATCGTTGTTTTAGATGCTTGGCGATTCGGCCCGCCGATCAGGCGTCATCCATCTGGATATATAATTGTCGACATGAAATTTGGTTCTGCAGCCGCGATCGTTCATATACCGGATCGATCCGAACACGGGGCGTGATTTCCAGGGCCTGTCATGGACGCCTCCGATGCTCCAGGCAATGCCGGTGTATCCGTTCGGATCGCGGCCGTCCAGTTCGTAGCGGTCGTTCAGCCGAATTGCCGTCTGCCAGGCCTCTTCGGGGGATGCACTCCACTCCAGAATTTTTTTGCACCAGTACATGCGCATGTAATTATGCATGGAACCGGACGTTCTCATCTCCGTCTGCGCGGCGTTCCAGAGTTGATCATGCGTTTGCGCCCGATCGAACGTGTCGAAATCATAGATGAACGGTCGCGCATCATGGCGGTGCTCTTCGAGCGTGCGTGCCGCCCAGGCCGGGATGGCCGCGAACGTATCATGGTTCGGCTCGTAAAAACAGAAATTATCGGCAAGTTCCCGCCGAACCACGATCTGTTCGAGAAAGGCCGCGCGGTCTTCATCCGGAGCCGTCGTTGCCCGCGAAATCTCCAGAGCCGCCCGTTGGGGGGCAAGATGTCCGAAATGCAGCCAGGGCGACAGATGCGACTGGCCGTCGATATTCGGATCATTGCGTGCGATGGAATAGCCTTTCATGCGGCTTTTGAGAAACTCCGCCAGAGCTTTTTCTGCCCCGGTCGGGCCTGCCTTTCTGCCGGCAATCGCGCCGACCGACTCGTCGCAGGAAAAAGTTGCGGAGACCCGTTTCCAATCAACGGGGGGCGGCAGAACCGGCTGTTTTGGCATGGGTTCGAGAGACGGGAACTCCGTCAGAAAGGCGGGCAGCAGGCGAAGAATCCTGGGACGCAGAGTTGCCGCAGCCCATTCCCGCTTGTCGGAGGCTTGTCGGCAGGGAACGATATTGTGCGCGTCGATTTCGACGAACGGAATGGAGATGGCTTCCCCGATTCGTTTGCGCCATTCCTGTTTCGGCCTGAGCGGATCGAAGTCGGTTACAAGTTCCGCGGCATCGATTCCGCACAGAAAACGAGGAAGAGTATCAACTGGATCGCCCTCGAGCAGCCGAAAGGAGATTTGAAGCCTTCTCAGCCTCGCCTCGACCTCTCGAAGTCCGCTCAGCATGAAGTCATACGCGCGACGGGGCGCTCCCAGAAAGGCGGGGGCAAGGCAGAAAACGACCGTCAGCCCCCGTTCCCGCCAGCATGCATCTTCCTGCGCGGCCAGAAGCGCCCAGTTATCGTCCGCGCGCTGGTCTCGTGACATCCAGTAGACGACCGGACCTTTACCGGGGCGTCCCTCGCGCAGGAGATGCCGTCGCCTGGCGTCTACTCCTGGCTTCATCAGGTGTTTTGATTTTCGGCCGATGAAGGATTGAGGGGTTCCTGCGAACTCTCTGGCCGGGAGCGGATGAACAGCAAAAATCCAATGGCGAAAATCACGATGCTCAACCACTGGTCACTGGTCAGCCCGAGCCAGGAGGGGGGATTGAGCCGGATGAACTCGACAAGAAACCGTGAAAGGCCGAACCAGCCCAGGAAAAATCCAAGCCTCCGGCTCGAGCCCGGGCGCCAGAGAGGGAGGAGAAGGATTGCTAAAAGGATAAGCTGGGATGCCGATTCGTACAGAGGGGTCGGATGCACGCCGATATCGACAGGAATGGGCTGACCGGGAAAAAGAGTCATGAACATGGATGTCAGCTGATTGTTTTTGGCGCTGAGGGTCGACACAAGGCCATTCGGAAAATGCATGGCGCAGGGGGAAAACGTCGGAATGCCGTAACAGCCGTCACCTGCCGTGATGCAGCCGAATCGCCCTACCGCATAGCCGACGGCCATCCCGGGCGCGGTGAGATCCGCGATGCGGAAAAAGGATTCGCCGGAGGCCCGGACGCGCCACCAGCAAAGAACAAAAGCAAGGATATACCCGCCGATGACGGAAAACCCGGTAGATCCGAACAGGGTCGCAAGAGGCGCTTTCAGAAAATGATCAGGCAACTCGAAAATGTAGAGCAGTCTCGATCCGACCAGACCGCCGATGATGGCAAGAAGATATATATCCCATGCAATATTCAGGTCCGCGCCGTTTTTACGAAACTCTCTGTTGGTGAAAAAAATCGCCGACAGAAACGCCAGCGCGAGAAGAACGCCATAGGATCCGATGCGGATCGGACCATACTCAAACAGGATCGGATGCATGGGGCCAGAATAGCACACTCCTGATATCATGTGTGCATGACATGCGATATCAAAGGATTACCCACGGCCAGCGTGCGTTTCTTCGGAGAACTCGAGGATTTCATTCTCCGAAGAAAACGCGGCCATCCGTTATCCGTCACGCTGCTCGGCTCTCCGTCGGTGAAAGATGTGGTGGAAGGGTTGGGAGTGCCGCACCCTGAAATCGATGTCATATGCATAAACAAGGTGGCGGCCGGCTTTGCGAGTCGCCTCGCGCCGGATGACCTGGTCGAGGTGTATCCCGATGCGCCGGACAAGGAAAACCTGACGGGAAAACGATTGAAATGTCTTCCCGACCCGGCTGCTGGTTTCATTCTGGACGTTCATCTCGGAAAACTGGCCCGCTGGATGCGCCTGCTGGGTTTCGATACTCTCTATGAAAATGACTACGACGATCATGAAATCGTGGCGATTTCAGCAAGAGAGGGCCGGTTCATTCTGACCTGCGACATCCGGCTTCTCATGCACGGCGATGTGCGCGGCGGCCGCTGGATACGTGAGCGGAATCCGCGCAGGCAGCTGGAAGAAGTGATCGGCCGGCTGTCTCTGCGAAACCGGATAGCCACGTTCACCAGGTGCATGCTTTGTAATGCGCCCTTGGTGCCGGCATCCCGCGAAGACGTCCGCAACTGCATTCCCGCGGGTGTTGCGTCTCTCTATGAGATCTTCGCCCGTTGCACCGGCTGTGGAAAAATTTACTGGGAAGGATCCCATTTTGGCGGAATGCAGGCCCTCATCGATCTGGCGAGCATCTCCCGATGAGAGAATGTGCGAATTGCCGGGGAAGCCGGGAGAGCGTCAGTTCCCGTTGGTTACGACGATTCCGGTTACCTGCACCGAACTGAGAGTCTCGATTTCGAGTTCGGTGCCGGCCGGCAGAGCGGCATCCTGCCCCTTCACAAATGCTCCGCCGACCAGGCCGACCGGGCCCATGGCCAGATAGCCGAGCACCGACGCACCAGCGGCCATACCGAGTTTCTTGCGGTCAAGATCGCTGCCTGCGAGCCCGAGGATTTTGACCGGAATATCAGTGGAATCTATGCCGGGAACATTGTTCACAAGCAATTTAATGAAGCCGGAACGGCCGAACCGGCCGCCCCGGCGGACTTTTTCGACTTCTCCGATCACGGGTGCACCCCGGCTGACGACGAGAATAGACCGGTCGATAAGCAGATCTGAGGCCAGGGTCATCGATATCAAATCGCCTTCCTTCACGTTTGCGCTCGAGACCGGCTCCGTGAGTTTAACCCGGAACGTCGTTCCGGCCGGGATCTTTACCGGATGCAGCGATATGACTCCGCTGTCGAGCGTCATCTGCATGAGCTGTTCCACGCGAAACGCCAGCGGTTCGGTGGCGGGCTGACCTGTGACAGATGTATCGAGCGCCGCGACACGCTCCGCGAGTTTGCCGCTGTGTGTCTCATGAAACACTTTCCATTCCAGAAAGTTGAGTTTCATGTCCAGGGACGGCGAGCCGGCCGATCCTTTGAAAACAAGATTATTCAGGTTCGAAGCCCTGTGAGAAACCGAACGGCCCAGCCTGCGGCCGAGCAGATCCGTTTCGAGCTTTCCGAGACGGCCAGCCGGGTCACCGGTCTGGACAGCCGCGTAGACATACCGCTCGAGCCGTTCAATGGTGCGTGTATCAGGCGATATTGCATCGCTGGCCGCATCGACAGGCAAAAGGGCGGTTGCGAATACCAGAACGAGAAGAATGATTTTACAGAAATGATTCGGCATGCTGCAGACCTCCGCAGGGAGAGGGGCTGGGCGCGGGCTGCAAGCAAGCTGCCCGCCGCACGGCACGCATCAGGGCACATGCCGACGGGCACAAGGATATCAGGAATCGCGCTGCACTGCCACCCCGATCGAGCGATTCGGCTCTCAGGGCTTGCCTGGACTCTTGCTGCGCTTGTTCGCGGAAGATTTGCCGCTATCTTTTTCTTTTTTCCCCGACTTTGGAAGCAGACCGGACGGCGCGGGACGACGACCATGCACGATCATGATGTCGCGGCCACCGAGCGGCTCTCCGGCGAGCTTTTTACTGAATGCCAAAAAGATGCCTGCTTCATGCTGCATAATGCGGATATCCCTGCGTGCCAGCGGTGCGACAGCCGCTTCGATATAAGCGAGCTGGGTTTCATCAAACCCCTGGGCGGCATCCTCGATGCGCTCCGTAAACCGCACCGTGGGCCGGCTGAACCGCTCAGGCCCGGGAATCTGCGCTTCCTGAAACAGCAGCTCCCCCGCCTCTGAAAAGAATCGTGGAAACAGCGATGGCTGGAAACCCGTCTGCCGAAGATCGATGATCACGCGCCTGAGATCTTCCCCCGCGGCTGATGCCGTTTCCGCGGCTATTTCCGTAGAGGACGCTATAGATGTCCAGGAGGCCAGAAATGCTTTCGGCTCCTGCGGCCGCGGCCGTAACGCCGCCAGATACAACGCTGATCTCAGGCTCGTCTTGCCCGCGAAAGGCAGATCCATGCGGCATCGGACGAGCCCGGTCACATCGGGATCATAAAAGACCGGATCCGTTTCAAGCAGGACCTGGCCCAGCCGCTCTTTCAAGGCGCTGTTTGCCGCGAGAGCCGAGCGTACCGTGAGACCTTCCATGAGCGGAATGTCGAGAACCGCCGCATAGGCGTGATGCATGGCATCCATCCAGGCACGCGATTTTTCCTCTTCATAGGAGGTCGATGATTCCCAGGGCTGGCCTGCGATTCCCCACGCCGTTACGACCTGACGATCGAAATCCGCCGTCTCGGTCGCGATGGGGGGAAGCTCAACGGCCTGTGCCGCGCCGCACCAGAGAAAACACAGCGCCAGCACGAAGCCGGCGCAGCGTTGAAGAAGCCGATGAATGGAGTGTGTCATGACGCCGGATCCGTCAGTCGAAGGTCATGTGGCCGCCGACATAATGTTCCTTCACCACGTCGCCGTTGTAGAACGAGTAGTCGAACCGGATGTTGGGCAGCACGGCCATGCCGAAGCCCATCGTCAGCGTTCCGTTCCAGGAGCCGAGGCGAATCGTCAGGTCGTTCTCGATGAACTTTTTCTCGATCCCGACTCTGTACTGCTGCTCGTTCGTGCGGTCGGAATTTGTAAGATTCGTGGCATCGGCCGAGACGATGGTGCCCTTGGTCAGAGTCATTGAGCCGCCCAGGTTGAGGCTCGTTCCATCGCGGTCATTGCCGACTCCGTCAACGCGCTCGACGAGATTGTCCACCGTCAAGCCGCCGGTGATACGGTCATTGTAGTGATACATGAGGCCGAAACCAAGCGACTGCGTATCGCGCTTGGCATGCGTTCCGAGACTCTTGATCCAGCGGTCCGCCGTCGTTGCGCGCAGCTTGATGCCGCCGTAGAGCTGCTCACGTGCCAGCATGCGCCGTGCGATCGGAAAGCGGGTTCCAAACCCGAGCTGCAGATCTTCGACTTCGCGCTTGACCCCCAGAAACTCGCCGCCGACCAGTTTCCCAAAGCCGACATCGCGATTATCCTGGGAATAGGCAACACCATAGCTGTACTTCGGTCTGCGGGCCACCGGCTCTTCAAGGACATTGTGCTCGAGGTAATCCGTAATCGAGAACGTGTCCTTTGCGTCTTCCTCGTAGATGTGGCCAGTGAAGGCGAGAGAGGTCCAGTTGAACATGTCGCGCTCGTTGACCTTCATCTGAACCGATGCTTCGCGCCCCTGAATCTGCGACAGTCCGGCCGGGTTGTAATACGCAGCCGACTCGTCGTCGGAAACGCCCAGAAAGGCCCCGCCCATGCCTCGCGCACGAGATGACTGTGCCGATGCAGGATCAGCAGCGGCGCAGAGCAGCGTCGTAAATATGATCATCGCCAGCAGGCGGATGGTTGTGTGACGATTCATGAGCTACCTCCTCAGGCGGGTCGGGTGCGGGAACGGATATAAATGAAGGACACCTCGTCTCATCTTTCGTCACATCTTGGAGAAAACCTGAGAGTCGATCTTTCAAACGTTGAAAAATACTTCAGAAATCAGACCCGGGCCGCCAGGCCATCGCAAAGGATGTCCGTATGGACGACGATGAGACACGAAGGCTCAAAGCCAGATCCGTGAACATCCACGCAGACTCAGTCGCCGATTGTCGGCGCTGCCTTGCGGATCGGCATGAAGCCGGTGGATGAACCGGTCTTTTTTTTCAGCGGCTGGAACGAGCTGCTGGCTGTGGTGGCTGTTCCCGAATTCGAGGTTCCTGCTCCGGGAACGGCCTTGCGAATCGGCAGAAAGCCGCTCTTCACATCCGCATCTGCGGAACCGGCTTTTCCGATAGGCAGGAATCCGGCATCGGAACTGTCTGAAATCGTGCCTGCCGCCGGTTTTTTCATCCCGCTCGACGTGATACCGGCCGGACCCCGGCTCGTTCGTGCGGCCGGAGCTGTCACCGGAGGCTTGGCAGCCGCTGGGGAGGCATCTGCAGGCAAAATGGATGGAGGCTGATCATCGATTGCCGGCGCCAGGACGGTCGGCGGTTGTGTCAGGAGCTTCAAATCCTGTTTCGCGTTTCCACCCGTGGCGGCTGATGGCTTTTCACGGCCATAGACGAAGGGAATCATCGCATACTCGATTTCGCCCCGGTACGGCTCGGATCGGTATGCCTTCAAAAGAGCATACTGTCTGCGGTCGGCATCTTCGATATCGCCCGGAACGATCATGTCGATGACCGGCGGGTCTCCGTAGGTGTCCCAGCCGCCGCCGAAATCTTTCGGCGTTGCGAATGCCTTCACATCCATGTTCAAGAGACGATTCGGCGAAACCACGTTCGAATATCCCATGACAAGGCATTGGAATCCCCAGTCGGGGCTGGGCTTTCCGACCAGCAGAGACTTGCTGATCCGAAGAATGATCTTGTCCCGCTGAACCTGCACGTAGTCAGGAATGATGATGTCGGGAACCATGTCCTGAAACCCGATTTCCTCGGTTTTATTCTTGATGACATCGTATGCCCGGAACTGGGAAAGCGGCGTGACCAGAATCATCTTTTCCCATCCCATGCCGTCGGTGAACAGCAGATCCCGGCCGGGCAGGGCTTTGTTCCATCCGGAGCCGCGCTTGCGATCCAAGTCGATATAAATATCGAAGGCATTGGCAACGAACCCCTGTTCTTCGCCGGCTCCGCGGGTGCCCGATTCCCAGGACGTCTTGATGTATTCGCGCATCTGCAGCGTGAAGACGAGCATGTCGTTCTCTTCGTAAACCGTGAATCGCTTCAGATCGAATGTGCCGCGTTTGATCCGCCTGTCGAGCGGATACGTGTAATACCCCGGGCCGCGGTCATCAGCCACCGGATCTTGCACGTCAAACAACGCGGCGCTTTCCCCGAAATAATTCGTCGGAGGTTCTATCGCAGATGCAGCCTGGGGAACCAGCCCGACGGCAACCGTCAGGATCACGGTGAACAGAAAACGACGCATCATCTCACTTCACCAGCAGAATCGAATACTGGGAGTCGCCGGACTCCTCGTAGGGATCGCGGACCTGGGCTGTCGTGGTCACGTTGAAGGCATACTTGTGGTATCCGGGAGCAACGCCCGTTTTCATCCAGGAATAGACGCCGTCACCGGCAGTCGTGTCCCCGTGAGTGCCGTCGTCGTAGAGAGCCTGCGGCTGCCAGTTCGTGAAGTCCGCAACCACCGTCGGGTTCGTGACTGTCTGGAAGTCGGATTTGACCAACATGAACATGGCTTCGCCGGGGGCTTTGGCGGCGAGTGTGAGGGTGGGCACTTCATATATCGGCGTCGTGCTCAGATCGATCGGAACGACCCGGACATGGAAGCTCGGGCTGCGGAAGGTGAGATACTCGCGGCCGTTGCCTTCCATCGGAATCGAATAATATCCATCGCTATTGACATTCATCTTGCGGGCGCCCATCTTGGTGCCCAGGACGACCTCCGAGTAATTTACCCCGGTCAGGGTTGAAGTCACGTATCCGCGGGCCACTTTCATCGCCGGCTCAGGAATGTAGATCTCAGATTTGGCGGTGCGCTCGCTTTCCTGATGAGGATCTTTCTTGGCGTCGCGCTCTTTGATCTCATCCTTGTCCTCATCGGTAGAATCGTCCGGGGCCTTGCCGGTATAGAGCAAAGTATACAACTGCGATCCGGTCGGCAGGTTGCGAAGGCGAAGAGTATAGATCCCGTCTCCGGCATACTTGTCTCCGCTCGTGCCGTCGTCGACCAGCGCGACAGTATCGGTCGCCCATTTCGGATCGAGACTTTTGATCTTGAAAGACGTCGCGGTCGGATAATCGGCCAGCGTGGCGAGCCATTTCGCTTCGCCGGTGATTTTTTCCGACAGCGTGATATCAGGGGCTTTCACGGTCTCTTCCATGACGGCATCAACCCAGGTGAAATCAGCATCGAGATTTTTACCGCGGGCAACAAGCAGATATCGTCCGGTCTTGGGGAGCTCGAGCTTGTACTCGCCCTTTTCGTTTACGTAGCCACTGACTTTGGAACTGCCGGCAACCGTAATATGAATGCCGAGCGGATCCTGGCCGGCCGGCACGACGATCGTGCCGGTGACGGTCGCGACGGTCATGGCCAGCGTTTCCTGCATGCAGCCAGTCGAGAACAGAGCCGATGCCAGCACCAGGAAAAGCAGAATCGCGGATGTTTTTCTTTTCATCGTTCTTCTCTCAGAAGTTTGCCTTGGCTTCAAAGGTCAGCATTTTCTGGGTCACAACGTCCTCGAGGTCTCGGCCGTTGTCAGTGCTGGTAATGTCCCAGCGCCACTTGTCGGGATAGTCATAACCGAATTTGAGTTTGACGCTCGCATCCTTGCTGATGTCGTAGATCAGCTCTCCATAAGCATTCTCGCGGTCGAGCGTGTCTTTCAGCCCGTCTTTGTAATCAATGACGCCGCGGGTATAGAAGGCCCGGCCGCGGAACTTGTCAGTGAAGTTCTTTTTCAGCTCGGCAAGAATCGCGTTTGCAAGACTTGATTTGCTGGTGTCGCCCTTGTGTTCAAAGTCGATATGCTGCACACCCCCGGTCAGGCTGGTGGTGGGTGTGAGATTGTAGGTCGTTTCCCCGATGTAATCGATGCGGGTGTTTTCCTTGGGTGCGTTTGCCCATTCGACCTGGTGTTCAACACTTCCCTTCGCGAACACACGGGGATTGATATTCGAGTTGATCTCGAAGTATCCGGTGCGGTCGTTGCGCTTGTAGGTAATATCGCCGACCACATCCTTCTCATCCGCATCATTTGCCACATAGACCTTGCCCTTGCTGCTGACAGAGTCGTTGAGCTTGAGATCGAGCTCGATCGTGTTCTTGATCTTGCCGCTCTCGCCGGCAAGGGCATCGAGCTGCTGTTCAAAGTCATATTTGAGCGTCGTGCTGTCGGTGAAGTCTGACAGGATCTGGTAGGTGAACTTGCGACCGGAGTAGCCGTCCGTCTTCTGCGGAGCAAACGGGTCGACTTCCCAGGTCTTGGTCAGATAGGTCGCTTCCATCGAAAGATTCTTGGCGATCGAAAGAAGCTTGTTTCCAAAGTCATAGTTGGTCGAGAAACGGGTCAGCTTTTCCCCGTAGAACCCCTCGTGGCCGTAATTTTCCTTGAAAACCGGATCGTCCGGATAATCGCTCGCATCATCCTCATCGCCGATATCGTATGCCCAGATCGGGGCGAGGCGTGCACGGAATTCCTTGCCGAAGTCGTAATGCTTGACGGTGCCGGTGAAGCCGCCGTTCTGGACGCTGATATCCATCTTGGTGGCCTCATCGCCGAGGCTCTTTTTCTTTTTGCTGTCGCTCGTGTCTTCGTGATAATCCGTCGAAGTCAGGAACTCGGCCGTCGCCTGGACCTTTCCGATGCGCTCGGTGGTGTAGTTGACATCCGCGCCACGAACGGTGTTCGAGTTGCCGCGGATCTTGTAATCGGCAATTTTTTCGGCGTAGGTGGTGCCGACGCTGAATGCGTCTGGGCTGAACTTGTTGGGCAGCTTCCAGACCATTCGGCCGGTCATGATTTCCTTTTCATCACTGTAGCCATACTTCAGGTCGCTCTTCAGCATCGACGCCTGATAATTGAGGCCATTGTCGGTACCGGAAAGTTCGACACCCTGATACGGCTCGGTGATATCCGTGTCTTCAGTGAGGGTGTTCAAGGGGTCATCCAGGCCGGTAACCGATTCACCCGCAAACACGCGCACCTTCATCGATTTCGCGTTACTGATGAAGTGAACTTTGTTTGTCTGCGCGTAGCGGTCATTCTGGACCTTGGTGACGTAATCGTCGATCGCATCGAACGGATTCGAACCGTAATTCTTGCCGACATCATTGTAAATGAGCTTGTTCCAGGACTTGCCGCTGACGAAACCGACCAGCTCGTAAAACGTTTCGATCTTCTCGCCGAGCGGCTTCCCCGTAAAACGCAGATACATCTGCTGATAGAACGTGGCCAGGCCCGGCTTGGTATACATATACTTCTGCTCGATCTCGTCACCCGCCTCATCGCGAAGCACGGTTACCGGATCGATCACGAACTGGCCCCGACCCCGGTAAAAGCCTGATACTTTCACTTTGGGAAGCGCATTTTCGAGATTTGACATCTTCGACTCGGCATCCGCCATTCTGCGCTCAAGTCCGTCAACGCGCACGCCAAGCAGACCCAACTCATCCTTGAACTCTTTGGTGAGCCGGGAAAGCGCCGCCCGCTCGGTCTCGGTCGCGTCACTTTCACTTGTTTTCTTCCCTTCGATCTGGCGCAGGATTCTCGCCAGAACCAGGGCCATGTCATACCGGGTGATGACCTTGCGGCCCTTGAAGGTGCCGTCCGGATACCCGTCCATATAGCCGGATTTAATGAGGAAATCAACGTCCTTATAGGCCCAGTGATCCTTCGGAAGATCCTGAAATGCCGCGCTCTGTGCGCCGACAATCGCCGGAAGCAGGCAGAGAAGCAGCAGCGCCCCGACGAGTGCCAGGGGCGAGAATCTCATTCTTGCTTGTGTTTGCCTCATGTGCGGAGCCCGGTTTGTCCTTATGTCTGAGATAACCCATCAGCCCTATCGGCATTTTCTGCATGAATTCTGAGGTTCGTTGCGATGAATTTCTTCAGACCCCCGAGATTCCGGCAAAAATCGGTAAAACCGCTGGAGAGATGTGAATCTGAGCCTGCCCGGGTTTCTGTCTTTGAGGAAGACTCCGCTTGATTCGCCCCGGGACTGCCGGGGCTGAATAAAGAACTGTTCGGGCGACGTCCGTCTGGTATCATTCCTTTCATGAGTTCGAATGAATCCGAAGTTTTTACGCAAACCCAGTTCAGGCTGCCGATACCCGTTTTTCTGATCACGCTTGTCGTGATAGTCGCAACCATGGAGCTGGCACTCGGGCAGATCTTCATCCTGACTCTTGGCCGCGGAGCCCTGCTGATTTGCGGGCTTGCCGTTTCTCTGACGGCCCTGGCTTTCATCGCGCGCCGGATTGTCGGCCGGGTGCTCCATTGGGCCGGATTACGGATGCCGACCGTCATGCTGTGGCTGTATCCGCTGATCACGCTGACGCTGACATGGCTGTTTTCATGGATTCTTTTCAGAATCGTGCCGGATTATGCCGGGCGCGGGTTCTGGACAGGCCTGGTCCGCTTGAATGCAAAAACCGTTACCGGGGCATTCAACGTCCCGTTTCTTGCGTTTTTTTTCTTCATTCTCGCCTGGACGATGAGCGAAGCATGGCGGTATCTGAAATGGTCGATCGGATGGAGCGAATTTGTGGGCCAGCTTGCTTCGGGGGAAGGGGGACTGCCGCCTGCCGATGTTTTGCTGAAGCGGCGGGAGCGGCAGATGGCGATCGTGACGGACCGGGAGCGCGCGAAAACGTGCAACCGATGGGGAATGCTGATCGTGTTTTCCGGAATGATCGGCTGTTTTATCTGGATCACGTTTTTCAAGCCCGAACTCATTCTGTATTACCGCGGAATCGCCCAGTTGAGAACATTTCAGAAGCCCGACGCGGCACTGGCCGCATTCGAGTTGCTCGTCAGAAAATACCCGGAATACCGGTATATCGACTCGGTGAAATATCATATCGCCTGGGTTGAAGAACGACGGCTCGGGCTATACGCCGGGGCTGCTCGCAGATACGAAGCGTATTTCCGCGAGTTTGGCACCGATAATGTCTGGGCTGACGATGTCGTGACGAACCTGGTGCGACTCTCGCTCGATAAGCTGAACGACCCGGCCGCCGCCTTGAAATGGGCGGCGGAGTATCGCCGGCTTTTCCCTGACGGAATCATGGCACCGCATGTGGCTCTCTATGAAGTCCGCGCGTTCAATTCCCTGGGGCGCACGAATGAAGCCCGCGCCGCAATGGCTGCGGCTCTGTCCCGGTTCGGCGGCACGGATTTCATCATCTATGACAGCGAGGATGACTATGCCGGCAGCATCAGCTTCGAAGCTGCTGCAGCCGCTATCGCCATCGACCGGTAACCGGGTGCTCCACTGAGGATGCGAAGGTGCGAAGCCACGGATGGATGCAGATCCCCGCGGATCTGTTGCGGGGTGTAAAAACCGGTTGAGATGAACGGGCGTGGCCGTCCGGGGTGTTTGTATGGTGAAGCAGTTGAAGTGTGGTATACTTCGCGACGCGGCAGAGCAGGGTACCGCCTGCGCGCAGAATTGCACCACACATAGACGGGGCATGTTACATGGCGCTGGTACTGGTCAAGGAAATCTCACGCGATCATGGGCTGACGGTTATTGCCGGCCAGGATGGTCTTGACCGCAAGATCATCTCATCTGAAGTTCACCGGCCCGGCCTGGAACTCGCCGGCTTTTTCGAACATTTCGGCTACGAACGCATCATCGTGCTCGGCAGAACCGAACTGGCCTACCTGGGCGAGCAAGCGCCCGAGACCCGGAAGGTCCGTTTGCGACAGCTCCTTTTTTTTAATATACCATGCATTATAGTTACCGACGATCTGCTGGTTCTCGATGAACTGATCGAGCTGTGCAATCAGAAGCAGGTGCCGATTCTGCGCACCGCCGAGCGGACCGGCGAGTTCGTGTATCAGCTTTCCAGGTATCTGCACAACCGGTTTGCGCCCAGAAAGAGCGTTCATGGCGTTTTCCTCGAAGTCTACGGTGTTGGTATTCTCATCATTGGTCCGTCCGGCATCGGGAAAAGTGAGTGCGCGCTCGAACTGATCAAACGCGGCCACCGCCTCGTTGCGGATGATGCTGTTCAACTGCTCAAAATAAGCGACACCAAGGTCGTCGGCTCGCCTGACGAGATGATTCGGCACCACATGGAGATACGCGGCCTCGGTATTATCGACATCCGCTCTTTGTTCGGCATCGCCGCAACATCGGATGAAAAAATGGTCGAGATGGTCATCAATCTCGAAAAGTGGGATGACCGCAAGGAATACGACCGGCTCGGCATCATGCAGCGCACAACGAAGCTGTTGAAGGTGGAAGTGCCCAGCACGACGATTCCGGTGCGCGAAGGTCGGAATCTTGCCGTCGTGGTCGAGACCGCCGCGATGAACTTCTATCTCAAGCGGATGGGTGTTCTTACGGCCGAAAAGTTTGCGAAAAAGCTCCAGGCAAAGATGACCGGAGACTTCTGATGCGGTTTTCGATGCGCCGAGTCTTCGGGCCGTCGATACGGACCCGGCGGTGGCTGATTTTTCTGGCGGGCGGCATCATGATGGCGTGTGCCGCGGTGTTTCTGGCCGGTCTCGCGGTCATGATGCTGACGCCGTTCCACCTCGATACCATTAAAAGCTTCGATCCGGCCGCGATTGCCATTGCCGCGCTCAGCGCATTCCTGCTCGGCTTTTACTGGCTTTCTCATGCGGTGGGAAGCGCATTTCAGCTTCTCACGATGCGGGATTACGAGACCTCGGAACGGCTTCGCGCCCTGATGTTCCGCAAACAGCCCGAGGGGCCGAAACCGCACCTCGTCGCGCTCGGGGGAGGGACAGGCCTGAGTTCGCTTCTGAAGGGGCTCAAGGAGCTGCCGGTCGATCTGACAGCCGTGGTTACGGTCACGGACGACGGCGGTTCTTCCGGCAGGCTTCGGAAAGATCTGCAGATTCTACCGCCCGGTGACATCCGGAACTGCCTTGTCGCCCTTTCCGCCTCGGAGAGCCTTTTGTCGCGACTGTTCCAGTACCGGTTCGGAGAAGCCGGTGAAATGGGGGGCCACAGCTTTGGAAATCTTTTCATCGCCGCCATGTCCGGCGTTCTGGGCGATTTCGGAACGGCGGTGCGTGCCGCGAGCCAGATTCTCGCGATTCGCGGCCAGGTGCTCCCGGTAACGTGCGAGAACGTCGAACTTGCCGCGTGTTTTGAGGATGGAGCCGAGCTGGTCGGTGAAACGGCGATATCGGCCGCGGGAAAGCGGATCATTGCGATGAGCCTGCGGCCGAAAGAACCGCTTCCAAACCCCGAGGCTCTTGCGGCAATCGATCGTGCGCGGCTGATTGTGCTTGGCCCGGGAAGCCTTTTTACGAGCGTCATTCCCAATCTGCTTGTTCCGGAAATTGCCGAGCGCATCAACAAAAGCCGCGCCCGGATCGTCTACGTCTGCAATATCATGACTCAGCCCGGCGAGACGGACAATCTCTCCGCCGCGGACCATGTGACCGCGCTTCTGAGGCATACGCCGCTGAGACGGATCGATGTCACGGTTGTCAACTCGCGCCGTGCCGCGCGGCCCCTGATGGAACGGTATGAAAAGATGAACCAGTTCTGGGTGCCGCCCACGGTTACGCGCATCGAGGACCGTGGCATCAGGGTCGTCAGCGGCGACTTCCTGCAGGAGACGGATATGGTCCGGCACGATTCGCGCGCGCTTGCGGAAGTCCTGCTGGCGCTTATCGCCGAAGACCCCGCCGTATCGATCCCGGCATGAGCCGGTTGTATCACCTCGCGCTCAAGCGCGACCTGCTTGCCTCGCCGCCTTCTCTTCCGTGCTGTTGCGAATCGTTTCTGGCCGGGATTACCCGGAGACGCGGCTCTGCCATGACCGTTCGCGGGCCGCGCCGGCTGCGACGGTTTCTTGCTGCCGGAGTCGATGCGGTTATTCCCCCGGGGGTCG